>DSAF01000053.1 GCA_011388305.1 Candidatus Zixiibacteriota bacterium | reverse complement strand
TGGAGATTTACGACCTCGCGGGGCGGCGCATCGATGTCATTGCGAATAGCGGCCAACCTGTCATTGCGAGGAGTTCGAAGGACGACGAAGCAATTTCGCCTTTATACAAAGGAGATTGCTTCGGGCTTCGCCCTCGCAATGACGGCGAAATTGACTTCATCTGGCAACCACCCGCAGACCTCCCATCCGGCGTGTATCTTGTGCGGGCGCGGGCGGAAGATGGCATAGGCATTGCGGAGAAGCGCATCGTCTATTTTAAATAGCGCATTCGCGTGCTGGCGCATTAGGTAAAACACTTTTCGCGGGAGCGGAAAATGTCCACTATAATTATTTACGCTACGAAATACGGTAGCGTCGAGAAGTGCGCGAAAATGCTCGCCGAGAAAATCGGCGGCGATGTCCGCCTCGTGAACATCGAGAAGGACGACGCGCCGTGCCTCGAATGCGCGGAGAACGTCATCATCGGCGGCTCGATATACGCGGGGAGCATCCAGAAGTCGATTCGCAACTTCTCCGCCGAAAACCTTAAAGCGCTACTTCCAAAGCGCATCGGGCTTTTCGTGTGCGCCGCCGAGCGCGAAGACCCCCGAAAGACCGAGCAAATCGACCGCGCATTCCCATCGAGACTGCGCGAGAAGGCCGTCTCGATAGAGTGCTTCGGCGACGAAATCACATGGGAGAAGCTCAGCGGATTTCACAAATTGATGATGAAAATCATCGCGAAAAAATCCGAGAGCTATTCGAACATTGACGAATCCGCTATCGACAGAATGGCGGAGAAAATTTCACTAATCAAGAAAGGAACGACGTGATTTCTTCGGCAAAGGCTATATGGCACGGGCGCTTCCCCGAAGGCGAGGGCGAGATGAAAACGGGAAGCGGCGCGTTCGAGGGCGCATATTCGTTCAAATCGCGTTTCGAGGGGAACGACGCCACCAACCCCGAGGAGCTTATTGGCGCGGCATCGGCGGGCTGTTTCGCTATGGCGCTCTCGGCACTGCTCTCGCAGAACGGTTTTCCGCCGGAGAGCCTCGAAGTAGGCGCAAAAGTCGAACTTCTCAAGCGCGATGCGGGCTTCGAGATAGCTAAAATCGAGCTGTCTCTCGATGCGAAAATCCCCGAAATCGACGAGGCGAAGTTTCTGGAGTTCGCAAAAACGGCGAAGGCCAACTGCCCCGTATCCAAAGCCCTCGCGGGCGTGCCGATTTCGCTCACTGCAAAGCTCGTTTAATCCGATGGCCGAGAAGCGAATTCTCGTCGTCTATTACTCGCGCACCGGCGTGACGGAGACCGTCGCAAAAAACCTCGCGGAGAGGCTTGGCGCGGAAATCGAGGCCATCGCCGAAGAGCGCGACCGCAATGGCGCGGTGCAGTATATGCTCGCTGGCAAGGAGGCATTGATGGAGAGCCTTCCGCCGATAAACCCGCCCACCGAAGACCCCGCAAACTTCGATTTGGTGGTGCTCGGAACGCCGGTATGGGCGTTCAAGATGGCATCGCCCATGCGAAGCTATCTCGCGATGAACGAGGGCAAATTCCGCGAAGTCGCGCTGTTCTGCACGCATCGAGGCTCGGGCGGCAAGGGGACTTTCGAGTCGTTCGAGAAAGTCCTCGACATTCAGCCCGTCGCGGTTGTGGATTTTCACGAGAAATCCGTGAGAAGCGGCGAATTTTCAGGCAACATTGACGAATTTTTAGAAAGATTGGCAGAATAATGGAGAAAGCCGGCGAAAACACGCTCAAGCGGCTCGCCAAAATCGGCGATCGTAAATATCATCAGCGCTTCGGAGAGTTCCTCGTAGAGGGCGTCCGCGCCGTGGAAGAGGCCTTCCGCGCGGGCGCGGAGATGCGCGAGATAATCGTCCGGCAGGGCGACGAGCGCGTCGGGCGAATCGCCGACATCATCGCCCGCGCAGAGCAAAGCGGCCTCGACGTTTGGAGCGTCTCCGACGCGCAGATGAAAAAAATCTGCCGAACAACCAACAGCCAAGGCGTCGCCGGGGGCGTGAAAATTCCCTCGAAAACGCCGGCAGACATTTTCGGCGAACTGCTTCAAATCAAAACCGGCCTCATTCTATTTCTCGATGGCGTGCAAGACCCCGGCAATGTCGGGACGTTGGTTCGCACGGCGGAGGCGTTCGGCGTGAAGGGCATGATTTTGGGCACTGGCTCGGCGGGGCTGTTCAACCCGAAAACCATCCGAAGCACCATGGGCGCGATTTTCCGCGTGCCGATAGCCGAGCTGAGCGACCGCAACCCCGCCGATGTTATTAAGCGGTTCAAGTCCGCCGGATTCCGCGCCATCATCGGGAATATCTCCGAACACGCAATTCCGATTTCGAACGTTCCGCGCGGCACCAAGGACATGCTCGTTATCGGCGCGGAGGCATCCGGCGTGGACGAGAAGCTTGTCGAGCTTGCAGATATCGAGGCCTTCATCCCCATGGCCGGCCCGACAGAGTCGCTGAATGCGTCGATTGCAGGGGGAATTCTGATGTTCGCGCTGGCGAAAGACCTTTAACGACCAGCTGTTCTTTTTTGCTCAAAGCCATTGCAAATGAGCGTTTCATCGATATGTTCTTCAAGTGTTTGAACCAAAGCAAAAAATAGCGCTCGCGCTTCTCTCCGGCGGACTGGACAGCAGGCTCGCGAGCAAACTCATCGCAGACTTGGGGCGTTTTCTGGTCGTGGGGTATCACTTTCACCACCCGTTTTCCGGAGCGCCCGCGCAGGAGCGCATCCGCGCAGTCAAGAAAGCCGCCCGCGATATTGGGATTCCGCTTATCATCGATTCCGATTACGACGCTTTCATCGAGATGACAAAAACGCCCGCCCACGGGCGCGGCAAGGGCGCCAATCCCTGCCGTGACTGCCGAATCTTCGTTCTTCGGAGGGCAAAGCGCATCCTATCTTCGATGAACGGGCATTTCCTCATCTCCGGCGAAGTCCTCGGCCAGCGGCCAATGAGTCAGGTGAAAAACTCGCTCAACCTCATAGAGAAACAAGCCGAAGTGCGCGGAGTGTTGCTTCGCCCGCTATCAGGGAAACTCCTACCTCCGACGCTTCCAGAAACCGAGGGCTGGATTGCCCGCGACGAGCTTCTGGATTTCGTGGGGAGAAACCGCAAGCGGCAATTCGCGCTCGCCGAAAAGCTCGGCATCAAAGATTATCCAACGCCGGCGGGCGGCTGTTTGCTCACAGAAAAGGCCTACTCGGCAAGGTATTACGACCTTCTAAAGGACGCTCCCGATTTCGGCGAGATAGATATGGAGAGCCTCAAATTTGGGCGGCATTTTAGGTTGGAGTCAGGCATCAAGCTAATTGTCGCGCGCGATGAGGCCGAGTGCAATCTTATTCTGGAGAGGCTCTCCGGAACATTCTGGATTGCGACTACGGTGGATATCCCCGGGCCGTTCGCCGCTCTCGACCGCGAGCCGACCGAGCAAGAGATTATGCTCGTAGGAGGCATCGTGGCGGGATATTCCAAAGCCAGAGAATTTGCCGAGATTGCCATCGAACTGACATCCCCAGATGGCGCAAAAGTTCGCAAAACTGTTATTCCGCTGGATAAACGCGATTTTGTCAAATTCATGCTGTAATCGTCGGCACTGCAGTAATCGCGCCTCGAAAGTGACCTAATAAATTGTGGGCAAAGAGGTTGCGGGAGTTTCTCCGCCAAGCAATTTCAAAATCCATCACGAAACTTGGCACCGTTCCCTAAAACGACATCCGAGAACTTATCCATAGGCGTGTATGCCAGCTCCAATCACTAATTTCAGCTCCGTTCCAAAGCGCCGGCACAATTTCCCTTTACCGAACAGCGCTATGATTATAGCGACTTGACATTTTGATGTAATAATAATAGATTTATATGATTTGGAGCTTTTTTCGACGGATTAAATGAGACATCTGGCGCACATATTACTCTTTGCCTTGCTGGTTTCGGTTGTTATAAGCGCACCGCCGCCGCCGGACGTTGCTCTGCGAACGCCGCTCGCGGGAAGTTGGGCGGGTTGCGATTTTCAACAGATACGCTTCCGCTTGCTCGACTTGGAAGGCATCGATGAGACGACAATCAAGTTGCGCATTAACGGAGTCCTTTACACTTGGCCTGATGCGACACATCTCTATTGGGACGGCGATTCGATTTTGAGGTTCACGCCGTCGGTTCCTTTTACCAACGGAAGCGAGGTTCGCGTTGTCTTTCTCGAAGTCGCAGACCGCGACGGGACGCCGATACCGGATTCGCTGGCATGGTCTTTTTTCATTGACTCCGACAAGCCCTTCATCGTTCCATCGAGCCGCATTCCGGCGCCAGATACGATAGTCACCGACCGTCGGCCAACGGTCAGCATCGAGGTCAAGGACACCACCAGCGGCATCCCGTTGTCCGGCCTCTGTTTATGCTTCGATTCGCGCGGATACTCCTGTCCCACAAATAGAAACAGCGGTTATTGCTGGGAGGGCACAGAGCACATCGAATATGACGGAAATGTCTTCACGATTAACACTGCCGGGCTGGGGATGGCTTTTCAGAACGAAGATTCCGTGACGGTTCGCCTTCGCAAGGCCGTTGACCGAGTGCCGCAAGACACTCGCGTTTGCGGGCCGAACTGGGTGGACACGCTCGATACCAATCTCGATTGGAGCTTCGTGGTGGACATTGTAGGGCCGCGTTCGACTCTCCTCTTCCCCGATGTCGGCGATACAATAGCTTGCGACACGCTCGTTATTCTTCTGGAGGATTTCACCGGCGTGGATGTCCCCACATGCAGATTGCGCCTCGGGACTGCGCTCGCAATGGAGGGCTTCAGCCCCTATGTGACTGGATACGGCGACACGGTGATTTACTCCGGCACCGGCACGGCGGAATTTTTCGGCGAGGGCGCTATTACGGCGTATGTCAACAGCGTGAGGGATCTGGTCGGCAATCAGAGCACATGGATAGCCGGCGACCATCCCACGTGGAGCTTCACCGTAGATAAATCTCCGCCCGCATCTTCCGCCCCATCGCCGGCAGATGGCGGAGTCTCTTCGTCTGCTTCGCCGATAATATCCGTCGCGCTCGACGATGCTATCGCCGGAGTTGACGCGGGGAGCATAGTTTTCACCGTGGATGAGACGGCGTTTCCCATGGCATCGCCCGCCGTTTCGTGGGATGGTTCGCGTGCGACGTTCAACTCGGCAACGGCGGGGCTTTCTTGGTCGGATTGCGATACCGTCGAGGTCTGCGTCACTGCGGCGGACAGAGTCAGGCCGGACAGGTGCGGCCCAAATGTCATGTCGCCTTTCTGCTGGGATTTCATCGTGGATCAGGGCGGTCCCATCGTCGAGATAGTCCGTCCGCGGGATGGCGTTTGGACGGCATGCGCATTACAAGAAATCAAGATTTACATTCACGACCCATCGGGCGTGGACATAGCGACTCTATTGCTATCTGTTGACGGCGTCGTCTATTCCGGCCTCGACCACAGCACATACGCGAGCGATACGCTCCGATTTACGCCGACCGTGCCGTTCATCGACATGAGCACGGTCGAGGTGATTGTCCTCGATGTGCAGGACTCCATCGGCAACGGCCTCGATTCGCCTGTCGCCACGGAGTTCCGTATCGACCTTTCGCCCCCAAGTATCACATCGATTGACCCATCGCCGGAGAGCATTATCGGCGCGGGGACTTCGCTGTCCATCGGCGTCATAGACTACGGTATTGGCTTCAGGCCGGAGGGAAGCGTCGTTTCGGTTGAGGGAGCGGATTTCGCTTGGCCGGGAGGATTTTCCTATGGCGGAGGATTGCTGACTTTCGATTTGTCCCTCGCCGGTGCGTTCGAAGACGGCGATACTATCGAGATTTGCGCCCATCTGGAGGACGCGATGACCCCGCCATATTGTGGGCCAAACTCAATCGACAGTTGTTTTCATCTGGTTTTCGATGGCATCGGGCCGACGGCGGAATTGGTCTATCCGCCCGACTCGGCAGTCACCGCCTGTGATGATGGCGCAATCAAAATTCTCGTTCTCGACAACTATGTGATTGACTTTGCTACGCTCGAACTGGAGGTTGCCGGAACGCTATATGGCCATACATCGGCGGAGATAGCCATTGTCGGGGATACGGTTATTTTCTTGCCGCCAGAGCCTTTTGCTCATTTTGACACAGTCGAGATAGTGCTGAATGAACTCCGTGATTTAGCGGGCAATTCCCTTGAGGATGCTCCGTTATCGTGGGAGTTTTATATCGACACCGAGCCGCCGGAGATTATCGATATTTCGCCGCCTGCCGGAATTATTACGACGACAATGGACGAAGTTTCCGTCCTTGTTCGTGATATTCCCTCCGGCATCGATGAGAGCTTTTTCGCCGTCTCGGTGAATGGCACGGCATTCGGCTGGCCGCACCCCGCGATGCACTGGGACGGCGTTTCGCTGAACTTTGCATTGGAGACGGCAGGCATTACTAGCGATGACGGCGATACTTTGCGCTTTTGCATTGACGGTCTTGCGGATAACATTCCGCCCGAGCTTTGCGGCCCGAACATCGCCGATGGCGATACCTGCTGGGATTATTTTTTCTATCTCACCGGCCCGACGGCCACGCTGGTTTCGCCCGCTCCCGGGGCGATTTCTTCATGCCCCTCGCTGTACTTCGTGATCCGCATAGAGGCCATCTCCGGCGTGGATGAGGCGAGCATCGAGGTTGCTTTCGATGGCGATGTCTTCACGCTTTCCGACGATGAGCTGGACTGGTCGCCGCCTTTGCTGACTTTCTCGCCGCCGGGGGATTTCTCGCATGGCGAGACTGTCGCCTGCACGCTTGTTTCCGCCGATGACATTGCCGGAAACCCGCTCTCCGCGCAAGTTTCGGCGCATTACATCGTCGATATCCGTCCGCCGGTAGTCGGAAGCCCTACGCCTGAGCCGGACATCACGGTCGCCGACGCTATTCACCCGATTTCGCTCGTCGCGACGGACTTCCCGGCGGGGGTTTTGCGCGAGTCTGCGGTTCTCTCGGTGAACGGCATCGATTATGCCTTCCCCGCGCCCGCGCTTTCGTGGGCGGGCGATGAGCTGGTGTTCGACCCGGAGACTGCGGGCATAGTTTTCGCCGATGGCGAGACGGTTTTCGTGTGCCTCGAGCAGTTGACCGACGATGTCGATACTTGCAACAATAACGCCATTTCTGCGCCGTTCTGCTGGGAGTTTTTCGTCAGCCTGACCGGCCCGACGGCCCGCATCCGGAGGCCGCAACGCTGGACATGGACGGCTTGCGGGCCGGACGAGCAGTCGATTGTGATGAGCATCCGCGACGACGACGGCGTCGATCCGGCATCGATAGGCATTAGGGTGCAAGGTGTCGATTACACGGTGGCAGATCCGGAGCTTTCCTTTGTCGATACGATTTTGACCTTCATCCCGTCCGCGCCTTGGGCGGACGCAGAGACGGTTCGCGTCCGGCTCTTCTCGGCCGAGGATTCTCTCGGCAACTCGATGCCATCGCCGATTTCGTGGGAGTTCTACGTCGATAGAAGCCCGCCATTTGCGCACTCTCCATCCCCGTCGGACGGCGCGATTGTCGGCGAACTGCCTTATGTTCAAGTTCGGCTTAACGATGCGGGGAGCGGCGTGGCCGATACGAGCATCGTCCTCACTATGGACGGAGTGCCGTTCACCACTCGTAGCGGCCTATTCCGCATCGGGGATATTGTTGCTCTATTTGAGGATAGCTATTTCGAGGCGCCGTCGGGGGATGTGGAATTTTGCGTCGAGACGGCTTGGGACAAGCCAGCATATTGCGCACCGAATCAGATGACCGAGCCTTATTGCTGGACTATTCATGTCGCGGACGAGAAGCCCGAGGCTCACCCAATTTGCCCCGAAGACGGCGATTTCGTCGCATGTCCGGAGGGCGAGCAGATTGTGGCTATCTATCTCTCGGCGGCGTTCGGCATAGTCTCTGACAGCATCGAGCTTATTATTGATGGCGATTTTGTGGATTTCTCGAGCGGGCTTTTGGAGCTATCGGACACGATTTTGACATATTCGCCGCCGACTCCTTGGTTGGACGGCGACACTATAACCGTCGAGCTTTTGAGCGCGCCGGACAGCTTCGGCAATCCCGTCGATCCGATTGCTTATAGCTTCGTTGTCGATCTCTCGCCGCCGGAAATATACTCGATTGAGCCTCCGCCGGGAGAGATGATTTCGCCCGCCGAGGTTTTCTATTTCGGCATCCGCGATGTATTGAGCGGAGTCGATTCGTCGTCGATTTTTGTGGCTGTGGAGGGCGAGGAACTGCGAGCGGGAGAGCCGGGCGGGCCGGTGTGGTTCTCCGGGGATTCCCTGCTCGTCCTGAATTTATCGTCGATGGGCTATATCCCGATTCACGATACTGTCGAGGTGTGCGTCAGCGCAAAGGATTCGCCGGATTGGTGCACGCCGAACGAACTGCTCGAGTGCTTCCTGTATCCGCTTGATGACGAGGGGCCGCGGCTGATTTTAGAATCTCCGTCTGGCGGCACATGTTCGTCGTGTTCTCTGCAGGGATTCCGTGGGCTTCTGAGCGATGCATCGCTCATAGACGACACGACGATTACTTTCCGCGTGAACGGCGAAATTTTCAAACTGGCAGATCCAGAGGTCGTGTTCTCCGCAATTGACAGGCGCGTGTATTTCACACCGACCGATCCTTGGAACGACGGCGACACTATGCGCGTGGATTCCTTCTATGTAGCGGACATTCACGGCAACTGGGGCGAAGACCTTCTCGACTTGACGGTTTATATCGACCTTTCGCCGCCGGCTGTGACGCCAGTTTCGCCGCCCGACGGTGGAGTTGCGACGAGGCCCACACCAATTATCAGCTTTATTGTTGCCGATTCCGGTTGCGGCGGCGTGAACCCCGCGACGATTCGTTTCACTGTGGATGGTGTTCTCCTGTCGCTCGATTCATCGGGCGTGTATTACTCGCCGGACACAGTCCGCTTCGTGAGCGGCGAGCACGGGTTAATTTGGGATGACGGCGACACCGTGGAAGTTTGCGTTGTGGGCGCGGGAGACAGAGCGCTGTATTGCGGCCCGAATTTCATCCCCGCCCCGATTTGCTGGACTTTCACGCTAAACACATCCGGCCCGACGGCGACCATCAATACTCCCGAACGCGAGCAGTGGATTGCCTGCGACTCTGCCGAGCAAGTCATCCGAATCTTCCTCGCCGACTCCGACGGACTTAACCTGTCGAGCGTCAAGCTTTATGTGAAGGGCGTTTTATACACCATCGATTCGCCCGAGCTTACATACAATACGACGAGTTCATCGCTGGTCTTCCGACCGAGCGCCCCATGGAACGATGGCGACACGGTGCGCGTTCTTCTGGCCGAGGCGGAGGACGTTTTCGGCAACGGCCTCCCAGAGCCGCTGGATTACAGCTTTTTCGTAGATTTATCTCCGCCGGAAGTAATCTCCGTCTCGCCGCCTGTGGGGATTGCGATTCATCCGGGGGTGCCGTTTATTTCGGTGGATATTGAGGATGTCGGCGCGGGCATAGACGACGGGGCTGTCGGGATTAGCCTGCGCGGGGCTTGGCTGACGCCGTCATCGCCCGCCGTGAGCTGGGATGGCCGGACGATTACTTACGACGGCTCACTGCGCGTTCCCGTAGACACGATTTGGGCTGGCGACACGGTGCAGATTTGCGTTCAGGCGGGCGATTTGACGACGCTCTGCGGGCCAAACACAATGCTCGATTGCTGGAATTACATCACGACATCGAACGGGCCATACGCCGAGCCGAGATTCCCCGAAAACGGCGCGGTTGTGAGTTGCACCGATACGACGATTCGCATCTTTGTCCACGACAGCGACGACGACCCAATCCGCCCGCCGTCTTTTTTCACAACAATTAACGACACGCTGGAAATTCGTGGAACCGCATGGCCTGTGGTCGAATACTCCGTGGCCGACACCACGCTCATCATCCGATACCGGTCTGTGGTTGACGAAGACACATTTTTCCGCCACGGCGACACGATTACCGTGGCGATAGATTCTGTGACGGACATCTGGCGTGCGCCGCTGACGGAGCCTTTCTTTTTGTGGTTCGTGCTCGACTTTGAGGGGCCGGAGATTGTCGCGGGGAGTCCGTCTCTCGGCTCGGCAAGGCCTCCCGGAGCGCCCGACATGTGGTTCTATTGCGAGGATTTCCCCGCCGGACTGGACAGGACGAGGGGCGAGATTTCCATTGGCGGATTCACTTATGGCGTAGGCTCCGGCGCGCTCTGGCGAGGCGACACGCTGACGCTCTCCGGGGCGGCATATTCGCCCGACACGGCCTTCATCGATGGCGACTCGGTAATTGTTGAAATAACTCTTTACGACAAGGCGCAACATTGCGGCGCGAATGTTTCCGTTATTGAGTGGTGGTTCAAAGTCCAGACCTCGCCACCTACCGCGACGATACTTTCCCCGCATGATGGCGCGATTACATCGTGCGACGGCGGCAATATCGCTATTCTCTTCTCCGATGTCGAGGGGCTTAACTACGACTCCTGCGGCGTGGTCATCGATGGCATTCCGCGATACCGCTCGCACCCGAGTTTATTCTTCATCGGCGATACGCTTTATTACAATAATTCCGGCGAGTTCGCGCATGGCGATGTCGTATCGTTCTGGCCGATTGCGAAGGACATTTACGGCACGGAGCTTCTCGAGGCCGACACTTTCACTTTCACGGTCGATATCCGCCCGCCGGAGGCCGACAATCACCTCCCCGCGCCGGACGCGGGCATTTACGACTGGACAAGCCCAGTCTCGCTCGAATTAACGGACGACATCGCGGGCGTGGACGAATCATCGCTGTCTATGCAAATCACAACGCCGCGATGGACGCGGACTTTCACGCCGGACTCGTTTGCTGTGAACTGGGACGGCGTGGTCTTCTCGCTCGATGTTCCGACTTTCAACGGCGGTGCAGAATGGTCGCCGGGAGTCGATGATTCGCTTATTTTCTGGCATGAGCGCGACACGGTGCGCATCGAGGTGTTCGCGAGCGACAATGTCTGCTGTTGCGGCGCGAACGAAGCGACATTCGCGTGGAGCTTCCACATCATCGACGATGACACGCTCCCGCCGGAGTTTTCGGACATCTCACCGGACACATTCTGGAGCGGAATCGCAGAATTCGTCACCGCCGTAATCACCGACCCATCGGGCATTTACGAGCCGAGCGTCCAGCTCGTATGGAGCGCGGTCGGCGATTTCAGCGATGAGACTATCGTCCCCATGGCGCGTTTCGTCGGAGACACATTCATCACAACCGAGCCAATCGGCCCGTTCTTCGCGGGCGATGTCCCCGCATTTGTCATCTCCGCATATGACGACGACTTCGACTTCGAGAACCCGCTCGACCGCACGCGCGGGGTGAGCTACACGATGAACCCCTTGCTAATCATAGGCCAAGGCCCTGTCGCGGAACTGCTTCACCCCGATGATGGCGCGTTTTCCTCCTGCGCGGCGGGCGATATAATCATCCGTATCGCCGATGAGCAGGGCGTCGATGCCTCCAGCATCCGCCTCGCGGTCAACGAGGACACTTTCGCCGTGGGCGGGCAGATGATTTATTCGAGCGACACGCTCATCTTCCAGCCGCCATCGGCATTCCCCGACGGCGCGACAGTGACAGTCCGCCTGATTTCCGCAACGGACGCGCTCGGCTATCCGCTTGACTCGATGGACACTTGGCGATATTACATCGACACGTCCCCGCCCGAAATCGCGCCGACATCTTGGACTCACACGCTCGACCCGAACGCCGACGCCACCGTCGTCTGGCGCATCCGCGACTATGGCGCGGGCATCGACAACGCATCCATCGCAATCACAATCGACGGCGACAGCCTCGACATCTACTCGCACGGCATCGCATTCGACGGCGAGTTTTTGTCCTTCGACCCCGAGGCGATGGGCTATTCGCTCGATTCTGCAGTTACAATCTGCCTTACCGCCTGCGATTTGGCGCAATATTGCGGCGCAAATTGCACCGAAGCCGTGTGCATCGAAATCCGGCGCACGAAAACCACGCCCTGCGAGGTCTGGCCGATTCCGTTCACCCCGAACGACGACGGCGCAAACGACATCGTATGGTTCGAGTATCCCGACATGGAGTTTTCGCCCGCGACAATCGAGATTTTCACTATCGAGGGCAGGCGCGTTTTCTCGCGCGATTTCCCGCCATCGGCGCCCGAGTCCGGCACATTCTGGGACGGCGTCGCCGACGACGGCAGGCGCGCGCTCCCCGGCACCTATGTCTATATCATCACGAAAAACGGCGAGGTCGTCTGCAAGGGCACGCTCGTGCTGGTGCGCTAAATGGCGATGACTATCACCGGCGGCGCGCTCAAGGGCAGGCGTATAAACTCCCCGACCGGCAAGACGCGCCCGACATCCGCGAAACTTCGGCAGGCGCTGTTCGACATTCTCGGAGACATCGAGGGCATGAGCTTCTGCGACCTGTTCGCGGGCACGGGCGTTGTCGGCATCGAGGCGCTCAGCCGCGGCGCGCGACATGTCGAGTTCGTCGAGTCGGATGCGCGGGCGTTTCGGGGGATTATCTCGAATTTGGGCGAGCTGGGCATCGCGAGGGAGTCGGCCCAAGTGCGAAAAATGCCCGTCGCGCGGTGGCTTGCGTCCGCGAGTTCAAAGCACGACATAATCTTCGCCGACCCGCCGTTCATAGATGCGGTCATCGACGGCTTTCTCGCGATGCACGCGCAGATTCTCCCGCGGGTTGCGCCGGGGGGCATACTCGCGGTTCAGCTTCCCTCGCGCAGGCCGTTGGTGGAATTCTCCGCCGAGCGCAGAAAATTCGGCGACGACACGCTGAACTTGCTCGTGCTGTGATTGGTGGGGATTTTAACCCGATTTTCGTAAGTCTATATCGCTCCGGCTTTTGGAAGATTTTTTTCTTCAGAATAATGACGCAAACTTCAACTGCATTCCGATTTCCTCTAATCTCTTCTTTGCAATTTCCACATATTCTACATTGCTCTCGATGCCTATCCAATTCCTTCCCATACTAGCCGCCGCTACAGCGGTAGTTCCCGAACCAAGAAAAGGATCGAGGACAATATCACCTTCATCAGTCGAACAGGCAATTAATTTAGCAATCAAATCGAGGGGTTTTTGACTTGGATGTCCGCATTTTTCATTTGAGGATCCTTTTAAGCTGGGAACCCTTATGATATTGGTGGAATATTTTCCCGCTTGAAGATGTTTTAAGCGAGCTTCTTTGTCTTTATATCTTTTGTCACGAAGATATTTCTGTATAGTCTCTGAATCATAAGCTTCCCGCACAGCATCTTTATTGAACTTCGGGTTATCGGCTTTGCGAAGAACAAGAACCATTTCATAAGCCGGAGTGAAGCTATCACCGCGTTCGTTATAGCCAACAGCCCTATCCCAGATGATTAAGTCGTGATATTGGAAGTAATTACACAAGAATGACATCAAGTGGATGAAGACATGTTCTCTCTTACCTAACTGCCCGAAACAGAAGAATAGGCCGTCGTCTTTGAGTATTCTCATGCTTTCCGATACCCATTTGAGCGACCAATCGAGATATTCTTCAGACTCCGCCCACTGTGTGTCCCAATCTTCATCGAGGACGTTGTAATATGGAGGGTCGGCAATTACCGATTGGGCAATATTCGAGGGAATCTGCCTTAACTCTTCAAATGCATCCCCGACTATTATTTCGTTAATTCTCATAGTTCAAGAACGGAAAAAATCAATTTGATGTCGTCTCTGTGGCTTTTAGAGCCAATTATAAAGGCTAACAGTGTATCGTAGATTATCGTTCTATTTGTTTCATCAATAATATATTGGATTTTTTCTTTCTTTTCAGCGATTCTTCCAATTAAAGGACTGCCATTGATCGGACGGCAGTGACGGATTGGCAGATTGAGAAAAATCATAGCCTGATTCCCGACTGCTCTCTGTTTGTGTGCGATTTTAATCTCTACATTGAACTTCTCGTGTTTTTTAATGTAATCTGGGGTTTTTAGAACATATCGCTTAAAACCAAATTCATTCTCAATATTGTAGCGCTTATCTGGTGCATCTTCAAGTTCGATTTGCTCTGTTTCCTCAATTCGACAGAAATCCATATCCATTAAGTTTTTAAGTTCGCATATTTCTTCTTTGGTAATGAGTCCTGTTTTATATCCTTCAGCTAGTAAAGTCGTAAGCTCATAACCATATCTTGTTCCAACCTCTTTCTGAAGAATAACATCTTTCATGATTGAAGGTTGATGCAAATCTGCTGTATCATATCCAATTTGCCATTCGAGATAGTCGTTTTCCTCAATCTCAAAACTTCTACATGCAACAGGGGTAGAAATCAAACCATCTTCAAGCCTCTTTACTCTTACTTTTGAGGTGGGCATTGTAATAGGTAATGTAATCTTGATTTTATCGCCTAAAACTTCAAATTCCATTTCAGCTCATCTTTAAAAGGTCGCGTTTACTTCCTCATCCCTCTCTCCACAACCCTCACAATATAAATAATTCCCCTCACCTACGCAAGAGGATTTTCGCGTTTTGGTCTGCCATATCCCCCTTGCGAAAAGGGGGCGCGAGGATTATATTAGCCGAAAAGGAGTTGCTATGGACAGAGAACGCGCGATGGCGCTTGTTAAACGCCATGTTAGCAAAAAGAACCTCATCAAACACATGCTCGCTACCGAGGCGGCCATGTCCGCGCTGGCCGTGCGGCTGGGCGAGCCGCCCGAGAAATGGGCGCTTGCAGGCCTCCTCCACGACCTCGACTATGACACCACCGAGCACGATTTCCCGCGCCACGGGCATGTGAGCCATGAACTGCTCTCCGAGCACGATGTCGAGGCGGATGTGCTGGACGCAATCCGTGCGCACCCCAGCCACGAGGGCTTCCCGCCCACAACGCCGATGGACAAAGCCCTCCACGCCGTTGACGGCCTGACCGGCCTCATCGTGGCCGCCGCGCTTATGCACCCGGACAAAAAGCTCGCCTCGCTGGACACGAAGTTCGTCATGCGAAGGTTTGGCGAGAAGCGTTTCGCCGCGGGCGCAAACCGCGAGCAAATTTCCACTTGCGAGGAAATCGGCATCCCGCTCGAGGAGTTCGTGGAGATAACCCTCGACGCGATGAAGTCGATTAGCGGAGACCTTGGCCTCTGATTCCGCATATCGCCCCCCCGAGCTGAAAGTCGGGCAGATTCTG
The DNA here is from genome assembly GCA_011388305.1 of Candidatus Zixiibacteriota bacterium. GTDB lineage: Bacteria > UBP14 > UBA6098 > UBA6098 > UBA6098 > UBA6098. The sequence continues at coordinate 11,598 of DSAF01000053.1, read as the reverse complement.
TCGTGGTGCATCTACGACTTCGCGAACACCATCTATTCGATGAATGTCGTGTCGTTGTATTTCCCACTTCTAATCATCGTGAACTTGGGTTTCGCGGACATCTATGTCGCCGTGGCGAACAGCGTTTCGATGCTCGTGGTTGCGTTGTCTGCGCCGTTTCTCGGCCAGCTCACCGATGGCATTGGCCAACGCAAGACATTCTTGATGATTGCAACGGCGATTTGTTGTCTGGCCACCGCCTCAATCGGATGGGCATACAGTTCATTTGGCGGAGCTGTCTATCTTCTGCTGTTTCTTTTTGTAATCGCAAATGTCGCTTATCAGCTGGGGCTTGTGTTTTACAACTCTCTCCTGCCATCGGTGGCGCCGCCGGGGAAAATCGGGAGAATCGGCGGGCTTGGCGTGGCGATTGGCTATCTCGGGTCGATAGTCGGGATGGTTCTCATACTTCCGTTCAACGAGGGCGCGATTTTCGGAATCGACATTCCGTTTATCTCCGCCGGAGGGCGCGAGGCGACATTCGTTCCAACCGCGGTGCTTTTCGCGCTGTTTGCCCTGCCGACTTTTCTGTTTTTGCACGAGAAAAAACACATCCGCCCACCCAAATCCGATATAAGCCCTTTTCGGCAAATCCTCGAAACTCTCGAGGACACGAAGAAGTATCCGGGGATTAGGCGGTTTTTGCTCAGCAAGCTGTTTTTTCTCGAGGGCATCGAGACGGCGATTATCTTCATGGGCGTTTACTCGGACAAGGCCATCGGTCTCGACGACAGCGTGAAAATCCCGTTTTTCATTTTCGCAACGGTGTTCGCGGCGGTAGGCTCGTGGATTTTCGGGCGGCTGGTCGATAGCTATGGCGCAAAGCCTACGCTAATGGCAGTGCTTATCGGGTGGGTATTTTCGCTGGTAGCGCTGATTTTCGTCAAATCCGTGGCGGCGTTTTTCGTGTTGGGGGCGGTTGTGGGGATTTTCCTCGGCGGCGCATGGACAGCCGCGAGGCCTCTCCTCATCGAGCTTTCGCCGAAAGAGAACATCGGGCGCTTTTTCGGGCTTTATTCGCTTTCGGGCAAGACCGCCGCAATTCTCGGCCCGATATTCTGGGGGATAGCCGTATGGGCGCTTTCGGGCTATGGCGATGGCGTGGCATATCGCGGCGGAGTGCTCATGCTGGCGGTGCTCATCGCCATAGGCGCGCTGATACTTCGCCCTCTTAAATCGCCATATTCCAATGCGTGATTGGAATGAGTCTAATAGATCGCCCGTGAAAAATGCTAAATTTTGCGAAATTTTGTTTTGTTTTGCCGAATAAATATTTATATTTTGTGAAATTTGTTAAGAGGAGGTATCATGTTCGCATGGATAATCATCATCGTGGCGATTGCCGTGTTTCAGGTCTTGAGCGTTTCGAATTCATTCCCCGAGATCTACACGTATTTGTCAACAATATTGCTCTTCCTTGCGGCATTGGGCTTTCTTTATCGCGCGCATATTATGAAGAAGGCATTCAGAGGCAAGCATAGAGATCATAAGCTTCTCGGGCAGATACTCAGGCAAGCGGGCATCTGCACACCGGACAAGATTCTCGCCGCGCTCAATAATCAGAGCGAAGGCGACCAGCGGCGAATAGGCGAAATACTTATAGAGATGGGGTCGATTACGCAAGAACAGCTCGAAGAGGCGTTGAAAATTCAGAGAGAGAAGAAATAGCCCGCAGTTTCATATGGCACGCTTCTGTGTTTTCGTCAGGAATATACCTTTGGCGAATTTGTGAATAGCGACCTTTCTTTGCTATGGTAAATATCAAGATAATAGAGGAAATCGAGCGCCTTCGCGAGGAAATTCGCAGGCATAATTATCTGTATTATGTCCTCGATGCGCCGGAGAAAAACGACGCCGAGTTCGATGCGCTGTTCGACCGGCTGGTCGAGCTTGAGCGCGAGCATCCAGAGCTAATCACGCCGGACTCGCCCACGCAGAGAGTCGGCGGAGAGCCGTCGTCGGAGTTCAAGCAAGTTCGGCACACACTGCCGATGTTGAGTTTGGGGAAGGCGACATCGCACGGCGAGTTCATCGCTTTTCACAACCGCATCTGCGACGGGCTGGGGATTTCGCGCGAGTCGAAAGTGCGATATGCCTGCGAGCCGAAGCTCGACGGCCTCGCTGTGGAGCTGGTCTATCGCGAAGGCGCGCTCGTTCTCGCATCCACGCGCGGCGATGGCATTATCGGCGAGGATGTGACGGCGAATGTTCGCACGATTCGCTCGATTCCCTTGACTCTAAGGGAGAAGCACCCGCTGGTCGAAGTTCGTGGCGAGGTCGTGTTCCCGCGGGCGGAGTTCGACAAGATGAACGAACAACGCGTGGCCGACGGCGCCGAACCATTCGCCAACCCACGCAACGCCGCGGCGGGCAGTCTCCGCCAGCTCGACTCGAAAGTGACCGCCGAGAGGCCACTCACTGCCTGGTTCTATGGCATTGGCGCGCTCGATTTGGAGGGCGAATTCCCCCCGACAACGCACACCGAGGAGCTTGAACTAATTGCGCGCCTGGGCCTGAAGAGGATTTTTATGGCAAAAACGCTCGAGGGGCCAGATGAGGTCGCGAGATATTTCGAGGAAATTTCCAAACAGCGAGATGAGCTTGGCGTCGAAATCGACGGTGTCGTGGTGAAGGTCGATGAAATCGGCAGACAGAGAATGCTGGGCGAAATCTCCAGAAGCCCGCGATGGGCGGTCGCTTGGAAATTTCCCGCGCAGGAGAAAATCACGCGCCTCGTCGATGTTATCTGGAATGTCGGGCGGACGGCCGCGGTCACGCCCGTGGCGGTGCTCGATCCGGTGGAGATTGCCGGCGCAATGGTGCAGAGGGCGAGCCTCCACAACGAGGATCAAATCAAGCGGCTGGGGATAAAGATCGGCGACAGCGTTAGGGTTAGAAGGGCGGGCGATGTTATCCCCGAGGTGGTCTCGCCGCTGGAAGAGCTTCGAACCGGCGATGAGACCGAGATTGTCCCGCCGGAGGATTGCCCCGTGTGCAGTGCGCATCTCGTCAAAGAGCCGGGGGATGTCTATCGAAGGTGCCCGAACATAAGCTGTCCGGCGATTGTCGCCGAGGCGATTGAGCATTGGGCGTCGCGCACTGGAATGGACATCGACGGCCTCGGGCCGAAGCAGGTAGAGCAACTTCTCGCCGAGGGGCTTATCGCCGATGTCGCCGACCTCTATATGCTTAAACCTGAACAACTTATCGAATTGGAACGCTTCGCCGAAAAGAGCGCCGAGAGACTCGTTCAGGCAATAGATGCATCGCGCGAGAGACCGCTGGGGCGGTTTATCCACGCACTCGGGATTCGTCATGTGGGCGAGAGCAACGCGCGACTTCTCGCCGAAAAATTTCAATCCCTCGAAAATCTCTCATCCGCCACCGCCGAATCGCTCGTCGAAATCGACGGCATAGGGCCGGAGATCGCCGCATCCGTCGTCGATTTCTTCACGAACGAGGAAAACCGTGCTCTTCTCGAAAAGCTCGACCGCGCAGGCGTTCGCCCGATTCCGCCGGAGAATTCCGCCGGAGATCGTCCCCTCGAGGGGCGCACCTTCGTCATTACCGGCACGCTCGACAAGCCGCGCGACGCTATAAAGGCAATCCTCACATCCGCCGGCGCGAAAGTCGCATCATCAGTGTCTTCTAAGACGGACTTCCTCATCGCGGGAGATTCCCCCGGAAGCAAACTCGACCGCGCCCGCGAGCTTGGCGTCGAGGTCATTTCCGGCGATACACTCGATGAATTCCTGCGCGAGCGGGGAGTTTCACCCAAGTAAACTGCGCGAATTTCAGTTTTCGCTCGTGCGGGGGGCGTCGGCGCGCGTGAACGCGCAACGAGATAGTCGGGGCAATATCTTCGTGAACAGCGAAAAACTTCTGCCCGACTATCTCGCTCCCCCCTGCGACCTTCAGGTCGCAGGGGGGGCCGACGCCCCCCCCCCCGAGCGTGGAAAATTTGAAAAAATCTTTGCTAAAATCAAATTAACGAATATCATATATGAGAAGAAATTATGAGAAAGGCATCATGGAACAATTTGCTATAATACTCGCGGGCGGAAGGGGCGAGAGGTTCTGGCCGGCGAGCAGATATTTGCGCCCGAAACAGCTTCTGCGGCTGATTTCCGAGAAGACAATGCTCGAGGAGACCATCTCACGCGTCGAGGGTTTTATCCCGCCGGAGAATGTGTTGATTGTCACAGGTGCGCATCTTAAGTCTCTCATTCTCAAAGAAATAGGGCCTTTGGGCGGAGAGAATTTTTTCGTTGAGCCTGTGGGCAGAAACACTGCGCCGGCCATAGGCTTCGCCGCGGCGAAAATCGTCGCGCGCCACGGCGACGGCGTGATGTTCGTCCTATCATCCGACCACCTCATCAGGCCGGTGGAGACGTTCCTCGAAGCGATGAAGGCCGCCAAAGAAATTGTCGAGAACAACGATATTCTGATGCTACTCGGAGTCGAGCCGTCGAGGCCGGAGACCGGATACGGATATATCGAAATCGGCGGAGAGATGAAGCAAATGAACGGATTCGTAGCGTTCCACGTTCATTCGTTCAAAGAAAAACCAAACCACCTTAAAGCGCAGGAATACTACCTCGACAGCAAGCACCTTTGGAACTCCGGCATCTTTGTTTGGCGCGCCAAAACCATACTGGACGAGATTTCCGCGCATCTTCCGGAGTTATACACCGTGCTCGAGGACTATATCGATGTCGTGGGCAAGCCCGAGGAAGACGAATTCATCGAAAGCGTTTTCAATGATATTTCATCGGTGAGTATCGACTACGGCGTTCTCGAAAAAACCGTCAACGTAGGCGTTCTGAGGGCAAAATTCGCTTGGGACGATGTGGGCGACTACGCCGCACTCGAACGAATCATCCCAAAAAGCCACGATGGCAACGTTATCACCGGCGATGACGTTCTCCTTATGGACTCATACGAGACAACGGTTATGAACAACGACGACGGCGCGGTCGTGGCCTTGGGCGTTAGCGATTTGGTGATTGTCCGCGAGGGCGATGTCGTTCTTGTCCTCCATAAAACGAGAATCTCCCAGATTCGAGAGTTGCTCGATAATATTAAAGAAGAGGGACTGGAGAGATATTTATGATGAGGGTTGCAATCATCCCATTAGTTTTCATTCTTATTTTCGGTGGGTGCACTTATGTGTCCCAAATTTCGCCTTCATCGGACAGGCATGATGATACGGCCGAACCGCGACAGGCCATGATTCCCGAAATCGAGGAAACCCCTCCGGTGGCGGTAGTTTCACGGGACGAGCCTCCCGCGCCTGTCGAATATCAATCCCTCGCTGACCATTATGTCCCTGACGGCAATGTGTCCGATGGCGCCGTCGTTCGCGGCCTTCGCGTCCAACTATATGTCACCCCAAATAGCGCATCTGCCGACAGCTTCGCCGCTAAGGCCGAAATCGATCTCGACTTTCCCATATACATTATCTTCGATCCGCCGAATTACAAAGTCCGCGCAGGGAATTTCGCAGATAGAACAGAAGCCGTCGAGGCCGAGACAATAATCAGACGCCGAGGATACGAAGCTTTCATCGTTCCCGATGACCTCTCGACGGAGGACACAGATTGAGATACCACAAAGCCGATCCCTTCTATCCGTCTGAGGAGACAATCCGAATCGCGGCTGAAGTCATTGTGAGCGGTGGGGTTGTGTGCTATCCCACGGAAACGCTCTACGGCCTCGGCGGTGATGCGCTTTCTTTGGAGGTCATCCACAGAATCAACCGCGCGAAAGAGCGTCCCGAGAACACGCCTTGCATCATGCTCATCGACAAAAACGAAGCCGATAAGTGGATTGCCAATGTTAGCCGCATTGAGCCTATAATCTACAGATACTGGCCGGGGCCGCTTACGTTGATAGTAGAGCCGGCCAACCGCAAGCATCCGCCGATGAACATCGCTCCTGACGGCAGTATCGGCCTGCGGGCGGCTTCATTGCCACTGGACATTGCGATTGTCCGTCGCGCCGGAAGGCCGTTCATCTCAACCAGCGCAAACCGTAACACCGAGCCGCCCAGAACAACAATTGAAGGCATCGAAAGCTGGCTCGAGACCTTCTGCGACCTCGTCCTCGACGGCGGCGAAATCGACAGCGCAGACCCATCGACGCTGATCGATGTTCGCCACTTTCCAGAGAAAATCACTATAATCCGCGAGGGCGCGATTGCAATTTCGGCTCTACAGATGGACTTTCCGGAAACAGAGTTCGACTTTGCCTTCGAACTGTAAGAACATTCTCTTCGTATGCTCGGGCAACAGTTGCCGTTCGCCGATGGCCGAGGGTATCGCCCGCTCTATCGCTCTTTGCGAGGGCTACTCTATGGACTTTCGCTCGGCCGGCACGCTCGGAATAGAGGACGCTCCCGCCACGCCGGAAGCGATATTAGCCGCCAAAGAGCACGGCGCGGACATATCCCGGCACAGAAGCCAAGCCCTCAACCAAGACAACGTTTGTTGGGCGGACGTCATTATTGGCATGGAATATGCGCATTTGGAAAGCGTAAAGCTGTTTGACATCCGAGGCAAAAAGCTCATGCTCCTCTGCTCCGAGGAAATTGAAGACCCTATCGGCGAGGACATAGGGTTCTATCGCGCCGTAGCCCGACAAATTGCCGAGTGCCTCGATAAATTACTGTCGAAACTCGAAAATGAAGCTTAAGCATAGACACATAATTATCGTCCTGCTCGCCGCAGTCGCGCTCTTTGGCAGGCCCGAGACCGACCCGGAGAAAGCCGAGCTTGCCCTCCGCGCCCTCGACTCTGTGGAAATTCCCCAGCCGGTCTATTACGATGCTTTCGGCCCCGGCGAGGAGCTTCACTTCTCCGTCGATTACGGAATTGTCAACGCCGGATGGGCAATCATGTCCGTTGTTTCAATCGTGGAGTATAATCGTAGGCCGGCGTATTATTTTGAGACGCGCGCGGGCACGAACAAATCGTTTTCGGTTGTTTTCAAAGTAGAAGACCGCGCCGAGTCTCTTTTGGACATGGAGAATTTCCACACTCTTCGCCACGAGAAGCACATCCGTGAGGGCAACTACCGCGCCGACAGATGGTTCGTCATAGACCAAGAGCGGAACATCGCCCGAAGCGAGAAATATGAGGTCGAGACATACCCCAACGCCCTCGATGTTCTCTCAGCTTTCTATTACACGCGAATGCTCGAACTTGAGCCGGGAGATACTTTCCATTTGCCAAACCACGAGGGCGGGAAAAACTACCCGCTTCGTGTTGCGGTTCATCGCAAAGAGTGTATCGAGGTGCCGGCGGGGCGATTCGACTGCATAGTCATCGAGCCGATTCTCCACTCGCCGGGGCTATTCGATCACAAAGGCAATATCTACATTTGGGTGACAGACGATGACCGGCGCATGCCCGTTCTGATGCAAACGAAAATATTTATCGGGAATATCACCGCGAGCCTTGTGAAATATACCCTTTCCGATTAAACATCACCTAAATGCGCCTTAAACGCATTTCTTAAATCTTGCGAAGATGCTTGAAAAGCTCTGCGCAAGTTCATATCATTTAACAATATGGAGCTTAGTTTCGACACATGTCCTTGGAGCCGCTTTTTGCCGGCGACTTTCTCTTTTTGGGAGCAAAGCCGTTGCGCATGGGTCTCGGAGCCGGCGAACACGTGGTCTAACCTCGCGTATATTTTCGTAGGAATATATTTACTCATTATCAACCGGAAAATTCGCTGGTCACCCGTCAAATTCTTCGCATGGATATCGATTCTTGTGGGCATCTGTTCAGGGCTTTATCATGCTTCGGGGACGTTCATGTTCCAGTGCGCCGACCTCGCATCGATGTTTCTCGTCGTCACACTCATGCTAACATTAAATCTCCGCCGCGCCGGCTGGATACGCCCGCCATCGGTCTATTTCGTCTTCTGGGGCGATTTTGGTTTGTCAATGGGCATATTGCTTAATTTTCAGAGGACGGGACGCGCGATATTTATTGTGCTTCTGATATTGGCGCTTTCAATCGAAGCATACCAATACATGACAGGTAGCAACTATGCAATCAAGCCGCTTATCACCGCGCTTGCAATTCTCGGTGTGTCTTTCGTGTTCTGGCAACTCGATCTGAAGGGCGTTCTCGCGAGGCCGGACAATCACTATTTTCAAGCCCATGCTGTTTGGCATGTCGTTAATTCGATATCATTCTTCTACTTATATAAATTCTACGAACAGTTCGAGATGCTCTCGCCGCGAAGACTGCGCCTTATTCGCGAGGCTCGTTCAACCGCAACCGAGTGGCTTTACGGGCGTTTGATTCGCGAGTCGAGTGAGTCGAAAGACTTCGCCTGAATGCAGTATTACGCTTTTCGCGATAAGTAATACGCGCTGATGTTCTATCCTCTATTCAATGCCTGTCATGCGCTTGATGAACTCATTCGGCGCAAGCTCACTCCTTATCCCGAGGCGCGTGATGGCGAAGTCGTATTTCGTCGGATCATCGAAGGATATCGCCTTGAACGCAGTGGTGATTTCCAGCGCGGCTTTGATGTCCGGCGTTTTGCGTTTCGTCATGCCAATAGCACTACAAATATTGAACATGTGACTGTCCAGGGGAACGATCAACTGCGATGGCGAAACGCCGCGCCATCCTCCGGGATCGACATCGTCGCGGCGCACCATCCATTTGAGAAACAGATTCATGCGTTTGCACGCGCTTCCGCCCAAGGGCGAGGAGAGCAAATAGGAACAGCTTTCGGGGAAATCGCAGGCAATTTTTTGGACGAATTGCGAGAGGGCGGGGAGCACGTTCGGAGAATCCGGCTGATGGAACTCGAGAAAGCAGTCGTTGAGCGAGCCGAACTCGGCAATCGCGCGCTTGATGCCTACGAAAAGTGCACCAATCTCGGCTCCGGTAGTAAAACGATGCTTGAAATCGGGCAGAGTATTACGAAGCTCGGCATCAGTAACACTATCGATGAAATCGCGCGGATGCTGACCCAATGGCTCTATCGCCTTTCGGACACTGCGAATTATTTGGACGACGCGGCCATACGCAAGCGAAGCCGAGATGAGGCCGATAATCTCCCTGTCGCGAATGTCGTCATACTGAATAACGACTTCGAGAGGGTCGGGGCTGATAAGTTCCGGCCTGTTAAACTCGGCATAGAGTGCTTCGAGTATGTGACGTCTTCGTTCTTTCATTTAGCTCATGGCATTTTACTCATAACAATCGCTTTGACAAGAATTTTTTTTAGTGATTCTATCTGACAATTAGAACTATTTTCATCCTCAACTCAAAATTAGTTCATGCTCTCGGAATTGCGAAGCCGTTCATCATAAAGACAGGCTCGACAATCGCCGAGCCTGTTGTGTTGAGAGCTTTTCGAGAACGATTATTTGACCGGCACGAAGCCCAGTTCCGCGACGATTGCCTGTCCCTCTTTGCTGAAAATGTAATCGAGGTATGCCTTCGCCGTGCCGGTGGGATTGCCGTTGGAATACATGTTCAACTTGCGCGTGAGCGGATACTGGCCCGACTGCGCGTCTTTGACGGAGGCCTTGACGCCGTTGAGTGCGATGTCTTTGACATTCTTGTTGAGGTATCCGAGGCCGATATAGCCTATGCCGTCCGGCGTGCTGGCCACTGTCGTCGCAACGGCTTGGTTCGATGCGACCTTGAGCGCGGACTCGTGGACGGCATCGCCCTTGAGGATAACGTCCTTGAACACCTCGAAAGTCCCCGAGGAGACATCCCTGCTGACGAGGACGATTTTCCTGTTCGCGCCGCCGACCTGACTCCAGTTGGTGATTTTGCCGGTGAAAATGTCCTTGACTTGCTCCGTCGTGAGCTTGGAAACGTTGTTCTTAGGATGCACGACCACCGCCAGCGCATCGAGCGCGACGACATGCTCGACCGGCTCGATGCCCTTCTCGCGGGCGGCATCCACTTCGCTGGACTTGATGTCGCGCGAGGAGATGGCGATGTCGCACTGGCTATCGAGAAGCGCGGCGATTCCCACGCCCGAGCCGCCGCCGCGGACAGTAATGTCCGTGTTGGGGTTGTTGTCCATGAAATCTTCGGCGCAGGCCTGTGCAATCGGAAGCACCGTAGTCGAGCCGGTGATGACGAGCTGGTCGCCCGCGAATGCAATGCCGGCCAGCATTAGCATTGCAATTGACATGATGATTATGTTTCTCATTTTTCTCCTTTTATTGTTCGTTCGGAAAACTAAAATACTATCTGAAGCTGAAGCCTTGTGCGGAGTTCGGAGTCTTCGCTTACGGCTTCGTTTTTGAGCATCGCGACATCGCCGGTGAGCTTCATGCTGTGGCCGAGCTTGTTGAAATAGACATTGAAGCCGCCCATGATTTCCGTGCGAACATCGTCGTCGCCGTCTTTGTTGGGATCGACTGTCGAGAAGCGACCCGCAAGCTCGAATTTTTCGGGGGCGACCATGTAGCTCGCCTGCGCGTAAAGGCCATCGGACTTGATGTCGTCGCTTGTGCCTCTACCATAATATTCGCCCGCGATGTAGATGCCCGAGTAGCGGTATCCCGCGCCGAAGACATATCTGGTCGAGCCCTCGAAGCTCTCCTCGGCTTCGGGCTGTTGCGCGAATGCGAGGTCGATGAAGACGAGATGCTTGTCGGAGGGCTTGATATCGCCCTGAACAAGGCCGAAATCGCCCAACGGGTTGAAGGAAACCCTGCCCACGAGCGTGTGTCCGCGCTCGGCGACATTCGAGCCGCCCTCGCCGCCGCCGTTGAAAACGCCCGCGCTGTATTGGATTTTCTTCTCGGCAAATCTGCCGTGCACCAGCACACCGACATCACGGCCCATGCCGAGCGAACGGGAGGCAATCGACCTATCTACGAAGGTCTGCCTGCCGGAGGACTCCAACTGCTGGCGGTCAAAGCGAACTTTCGTCTGGCCGGCGCGAATGCTGAAAGCCTCGCTGGCCGTGTATTCGAGAAGGCCGTCCTTGAGCGTCGTTCCATCTTTTTTCGCGAAATCGGACTGGAACTCCCACTTCCAGCTCTGGTAAATCGAGCCTTTGAGCGCGAGCCTTATGCGCGGGATGTTGAAGTTCGAGTGCTCGGACTCGCCGTCGTATGTGTGGCGAACCTGAATGCGCCCGCCGATGTTGAGGCTGACATTGTCCGCGCTGAACGCGATGCCCTTGCTCGGCGCGACCTTGACCTCCTGCGCGGTTGCGGAGAATGCCGTCACGATAAGCGCTATCGCGATGATTGCGGCAAACTTCTTTCCTTTCATGTTTCTCCTTTCGAGGTTGATAAATGACTATCAGTCGTTTCGTTTGCGGGAAATATATAAGGAAATGTTATCGGAATATTAAGAACAAACTTGAAGTTCGTTAAGGTTGCGGTGAGGTGTGAGGGATTGGTTGATGCCAACCGTTCCCCGTCATTGCGAGGAGTCCGTGACTAAGCAATCTCTTTCGCACCGGCTCGCCATGAAACTAATCCCCCTAAATCCCCCTTGTCAAAGGGGGACTTCTCTCACCCCCTTGTCAAAGGGGGGCCGGAGGAAATTATTT
>DSAF01000176.1 GCA_011388305.1 Candidatus Zixiibacteriota bacterium | reverse complement strand
TATGACGGCACAAACTGGAAGGTCTTCGATTTCACGGAGGCCGACCTCCCCGAATCAATCGAACAAATCGCCAAAGAACGCGCAGAAGCCCTGCCTTCAATTGATAAGGAAGTTCTCTCGAAAGCCGCCGTCATCGGCGGTAATTTCAATATTAAAGTTCTTTCGAAGATTATCGACAAAGATGAGCAGGAGGTTCAAGATACGCTTGAGGCCGCGAGGCGGGCGCACATCATTCAAGAAGACTTAACAGGTCAGTCTGACTACTCTTTCCACTCTGACGCGAGTCGTGCGGCGTTCTACAACCTTATCGATAGCGAGGAGCGAAAAGGCCTTCACCTGCGGGTGGCCGAGATAGAGAAAGCCCTTAACGAAGGCCGCCTCGATGAAATTATGGACAAACTGGCCTATCACTTCCAGCAGGCCGAGCGCTGGGACAAGGCCGTGGAGACGCTCTCGGCGTCGGGAGACCGACAATCGCAAGCACAGATTCCCGATGCTGTCCGAAGGATGCTCCACCGGCGACTCTATGTCGATGACATGGTCAGCAAGAAAGAGCTTAGCCCGGAGGAGCTTCAGAAGGGCTTTTCCGCGCTCAGAGACATGCGCATCGCGATTCAATCATATAGATTCTATCCCCCGCAGAATGAAAACGTCCAGAAGTCTATCAATAAAACCTTCGACCAGCTATCGGCTTTGCTAAAAATCACCCCGTTACTTAGTTTCTCGCTCACTCCCGGCGCAATTCTCATCAATGCGCAAGAGCCGACGATAGACAGCAAGGATCAACATCTTGTTTCTGAATACCATAAACTACTGACACGCTATAACTTAAACGGCGTTATCTTCTTCGAAGGTTTAACTATCGAGGAGTTAACTGCTTTCATATCGATATTTAAGATGCCTCGCGAGCAAGTCGTTGACAATTGGAACGATATTATCGAGGAGAAGCAACTTAAGAAAATCAAGCCTGATCAGACTGTCTATGTCGCGGTCGGCGCGCACAGCTCGCAACTCGAGGGCAACAAGTCCGTGCGCCTCGGCTCAGCACCCACCGAGGAGGAACAGGCCGAGATTGCAAGGGAGATTGTCGAGAAGGTGGACACGCTCATAGGCCAATTCAAGGGCGAAAGCGAGGAATTTCTCAAGGCTTTGCAGGCCGGCGGCGCACGCGATGAGGCCACGAAAAAACTCATTGATGTGCTCAAGGAACTCGGCGATTTCGTGCCTAAGGACTCGAGGCCTCAATTCAGTGTGACAGCGCAATTTGCCGCAATGCAAGAGGCAGTGCAACATACAGAAGCTCCCGAACAAGAGGAAAAACCTCAATCGGAGCCACAACAAAAGCATGGCCACCGCGAGGCCGGCACATCCCAACTCAGGGCTTGGATAGGGCATCTCTCCGCAGAAAACAAAGTTGAAAAGGCAAAGGCCGTGCAGAACCTCGTTCGGCAGGGCGAGGAATCAATTGAGACCTGCCTCAACGGCATAATGGACGCGGAAGATGTCAATACACGGAGGCTTTTGGCGGTGATTCTCCTCAAAATCGGCGAGAGGGGCATCAAGATGTTCTCGCGCACCTTCGCTAAAGACTTGTCGCCGCGCGATTTGCTGGCGCTCATCTCGGTTGCGGAGTTTTTCCGCGAGGACATAGGGGTCCAAAACCGCATAACCGAGCTGGCATTCAGTCCGTTCGATGAAATTCGCAGGGCGGCGCTCGACAAAGTCCGCGATTTCCCCGCGAAAGTCCGCGCCAGCCTCGTGGAGAAGGCTATCGATTCCGGCGACCCGATAATCATGGTCGAGGGTATAGCCCGCGTCGGCGAGATGGGAATGCGCGAGAAAATCCCCCTACTTATGACTTACATCGACAAAAAGGAAATCTCCGAGCGCATGCCGGACACATCTTTCGCTACTGCGGCGATAAAATCTCTCGGCGACATCAAAGCGACGGAAGCTATCGACCAATTGATTAAATTGTCCGAGCCGGGAGGATTTTTCCGCAAGTCCATGCCGGAAGAAATCCGCATTGCGGCGGTGGAGGCCTTGGGCAAAATCGGCGGAAGTCCAACGAAAAAAGCCTTGACGAAACTCGCCAAACGGAGAAACGACCCCGCCGGAGAGGTCGCGAGCAGACTTCTTGCCGGAGGTCTCGAATTCTCTGAGGAGGCCGAATGAGCATATCGAACATGAAATTCAAAATTTTGCCGGCGCCGAGATCGATGACCGAGGCCGAGATGCATCCGCACTGGGCGTTGAAAAATTTTGGTCTTCAGGGAGACAACATCGTGGCGTTTCGCGGAGCGTTCGAAGTTCCTCCGGAGAAGTGGTTCGACTTGGACGCTATCATGCACGGTCAGGAAGTTCTCCCCGGCGAGATGCTTCACTTCGTTATCGAACATTTTGATTGCAATATTCGTGAAATTCTCATGCGGCAATACATCCTCGTGTCGGTAGTAGAGGAAAAACTCATCCACCGAATGAACAGCCCCGACCACTGCCTTGTTCGCCTCGGCGAGGATTTATTCGATGGCGAGAATCGAATCTCGGTCACCGGTTGCACGATAACACCCGTTTCTGCGAAATTGCACCTCGGCCTCTATCTCGATTCATCTCTGCAGGCCGGTGTCCACGGCATTAAAGCATACAACGTTAAGGCACTCGAACTTGCCGAATTGGTCATCAATCAATATCGCGCTGAGATGCGCCGTCTCGAAGAGAAATCGTGGCGCGTCCGGCCGATTATATAATGGAGGGACATGTCCGACGAAAAAATAAAAGACACAGAAACAGGAATGCTATTCTACGAACTTCTTTTGCTACTTCGCCAGATTGTTCGAAGCCAACTTGGGTATTTACCGAACCCCGAAACCGGCGAAGCTCCCAAAGACGTCGAATCCGCCCGCCACTTGGTTGACATGATAGCGGTTCTCGAGGAAAAGACAAAGGGCAATCTGAATGAACAGGAGAAACTCGTGCTCGATAACTTGCTTACAGAACTCCGCATGGCTTGCGTCCGCGCGGAGGACAGCGATAAATGACGATGCTTTCATTGCGGGAGCGTAGCCCTTATCGATTTATGATGAAATAGAAATGCCACAATCAATCCCCCTTTAGAATAGGTTCACAATGTTCCGGTTTAGAAACGATGATGAGCGTCTCCACGAGCGCAGAAACATGGTTGAGCGGACGATTGTCGCGCGGGGGATTCGCGACGGCGCCGTTATCGATGCCATGCTGAAAATCCCGCGCCACCGCTTCGTCCCGAAATCGGTGGTGGGTGACGCATACGAGGACACGCCATTGCCCATAGGCCACAACCAGACGATAAGCCAACCTTATATTGTCGCGAGAATGGTCGAGTTGGCACAAATCGGTGCGGACAGCAAGGTGCTTGAGGTCGGCGCGGGTTGCGGCTATGTGTCGGCGGTTTTGGCGGAAATTGTCCGCGAGGTTTTCGCGATAGAGATAGTCGAAGAAATTGCGATTACTGCTATAAAAACACTTGATACGCTCGGATACGACAACATTCACTTTCGCGTGGGTGATGGTTTCCGCGGGTGGCTGGAAGAAGCCCCTTTCGATGCAATCATTATCTCCGCCGCACCGTTAGAAATCCCAGAGCCTTTGCTCGAACAACTCGCTATTGGCGGGAGACTTGTCGCTCCAGTGGGGGACTTCGAGCAGATAATCAAAGTTGCGACACGCACGGAGGACGGCTTCGAGGTCGTTGACGACATTCCCGTCCGCTTCGTCCCGATGACCGGCGAGGCTCTTCCCTGATGCAACGAGCGAATTACGATAAAGTGCTATTGTTCATAGTGATAGCTATCGCAATTCTCTCTGCGGGCACGGTGCTTTTTCTTGCGCGGAGAATTTCTTTGATGGAGGGAGAGGCGTTCTCGCTCGAAGCCATAATCAAAGCCTTCGATGTGATATACTTGACGGCGATCTTGCCGAACGCTAACGCGATACATGCGGGCGCGGCGGGCGTTCTTGCGGTATTGGTTTTGATATACAATAAATATTAAAGATAGGCAAACTATTATGAAACTCGCGAAAACCCTCCTTCCAATGCTCATAATTGCGACCGCCCTCGTCTCCGCCGACAGCCTCGATGTGAGCCTCGTGGGGCGATACACCGCGACATCTCCCGAGCAGATGATTGTCGTGGGTGATAGGGGCTTCGTCGCGAACTCCTCCGGCGGCCTGCAAATTCTCGATGTCTCCAATCCCTCGCTACCGGTGGAGTTGGGCTATCGTTTTCTTCCGGGCAACGCTACTGGAATCTGCGCCCTCGGAGATTTCATCGGCATGGCCTGCTCGGACAGCACATTCCGCATTCTCGATCCGCGTGACCCCACGGACATTCAAATCGTGGGCGAGTTTCGCGGCGACGCGCCAATCTTTCGGTGTGAATCGCATGGCGATACAGTCTTCCTCAACGGCGGCAAGTTTTGTATTCTCGATCTCTCCAGTCCCACCGCGCCTATTCAAATAAGCGAATTCGATTTCGTGTTCGAACATCTCCGCTTTGCCGTCGATGGGAACTTCGCTTTCCTCGCCGAGAAAAACTACGGCCTCTCCGTGGTCGATATTTCCAACCCCGCATCGCCGAGCGGTGCAGGCAGATATTTCGCTTTCGATGAATTCGTCCGCAGTGCGGCAGTGGACAGATGGGGGAGAGTCTTCGTGGCGACAAACAGGGGGGTTATCGCCATGCAATGGCAAAGCGGAGAGCTTGAGCAGGTGGGCTTCTGGCCGACGGAGCATCCCGCCTACGACATCACAATCGACGGGCGATATGCCTTCGTGGCCTGCGGAGCGGCGGGCATGAGAGTCCTTGATATCTCTACGCCTTCGGCAATGAGCGAGGTTGGCTACTATCGTCTCGGCTCGGAACTGACGGACATCTTCCTTGACTATCCGCTGGTTTGGGTGACGGGCCTATGGGCGCGAATCAACGCGATGGACATTTCGCCGTTTGCATATATTGCCGAAACGCGCGAACTCCCCGCCAACTTCACTATTTCCGCCTATCCGAATCCGTTCAATTCCGCGGTAACGATTACAATTGACGGCTTAGGGGCGAGGCATGCCTCGCCCTTACAACAATTATCGGTGGAGATTTACCACATCGCGGGGCGGCGGGTCGATGCCGTAGCAACAAGCGGCCAACCAGTCATTGCGATGAGCGACAGCGACGAGAAATCTCCGACAATTGAAGGAGATTTCTCCCCTTCGGGTCGCAATGACGGCAAAAATGAATTCATCTGGACGCCCCCCGCATCACTCCCATCGGGAGTCTATCTCGTGCGGGCATCCGCCGGAAATGGCACATTCGTGACTAAACGCGTCGTCTTCATGAAGTAGTGGGGGCGCCGGCGCGCGGGTTGCTTTCGCAACCCCCGTGCCGGCGCCGGTGGCTGGGCGGGGTCGTGATTTTCCTTCAAAGCCTAACACCCACAAAAAACCCCGCGGCGCTTGCCACGGGGTCGTTTTGTCGCAATCGAAAATTGCTTTACGAAAGCGGTCCCTGCTCAATCATCGAGTCGGCAACCTTAATGAAGCCGGCGATGTTCGAGCCGTTGACGTAGTTCGTGTATCCGTCCTTCGTGCCGTGTTCGACGCACTGTTCGTGGATAGCCTTCATGATAATCTGAAGCTGTTTGTCAACTTCCTCGGATGTCCAGTAGATGTGCATCGCGTTCTGCGTCATCTCGAGTCCGCTGACGGAGACGCCGCCTGCGTTGGATGCCTTGCCGGGGGCGTAAAGCAGTTTGTTCTGGATGAACAGGTTCACCGCTTCGGGCGTGCTGGGCATGTTCGCGCCCTCGGAGACGCATATTCCGCCGTTGTTGACGATGTTCTTGGCGTCGTTGATGTCCAGCTCGTTCTGAATCGCGCATGGCATATAGACATCGGCCTTGACCTCCCACGGCCTCTTGCCGGGGAAGAACTGGACGCCGAACTTGTCCGCGTAGTCCTGCACTTTGTCGCGGTTGCTCGCACGCATTTCGAGCATAAAGTCAATCTTTTCGCCCTTGACGCCATCGGGATCGTAGATGTATCCATCCGGGCCGGAGAGCGTGACGACTTTTGCGCCAAGGTCGTTAGACTTCCGTGTTGCGCCCCAAGCCACATTCCCGAAACCGGAGATAGCGACGATCTTGCCCTCCATTGAATCACCGCGAGTTTTGAGCATTTCCTCGGCGAAATAGACCACACCAAAGCCGGTGGCTTCCGGGCGAATTCTGCTTCCGCCCCAGTTCCTGCCCTTGCCGGTGAAAACGCCCGTCCACTCATTGACGATTTTCTTGTAAGCGCCGAACATGAAGCCGATCTCTCTCGCGCCGACACCGATATCGCCGGCGGGAACATCGGTATTCGGGCCGAGGTGGCGGTAAAGCTCCATCATCAGGGACTGGCAGAAGCGCATGACCTCACCCTCAGACTTGCCGATGGGGTCGAAGTCCGAGCCGCCCTTGCCGCCGCCCATCGGGAGCGTCGTTAGCGCGTTTTTGAAAACTTGCTCGAACGCGAGGAATTTCAGCGTGCCGAGCGTGACGTTGCGGTGGAAGCGCATCCCGCCCTTGTATGGCCCGATTGCGCTGTTCATCTGCACGCGGTATGCGCGGTTGACATGAATCTCGCCCTTGTCGTCCACCCAGGGGACGCGGAACATAATGACGCGCTCCGGCTCGACCATGCGCTCGAGGATGTTCGCCTTCTTGTATTTGGGGTTCGCCTCGATAAACGGCATGAGGCTCTCCGCGACCTCATACACCGCCTGATGGAACTCTGGCTGGTCCGGGTCTTTGGCTTTGATTTTCTCCATGAATTTCGCCAATGCTTCTGACATCTTTACTCCTTTGGGTTTCCCCTTATAAGTTGAAGTTA
This sequence comes from Candidatus Zixiibacteriota bacterium, assembly GCA_011388305.1. Classification (GTDB taxonomy): domain Bacteria; phylum UBP14; class UBA6098; order UBA6098; family UBA6098; genus UBA6098. The sequence continues at coordinate 21,414 of DSAF01000176.1, read as the reverse complement.
ACGGGAATGAACGACTTGTGCCGCCCAAATTATAGCGTTAAATCATATTGCCCGATGACTGCAAAGTCAATGGAAATCGGAAAAATCCAGCGGTGCGGTCATCGTGGTTGATATTTTCGAACAGGATAATCGATTACTAATCAACCCATTATGACAAATGCAACTTCACAGAATACGATAGCGAATAAAGTTCCTTCAAAAAAAATCTTGCGCCCGGATCGCCGATATGCTCACACGAGAAAAAATTCGCCCGAATACAATCTCTTATTGACATTTCGGCACTTACACTCTAAATTTAATAGTTATTAGATTAAATCGAGGGGAGACGAGTTATGTGGGTTGTCCATCTCTTACTTGCACTATTGCTTGTGTTTTCTTTAGTGATGTTCGCGTCGCTCAACGGCGGGAGGACCGTCGATTTCATCTCGCTTGGCTTCGCCGATTTCGTGAATGTCCCGCTGAACATCATAGTCATCCAAAGTGCACTTTTTGGCGCGCTTTGGGCGCTAATAGTCTTCCTTTTCGTCCAAATATCCTCGCGCCTTAAAATTATGCGCCTTAAAAAACTCAACTCACAGCTTCGAGAGGAACTTGACACGCTCCGCATCCTCCCGCTCGAAGACTTGCCCGAGGAGGAAGGGTGATTTCCGACCATTTGGGATTAACATTGCTCATTTTCGCCCTCGCGGCGCTTCTGGCACTGTGGTTCTGGAAGAGCAAGGTAGGAAACGTCGACCGCAGGCGCGACAAATTCGCCGAGGGTCTTAGGGCAATCGTGATGGGCGAGAGACGGAAGGCAATTAAAATCCTTCGAGAGACAGCCATCGAGGACACGAGCAACGCCGAGGCTTTCATCCTTATAGGAGATTTGGCACGCGAGGAAATTGGCCCGCGCAAAGCACTACAAATTCACCATAGCGTCGCTGACCGCAAGACGCTCACTAAAGCCGAGCGAGTCCGCGTGTCTAAATCGTTGGCTGTGGACTATGCACAAATGGGCGACCACGAAATGTCCGCGGATATACTCGAGCGCACCCTCAAAGACTCCAAAGACCCATGGATTAAGGATTTCCTCCTCGAGGAGCTTGAAAAGCTCGGCCGATGGGAGGAGGCATTCGACCTGCTTTCATCATCGAAAAACGCGGTGGCGAACAAACCGCAATTAGCACTATATAAAGTAATGATGGGCAATTCGGCGGCCGAGAGCGAGAAATATCACAACGCGCGCGTTCTCTTCAAAGACGCGATTCGTCTGGATAACGAGTGTCCATCGGCGTTCATGCGCATCGGCGACGCATATTACGCCGAAGGCCGACTGACCGAGGCAGTCGAGTGGTGGAAGAAGTTCTGCGAAAAATTCCCGAAGATAGGGTGGACTTGCTTCGAACGCCTCGAACGCGCATACTACGACCTCTCCGACTACGGAAGCATGATTACTTTCTATGGCGAACTCCTCGCCGCCCACGAGGACGATTTTCATGCGCGGGGTGCGCTGTCGAGGCTCTTCGAGCGCATGGGCAGGCTCAATGATGCCATCGCGACGCTAAAAGCAAGCGAAAATCTACCGATTGAACTGGAGCTTTCCCTGTTGGGGCTTCTCAAGCGAAGAGACGACATCGGCGGCGATGCGGGAGAGCTTATAGCGAAAATCACTTCGCGTTCCGGCACTAAATATTCATTCACTTGTAAGGAATGCGGATGCATTACCGGCGAACCTGCTTGGTATTGCTGGGATTGCGGCGCATGGAACTCTTTCGGAATATGAAAACTTTTATTGGCATAATTATTCTCGCATCACTCACATCAGCGATTTTCGGAGCTGTGCTTCAAGTGAATCCCGAATCGCTGGAGGTTGCTCTCGCGGAGTTAGATTCCGATTCGACACTTGCGGTGCGTGCCCGATTGGCATACGCCCGAGGCCTATACCACTCCGCGAAAGACCTTGCCGAGCGGATTTCTTCCCCAACGCAGGCCGATATTCTGCTTTTAGGGCAATGTTGCCACGTCCTCGCGCAACCACACGCCGCGCGTGGATATTTCTCGCGCGTCACAGACCCCGGCCACCTGCCAATTGCGCTCCTTGGGCTTGCGGAGCTTTACTGCCTATACATCCCAGATGCCGATAGTTGCGAGCGATATATCGATATCGTCGATGGAATGGGCTATTTGTCGCGCTTCGTCATGCTCGATATGCCCGTAGGCGATGTAGAGATAGAGATTGAGCCGGAGGAGGTGCACCTCGGCGCGTGGACACTCCAATTCGGGGCGTTTCAGATGGAAACTTTGGCGCAACAGCTGGCCGTAAAAGTCCGCAAAGAGGGCTTAAGGACGTGGATCGTCCCTGTCGAGGTTGAGGAAATCACGATGTTCTACGTTTTCGGCGGGGAATTTGCTACAAAGGGAGAAGCGGCCGCTCAAGCGGATGCGCTTGCGAGGGAGTTCGAATGTCGCGTCGTTGAGATGCCGGAGTGAAAATGTTTGTCAGTAAGGAATTAACTAAATTATTTCATAAGTAGGATTAAAATGAAAGTTATAACTTTTAGCCTAATAATTACTTGTGTCGTTTTATCTTCTCTCGCAGGATACTCGGGCACATCGGGGATGTCATTCCTCAAGATGGACTTCTCGCCAAAAGCATCGGCGCTGGGGAGCGCCACCGTTGGCTACTCCGAAGGCCCTAACGGCATGCTCGCCAACCCATCAGCAATGACCTTCTCGAAGGATCTGTCTGCCGCGACGAGCTACGGCAGACTTTATGCCGACATCAACACTGGACACCTCGCCGGACAGAGGAGATTTCATTTCGGAAGCATTGGCGCGGCGGTAAAATTCGTCAGCTATGGCAATATGGATAGGACGGACGGCGCGGGCGAGGTCATTGGAGATTTTTCGGCCACCGATATTTCGGCCTCCGCAATGTTCAGTCGAGAAATCGTCCCGAACCTCTCGCTCGGCTTGGCGACGTTCTTCGCCTCAAGCGCGATAGACACTTTCACCGCGCTGGCCATGGGATTCGATATCGGCGCGATGTTCAAGTTCGATCGAGGGCGCGGGCACCTCGGTTTCGTCGTAAAGAATCTTGGCGGACAACTCTCCGGCTTCACCGAGAGCGAGGACACGCTGGCGCAGGGCTTCAGTCTCGGCGCGAGCTACCGCCTTAAAGGCCTGCCGATGTTTGCGCTGGCGCAGGGCGACTATTTTCGCGACTCGGGTTTTTCCGGCGGCTTAGGCTTCGAGATTGTCGAGCTGAATCCGCTGTTTCTCCGCGCAGGCTATAGGTTTCGCGAGAAGGTTTCCGGCGATTTGGCCGACGACGAAAAGTTCAACGGAATATCCGCGGGCTTCGGCTTGGTCTATCAAGGCTTTAACATCGACTATTCTTTCCAGCATTATGGCATTCTCGGCACTGTGCATAAATTCGGTGTCGCATTCGATGCCTTTGCCAAATGAGTTGCATATTTAAACCGGCAAGTATTTTTCTGTCTTACAAATGCACATAATAAATTACTCTAATCAAATGTTATAACTAAAAGACACATAAGCGAATAGCATGGCTAATACAATTATCTATATCGACGAAAATCTTTGTGACTCCTGCAGTATTTGCATTTCGGGATGTCCGTTCGGCGCAATTTCGATGGGCGAAGATTCCGCCATCATCGACTATGCGCTGTGTAATTTCTGCGGGGCATGCATCGATGTTTGTCCGGTCGAGGCGATATTGCGCAGGGATGATTCGCCGCAAGACGATATACAGCAAGACGTTGCGCAATTCTCCGGCGTATGGGTTCTCGGCGAAATCGAGCCGGACGGCGACCTCGCGCCGGTATCGCTGGAACTCTTAAACATCGGCGGAAAGCTCGCAGAGAAGCGCAATTCCGAGCTGTCCATTGTTCTTGTAGGCGACGGTGTCGCAAAGCTGGCAGACAAGGCAATCGCACACGGCGCAAGCCGCGTGTTCATAGTGGATTCACCCGAATTCCGCGACTTCATCGAGGAGTATCACACTGACGCGGTTGAGCACATAGTGCGCAATCTCAAGCCGGAGATTGTCCTCGGCGCATCGACGCTTTCCGGACGGCGCCTCATGCCGCGCCTCGCCGTGCGACTCGGAACGGGGCTTACCGCCGACTGCACCGCCCTCGATATCGACCCTGCGACCGGCCTTCTACTTCAGACACGCCCCGCGTTCGGCGGGAATATCATGGCGACCATTACATGCCCACATCATCGCCCGCAGATGGCCACGGTGCGCCACAAAGTCTTCCCCGAGGCTGAAGAAAAATCATCGCGGACGGGCGAAATCATCGAAATCGACCCTGCCGAGATAAAAATCTCCAAACTCGCGAAGATTCTTCTCGACCGCATAGATGAGTCCGCCGACGAGGATATCCCCGTCACCGATGCCGACGTGATTGTCGCCGGTGGAAGGGGAGTGGGTGGCCCCGATGGTTTCGCAAAACTCCGCGAGTTGGCCGAAATTTTCGGCGGCACCATTGCCGCAAGCAGAGCCGCAGTAGATGCCGGCTGGGTGCCCTATCATAGGCAGGTTGGCCAGACCGGCAGGACAGTCGCGCCCAAACTATATATCGCTTGTGGGATAAGCGGCGCGATTCAGCACAAAGTCGGCATGCAGACATCGGACTTCATCGTGGCAATCAACAAGGACAAATCAGCGCCAATTTTCGACATCGCCGACATCGGCATAGTCGGCGACCTCTTCGACGTGATTCCGGCGTTAATTAGAGAGGTAAAAGGTTATCGTTGACAGGTTATGGGTAAGAGAGGTAAGGGTGAAGGATAAATGGTGAAGACCATACTTTTCAAATGTCATTTCGAGGAGCGACAGCGACGAGAAATCGCGTGATTGCTGGGGAGATTTCTCGCTGGTGCTCGAAATGACAGATAAATGCGCTCGAAATTTATGAACCACGACGGAAATATCTATCTAAAGGAAATATGAGCAATAAAAGCCTGAAAAAATCGCTCGGCCTTCTGGATGTTTTCGCCATCTCATCCGGCGCAATGATAGCGTCCGGCTTCTTCGTTTTGCCGGGGATAGCGGCATCACAGGCTGGCCCTGCGGTGATTATCGCGTATGTTTTCGCCGGACTGTCGGTGATTCCTGCGGTGTTCTCGCTGTCCGAACTTTCCACGGCGATGCCCCGCTCTGGCGGCACATATTTCTTTATCAGTCGAAGTCTCGGCCCTATGTTCGGCACGATAGACGGCCTCGGCGATTGGCTGGCACTACTTCTAAAGGCGAGCATTGCGATAGTAGGCCTCGGTCTCTATTTGGACGGCCTCGTCAATCTGCCCTATGTGACCCCGAAGACGATTTCCGTGTTCTTCGCCCTATTTTTCACCGGCCTGAACTTACTCGGCACCAAGGAAGCGGGGAGCTTTCAGGTGGGCATGGTTTTTTTCCTCTTCGCCATTATGTCGATTTTTATCGTCAAAGGCACACCGGTTGTGAAGGGCGCCAATTACACGCCGTTTGCGCCTTTCGGCCTCGACGCGATTATGCCAACAGCCGGGCTTATTTTCACGAGTTTTATCGGCCTTACCGGCGTGGCGAGCGTTTCCGAGGAGATAAAAAACCCCGCGCGGAACATACCGCTGGGGATGTTCCTATCACTTATCGCTGTCATTATCATGTATGCGCTGGGTGTGTTCGTGGTGGTGGGTGTTCTTCCGGCAGAGCAACTTCGCGGAAGCCTCACTCCGATTTCGGATGCGGCGCGAATTTTCGCGGGAAGAACCGGCGCGATAGGCATAACCATTGCCGCCGCACTCGCATTTGCAACGACCGGCAATGCGGGCTTGATGGCCGCGAGTAGGTATCTCCTCGCCATGGGCAGAGACAGAGTTATTCCGCACGCTTTCACCCGCCTCTCTCGCAGGAGAATCCCAAAGAACGCCGTGCTTTTCTCCTCGGTTTTCATGATTTTCATCATCATCTTTTTTGGCGTGGAAGCCATCGCGAAGCTCGCGGGCACCTTCCAAATACTCGTTTTCGCGATAATCAACATGGCGGTGATTGTCATGCGCGAGAGCGGCCTCAAGAGCTACGACCCCGAGTTCCGAAGCCCGCTTTATCCTTATATGCAAATCGCGGGCATCCTCGTCGCCGTTCTGATAATCCCGCAGATGGGCTTTGTGGCTATGTTTTTCACGCTTGCACTTATTGCGGCGGGCGTTGTTTGGTATTATCTTCATGTTCGCAGGAAGGGTATTGGCGTTTCGGCAGTCTCGAAGGCCGCCAGCCGCGTCGCGGAGCGGCTTTTAGACCACGATGCCCACGCCCTCGGACTCGATAAGGAGCTGAGGCAAATCCTTAAGGAAAAAGGCCTCCGCCACGACGATCCCTTCGTGAAGATTTTGAAAGAAGCCGATTTCATCGAAATCAAGCCGCACACGAAAATCGACAAACTGCTTCGCAAGGCCTCGGATATGCTCGGCAATCGAAGCGGCGTTTCCTGCGATATTATTTACGGCGCGATACTTGAGCGAAGCCTTCTCGGCGAGACGCCCGCCGATGCAGGAGTTGCCCTTCCGCACCTCTTGCTCGACGATGTTGACGACTTCTATCTCGTTATGGGACGTAGTATTACAGGAATAGACTTCCCGAACTCCAAGCAATCGATTCACGCCGTTTTCGTCCTTCTCGGAAGTCGAAAAGACCCGAATCGCCATCTCCGCTTTCTCGCTGAAATCGCCAGCCGAGCCGAAGACCCGCATTTCATAGACGAGTGGATACAGGCCGACGGCAGAGATGAGCTAATAGAGGTCATCCTCACCGACGAAGAACAAGATGGGAGTTGATAGTTAGGATCAGGGCGAACCGGTGGTTCGCCCTTCTGTTGAACAGAAATAGCTCTAATCGCTCTTGTCTTCGGCCTTTTTAGCCTCGGTTTCGGCCAACTTCTTCTCTTTTTCTTTGGCCTTCTTGCGCTCGAGCGCCGCGCGGATTTTTGGGGCGTCGTTGGAAATCTCGCCGGACTTTTTCGTGTGAATCGTGCCGGTGGGGCAGACCACCACGCAAATCTGGCAGTTTGTGCATTTTTCGTAGTCGATACGGGCGAGGTTGTTCTCGATGATTATCGCGTCGGCGGGGCAGTTCTTTGCGCATATACCGCAGGCGATGCAACCGGTATCGCACGAGGATTTGACGAGTTTGCCGGGAAAGACGTTGTTGCAGGCAATCCAGACTTGGCTCTTCGCGGGAATCAGTTCGAGGACATTTTTCGGACACTCGGCTACGCAAACTCCGCAACCGGTGCATTTCTCCTCGGAAATTATCGGCAAGTCCTCTTCGCTCATGGTGATAGCATCGAAGGGACAGACTTCCTCGCATGTGCCGAGGCCGGTGCAACCGTTGGGGCAGAGCTTATGGCCATCCATGACGAGAGCGGCGGCTCTGCAATCTCGGATGCCGTCGTATTCGAACTTGTCGCGGGCGCGGTTCTTTCCGCCGCGGCATTTTAGGGCGGCGATGGTTTTGACGGTCTCGCCGGCTTCCGTTCCCAAAATCTCGCAGATGAGTGTTGACACCTCCGCGCCGCCGGGGGGACATGCCATCACCGGCGCGGTTCCCTCGACCACGGCCTTGGCATAGCCGGCGCATCCGGGGAAGCCGCAGGCACCGCAATTTGCGCCCGGGAGAACGGCCTCGATTTTTTCGACGCGCTCATCGACCTTGACGGCGAATTTCTTAGCGGCAAAGCCCAAGAACGCCCCGAAAACGAGCGCCAAAAAGCCTAACTCGACAATCGACCCAAGTAGATTGAGATCCATAGATGCACCTTAATCAAATTTCTCGTCCGAGAGTAATTTTTGAATGATAACGCTATCCGCTGGGGTGCGGCGTATCGACTCGATGGTTTCGAAGATGAACTCCTCGACGACCTCGCCTGCAGTATTGAGATACTGCCTTTTGGAGGGGGCGAGCGTTATAGCGTCGGTGATGTAGAATTCATAATAAATCGCCTCTGCGCCGGGGAAGCCGTGGCCAGCCTCTTCCGGCCAATAGAATAGCGCAGAGAACGGCTCGCAAGAGCCACGGTCATAGGCTACGCGAACATTCGAGAATTCATTCGACAATGACACGTGGTCGTATATTAGGAAGGCCAGGGAGTCCTTCACGAAGCTCGTTTCATATTGGCCGTCGTCGCGGAGAGGATTGCGCATGATCCACCAATCGAACCATGGATCCTTCAAAGACATGAAGTCCAGAGTGCGCACCGTGTCGCCATCTGTATAATATGTTGTGTGTGGCGGCACGTAAAGATATCTGCCTTCGAGCGAGTCGGTTCGCGTGTTCCAGCGATAGGTGCCAGTCACCGATTGAGTGGGCGCGAGATTGAGGCAATTCGCGACGATGCAATCCCAAGTGGTGTCGGTCTCGGCAAGCACTGCGATTGCGATAACTGATAGAATAAATAATGCTTTTTTCATCATACCGAACAGTATAAAGGCGAGAGGGGCTTCGGTCAAGCCCATATAGTAGATTGTCGAAATTTTTTGTCTGAATAATTCCGTCAGCATCGCCTTTCCCCGCCGCCCTCCCGCGATGGCACGGGGGTTGCGGAGGCAACCCGCGCGCCATCGCCCCGAAAAAATAAGCGATTCGCAAATATAAAAAGAATCATTTTTTTCGCCGAACAGAAAAACCGCTTGACTTATATTGAAAATCGCCTTAAACTTATCTATTATCATTGTTTGAAAACGAATCATAATAAATCACAGGAGTTTCTTATGAGCCGTCGCTTTAGTTTCGTTGTTATCGGCCTTATTCTTCTCGCGCTGAGCGCTTTCGGTGCGAGGGGGCTGTCTTTCGTCTCCACCTTGAAAGGCTTTGTCGCGGGGGATCGCTTCGGCGTGACAATCGAGCCTGTCGGCGATGTCAACGGCGACGGGTTTGTCGATTTTATAATCGGCGCGCCCGGAAGCTATCAGGCATCGAATTATTCGGGCAAGGCATATTTGTATTTCGGTGGAACCGACCCGTCCAAACCCGCGCTCGAGCTTACGGGAGAAAAGCCCGGCGACCGCTTCGGCGCATCGGTGACTGCGCTCGGCGACATTAGCGGCAACGGCTTTGGCGACTTCGCAATCGGTGCGCCGAGAAACGACGACGGCGGAGTCGATGCAGGCAAAGTCTATATCTACTATGGCGGCAAGGAACTCAGCGGCGCGCCGGACATGGTTCTTACGGGCGAGCGTAGCAACGACTGGTTCGGCACCAGCCTCGCCGGCGGCAAGGACTTAAACGGCGACAATGTCCCAGACCTTTTAGTGGGCGCGAGCTATGGCGGCGCCAACCACGCGGGCGTCGTCTATGTTTTCTTTGGCGGAAGCAATTTCGGGACGCCGGCCCTTGTCCTCAATGGCGAGTCCGCCGGCGACGGTTTCGGCGAAAAAATCGCCATCTTCGGCGATGTCAGCGGCAACGGCGTATCGGACTTCGGCGTAAGTGCTTATTATCACAACAGCTCCGGCCTCCGCAACGCCGGTAAAGTTTATCTCTATCAAGGCGGCTCGATTATCGACAAGAAGCCTTGGCATCAAATCGAGGGCAAACGCCCGCAGGCGAACTTCGGTTTTGCGCTGACTGCGTTGGGGGATGTAAACGGTGACGGCGTTCCGGACATAGGCATCGGCGCCCCCGGCGATGGCCCCAACGGCGAGGGCGTGGCGTATATATACGCCGGCGCACCGGTGATTCGCGACCCATTCGCCTCGATTTACGGCCAGAACTCCAAAGACCTTTATGGATACTCGATTTGCGCCGGCGATGTCAACGGCGATCAATTCGCCGACATCCTTATTGGGACGCCGTTTGCGGATATAGGTAGCTACCGTAGCGGCCGCGTCGAGATTTTCTATGGCGGCGAGAAGCTTGGCCCGATGAATAACTTGCACATCAACGGTAATTTCGCCGACGCCCAGTGCGGAACGGTGGTGGCCTTCGTGCCTAATTTCTACGGCAGGCGCGGCGGGCTTTTCCTCGTGTCGTCGCCGGGGCCGCTCGCCAACGGCGGCACATCGTTCGTCCATGTTTATAAATAACTGAGATGAATCCTTCGGAGTTTATTCGCGCCAAGCGCGATGGCAAACGCCTCGACCTCAATGAGATCGGGGCGTTTATTTCAAGTTATTTATCCGGTGATGTGGCCGATTATCAGGTGACTGCGCTACTTATGGCGATTTACCTCAACGGCATGTCCGACGATGAAGCCTCGGCGCTCACCCGCGCATATATCGACAGCGGCGAGGTCATCGAATGGTCGGAATTGGGCGGCATTCCCGTCGATAAACACTCTACAGGCGGCGTGGGCGATAAGGTTAGCCTCGCGCTCGCGCCTTTGGTGGCGGCCTGTGGGGGATTCGTGCCGATGCTCTCCGGCAGAGGCCTCGGCCACACGGGCGGCACGCTTGACAAGCTCGAGTCCATCCCCGGATTTAACACAGAACTTTCAATCGAAAAGTTAAAAAAGCAGGTGCGGGAAGTCGGTTGCGCTATGGCGCGCCAGAGCGGCGAACTCGCCCCCGCAGACGGCAGAATCTATGCGCTCCGCGATGTCACGGCAACGGTCGAGTCGATTCCGCTTATATCGGCATCGATTATGAGCAAGAAAATCGCCGAGGGCGCGAAGGGGCTTGTCATCGATCTCAAGTCCGGCTCCGGTGCATTCATGGACACAATCGACAGGGCGCGCGAGCTGGCGAACATGCTTATCGCAATCGGCACAGCGCACGGCCAGAAAGTCGTCGCACTGGTAACGGATATGTCGCAACCATTGGGATGCGCTGTAGGCAATGCGCTCGAGGCCGAGGAGGCAATCTTGCTTCTTCGCGGAGAGAAAAAGTTCCCGCGCCTCGAAGCGTTGACAGTTCGGCTCGCCGGAGAGATGCTACTGCTTGCGGGCGTTGTGGACACGGTGGAGGGCGGCGAGACGCTTGCGCGGAAAAGACTCCACGATGGCACCGCGCTCGAAAAATTCGCTAAGATGGTCGAGGCGCAATCCGGCGATCCGCGCGTTGCCGATGATTTATCGCTGTTGCCGAAAGCGAAGCTTGTTAGGCCGATAGTCATCGATTCGGTTGGCTATATCGCGAAGATGGACACGAGGCGAATCGGCATGGCGGCGGTGAACCTCGGTGCCGGAAGGTTGCGTGCGGAGGACGAAATCGACCAGTCAGCAGGCTTCAAGTTTTTCGCGGAAATCGGCGATAGTGTAGATGTAGGCGATGTTATCGGCGAGGTTCACGCGAAGGATGAACAATCCGCGGAAACAGCAGTGGCGGAGGTTTTGCACTCGATAACGCTCGCCGAAACGGCCCTCGATAGACCCTCGCTGATTATCGAAAAAATCACCTGATGCTAACTCAGGAAATCAAGTATCATTCCTTCGCAGTCATCGAGGACGATGTTCAGGCGCTCGGTGCTTTTTGCCTCGGCTATCAAGTGAAACGCTGGATGCTCCGGATCGGGAATTAGCAAAACCCACGCGTCCTCGAAATAAATCCTCACGCCGTCGATAATATCCCGCGGGCGGTCGGCGGTTTCCTCGATTAGCCTGCGCATGACCGTTCCCATGCGCTCGAACGGACACTTGACCTCGCGTTGCGCGCGGACATAGTCGGGGAGGGCGTCTGCGAGGCATGAGAGCCGGACGTCCGCCTTCGCCATCATTTCGAGAATTTTGAGCGTTGCGAACATCGCGTCGGAGGCGAAAAGCCAGCGCGGGAAGATGAATCCGCCGCGCGTTCCACCGACAAAATCGACCTCGCCGCCGAGTGCGGCCTCCATCATCGAGAGGTGATTATTGCAGGTATATCGCACCTCGACGCCGGCTTCGCGCGCGAGGCGGTTGACGCCCATGGTCGCCGAGATGGGGACGGCTATGTTTTTCGGGCGCAGAGTGCGAATCGCCAAATCCGTGACGATGCAAAGCTCCGCGTCGTCGTCGAGCATTCGGCCGGACTCATCGACGAGGTGAAGCGTCTCGCCCGATGGGTCGAGCATGAAGCCGGCATCGGCTTCGAGGCTCTTAACGATAACCGCCAGCCGTCGCTGGTCGGCATCGCGTTGCTCGCGGGTTTTGGTGATGCGGTTCGGTTCGACCACGGCGTTGATGTTCGTCGATTCCACGCCAATGTCGGCCAGCACTTCAGGGAGAACGCTCGCTGTGCCGCCGTGCGAGCAGTCGAGCACAATCTTAAAATTTCGTGCGCGAACCGCCTCCGCGTCAATCGCCTCGATGAGTGCACGACGGTAGTCGTTGAGGCTTTCGGTTGGCCGCTCGAGAGTGCCCAGGGAGTCATATTCGGCGCGCGGGAAGTCTTCTCTGTCGAAAAGGCGCTCAATAGAGCGAGTCTGCGCGATTGAGAGGTCTGTGCCGTTGCCGTTGAAGAAGATGATGTCCTGACCGTTTCGGCTTCGCGGAGACTTGCGGATGTGGACGCCCGCCGACCGAGGCTTGCGCGAGAGTAACCAGCGCGTAGTGGGAATGGGGGATACGCCGAGGTCCTCGACATCGACGCCCGCGGACATGATGCCGCAAAATAGCGCTCTCTGGGTGATTTGACTTGCGCGGTCGCCGTCTCTGCTGATGAGCACTGTGCCCTTGCTCTTGAGGTTCGCGCCGAACGCCGCGCCGAACTTGGCGGAAAACTCCGGCGAAATCTCCGCGTTAATCACGCCCGAAGCCCTGCTTCCTACGAAAAGCTCGCCGCCGGTTCGGTCGGCATGCACAATCGTGTCGGTGACTATGCTGTTCGGTGCGATTTCTTTGCGCGGCCAAACTTTGACGGCGGCGCGAATCGACGCGCCAGCACCGATGATGCAGTTCTCCGAGATAACCGCGTGGTCATAGACTGTCGCACCGTCGCCTACCTCGACATCATTGGCGAGCGTCGCGTGCTCTATCATAGCCGAGTCTCCAATTTTCGCATTCTCCCAGATAACCGAGCCGATGATGCGCGCCCCCCTGCCAATCGTCGAGTTCGCACCTATAACGCTGTTCACCACAATCGCACCCGCGCCGACTCTGCAAGCGTCGCCGAGGAGCACTCTGCCCACGAACTCCGCACCGTCCTCGATGAGCACATTTTCGCCCGCGAAGACTTCCGCGTCGGGGAAGTCGAGCCTCTTGCCGGGGATTTCCAGCTTGATTAGTCCCTCGAGCGCGTCCTCGTTGGCACGGCGATACTCGCGCAAATCGCCGACATCCCGCCAATAGCCATCGGCGATGAACCCGAACAGCGGCTCGCCTTTTGCCATGAGCGTCGGGAAAAGATTTTTCGAGAAGTCGAACTCCTCGCCACGCGGAATGTAATCGAGCACGTGCGGTTCGAGGATGTAGATGCCCGTGTTGATTGTATCCGAGAAGACCTGTCCCCATGCGGGTTTTTCGAGGAAACGCTCGATTTTGCCCGTATTAGGGTCGGCGATGACGATGCCGAAGGCCAGCGGTTTTTTCACGCGCGTGAGGACGATTGTCGCTGATGCGCCTCTCGCACGATGGAACTCGATTGCCGGTTCGAGGTCGAAATCCGTGAGAACATCGCCGGACATGACGAGCACGGTGTCGTCGATTTTTCCCGCGGCGTTTTTCACCGCGCCCGCCGTGCCCCAGTCTGCTTGCGACAAGACATACTGCATGTCCACGCCGAAGCGCTCGCCGTCGCCGAAATATTCGCGGATTATATCCGGCTCGAAATATAGCAGTGAGACGATATCGGAGATGCCGACCGCGCGAATTCTATCGACGACGTGCTCCATCATCGGCCTGCCGAGAAGCGGCACCATAGGCTTGGGAAGCCTAAATGTCAGCGGCCTCAGGCGCGTGCCGAAACCGCCCGCAAGAATAATGCTTTTCATGTTTCACAGCCTCTTGATTTATGATTTATGATTTCAGATTGAAGTGCAGTCGATTTCTAATGGAGTATTCTGTTTCTCCAATCAGTAACCTGCAATTTTTAATCTGCAATCCTCTCAGTCTCCCCAGCGCGCGGAGGCCAGGGCTTGCTTGAACAGCTCGATATATTTCTCTGCGGAATTCTCCCAAGACGAATCGAATGCCATCGCGCGAAGCTGGAGGTTGCGCCATCCCTGCTTGTCTCGATATGCTGATAGTCCACGCCTAATGGCCGCCAGAAATGCTTCTTGCGAATACTCCTCGAACACGAAGCCCGTGCCCTCGTCGGTTGCGAGGTTCGCGGGGGTCACTGTGTCGGCGAGGCCGCCGGTTTTGCGGACTATGGGAATCGTTCCGTAAGCCATCGAATACATCTGATTCAATCCGCACGGCTCATATCGGCTGGGCATGAGGAACATGTCCGCGCCGGCCTCGATGAGGTGCGCGAGCTTATTGTCAAAGCCGATAAGCACACCGACATTTTTCGGGTATTTTTCGGCAAGCTCTGTGAAAGCGCGTTCGTATTCTTTCTGCCCCGTGCCGAGAAGCACGAAGGTAGCGTCCATCTCGACGATGTCCTTCATTATCGGAATGAGCAAATCGAAGCCCTTCTGGTCGGCGAGGCGGCTTATCGTCGCGACGAGAGGCTTGTCGATGCGGTCTTCGGGGAGGCCGTATTGCTTCAGCAGTGCGGCCTTGCACATGCGCTTGCCGGAGAGGTCGTCCGCCGAGAAGTTATAGGGTATGTCCTTGTCGGTCAAGGGGTTCCACACAGTCTGGTCGATGCCGTTGAGGACGCCGAACAGGCGGTCGTTAATCGAGCGGAGGACGCCCTCGAGGCCGTGCCCGAACTCCTCGCTCGACTGGATTTCTTCGGCATAAGTCGGCGAAACGGTATTGATAATGTCGCTGAAGACTATGCCGATTTTCATGAGGTTGACCTTGCCGAAGAACTCGAATGCGCCGGTCGGGTAGAATTCATCGTGGCCGAAGCCTATGAGGTCTAATAACTCCGGCTCGAAGCGCCCTTGATATGCCAGATTGTGAATGCTGAAGAGGAAGGCCATCTTGGCGTCGGGCATGAGCTTCTTGTAAATCGCGGGGACGAGGCCGGTTTGGTAGTCGTTCGCGTGGATGACGTCGGGCGTCCAGCCGAGGCCGCGCAGTGCCTCCGGCACGGCCTTCGAGAAGAAGACGAAGCGCTCGCCGTCGTCGGGGTAAGCCTCGCCGGTATCGGGGTCGGTGTAAATCCCCGGCCTGCCGAAATACTTTGGGCATTCGATGAAGTAAGCGGGGATGTCGTCGTCGGGGAACTTGCCGCGATAGAGCTTTCCTCCGACATTCTCCTCGCCCATCGCGATTGCAAACTCCACACCGGAGAACTCAATGGCAAATTTTTCGCGGTCGATTGTGTCATATAGCGGAAGAATGACACGAATATCGACGCCCTTTTGCTTGAGCGGCTTCGGAAGGCTCCCTGCGACATCGGCGAGGCCGCCGACCTTCGCGAAGGGAAAAACCTCTGCGGACGCGAGCAGGACTTTGATTTCATTTGACATGAACTATTCTCCTTTATTGTTTTGCTTTGTTTCGTTTTCTATAGAAATACGCGGTTTGAGGTCGTCTTCGGTGCGGAAATAGACCGTTCTGTGCGGGAATGGAATCTCGATATCATTTTCATCGAAGCGCTTTTTAACCAGATAGCGGAATTTTCTGCCGATTGCCCACTGCTTTAGCGGCTCGGTGGAAATTTTCACGCGGATATCGACGGAGCTATCGCCAAGGCGCTGGATGCCGAGAATTTCGAACGCACGGATGTCCTCGGCGAACTCGGGCATGTTCTTCATCTCCTCGCCGATAGCCTCGATAACCTCTATCGCCTTGTCCATGCTGGAGTTATAACTAATTCCCACATCGATAACCTGACGGCTCTCGGAGAATGTGTAGTTATCGACGGCCTTGATTTCGCCGTTTGGGATGATGTGCAGGACGCCCTCGAGGTTGCGGATGGATGTCGTCCGCAAATTGATACTCTCGACGAGGCCAGCTCTGTCGGCGATTTGGATGACATCGCCGACGCGGTATTGGTTCTCGAGTAGAATTAAAAAGCCCGAGAAGAAGTCGCGGACGATGTTCTGCGCACCAAAACCAACGGCCAGACCCACGATGCCCGCGCCAGTGAGTAGCGGTGTGATGTTTGCCCCGATTTCGCGAAGAACCATGAAGAGCACTATAGTCCACACTGCGATTTTCGTCGTGATTTTGAGCACGGATACCAGCGTCTCGGCTCTTCGCTCCTGTTCGTTTTTCGTCGTCGGGTCGTCGTCTTGATAGCGCGCGATTATAGCCTTGCCAATACGGCGAACGACTCGGACGAGAATCATCGCGCCGATAATGTATAGAACAATGCGCAGGCCGCTCGTGATGAGCCATTGGCCGCCTTGAATGATTATCATATCGAGTATTTCGTTGAAGTTCAAATTCATATTCCTCCAAATTTCGTTTTATAATTCTGTTTATCACATTCGGGCGAGCCAACTTCTCGCGCCTACGCCCTTTAGTCTTTGCCTATCACCTAACATCCAATCCTACTGAAATCTCACCGTGAATGTCAGCACGGTCTCACCGTCTTTCGGGACGGCGACTTGCCATTCTTGCGTCCGCGAGTCTTTCTGCTCGCCACGAATGTTCGACGATTTAATGAACCAATCTCCCCAAAATTTCTCGACCACCGTGACAACGATGTCCTCGTCTTTGTGGTTGCGGATTTTAATCTCGTAATCCTCCTCGCGAATTCGGTTGGATATTCGGCGATAGTCCTTTTGAACCCGTTCGGCAACAATATCGAATGCGTTGCCGAGATATATTCGCACATCCTCGTTTTTCGGCGTGTGGTCGATTCTATCTTCGCCCACGAACTGGAGTGCGCCAGCTTTGTCTTCTTTGTAAACGCGGATTATTCCGCGCGGGAGCGGCATTCCCATGCCCTTATCCTCGGAGTTCTTGAACTCCAGTTCGACGCGGACTTTGTCGCCCTTGGACGCCTCGAACACGAAAATTTTCTCGACATCGGTCTCGGTGCCGGGGAAGAGCGATAACTGCTTCTCCTGCCGGTCGGCGACAGTTGCGGGGCGGGGGAGAGTATATAGATGATACTCGAAAAACGCCTCTTCCTCGAAGCCCATCGCGGCATCCTCCATCATCATTGTAGGCATGGCGCGTGAGGCTTTGGCATAAGTTGGCTCTTCAACTCTGCGCACCTCGCCGGCCACGAGCTTGAGCGTCGCCTCCTCGAAAGTCATGCCGCAGGTGTTGTTGATTGTCACCCAGCCATCGATGGACAGGCGCGTGTCGGCTTGATTGACAATCGCGACATAGGCCGCCGACCAGCCGAGTCCGCCGGTCATGTATGATAGCTCGGTGTCGCGTCTTCCGGCGCTTTCGGCGAATACTTTCCAAACCAGCGTCGGGCGCGTGTATAATTTCTCCGGCCTTTCGAGAAACGCGATGTTCACAACCTCGTCCAGCCGATATGCGCTCAAAACGCCCTTGACATCCATGAGGACATTGCTCGACGTCGCCGAAAGGAGCTTCCCGGTGACGCTCCCTCCGCCGGATAGGTCGATGCGGATGTCCTTGTCGATGTTTTTCTGCAGAAGCCTGTCCGTGCTTACGATGTCGAACTCGTAGTTTTGCTCGAGCACTGCGATACCATCGCCGGAAAGATGCACGGTCTGCGGGGTGATTCTCGCGGGGACGGGCGAGTAATTGAACTCGCTCACGCCCTTGGGAAATTCGAGCCTCCGCTTCTCTTTTACCAGTGCAAAACCCTCGCTGTATATAGTGACGGCAATTTCGCCCAAAGCCGCGCCGGCAATGAGAATGCCCACAAATAGAGCTTTTTTCATTTGTTCCTCCGTTTGTCGTAATTTAAGATACTCATAAGCAAAAGTCAAGCCAACTGCAAAAGCCTTATCTTGGAAGCGGCCGATTGGCAAAGTATTTTCTTAATTATGCACTTTTAATGAATTGCGGAGCGGTTCACGCTTGAAAAATCGCGCTTTTGGCGTATATTTTTAACAAAATATACTGCGGAGAGACCTATGAAATGGACAAAAATTGACGGCACAAGCGTGGGAGACATCAAATTATTTGCGCTCAGCACCTGTGGGTGGTGCAAAAAGACGAAAGCCCTTTTGGACGAACTGGGCGTCGAGTATTCGTTCGTTTTCGTTGACCTTCTCGAAGGCGACGAGCGCGAAGAGGCGGTGAAAGAACTTACCGAATGGAATCCGCGCCGCTCTTTCCCGACGCTGGTTTTCAACGGCGAGAAGGCGATTATCGGCTTCGACGAGGCGGGCATCCGGAAGCTGGTGCAAGATGCCTGAAATCGAACGCGAAAGAGTGGATGAGCTTCTCGAGAAACTCCGCAGAGAGGCAAGCGAAGGCGGATATTTCCTCAACCCCGACGAGGATTTTACGCGCGAACTGGTTGAGGGAATTTTAGTGAACATCGACAGATATGGCTATGGTGCGTGTCCGTGCCGCCTCGCATCTGGGAATACAGATGAAGACCTCGATATCGTCTGCCCGTGCGACTACCGCGACCCCGACCTCGACGATTTCGGCGCATGCTACTGCGGGCTGTATGTTTCGCAGGAGATAGCGAACGGCGAAAAGCAGTTCGAGAGCATCCCGGAAAGAAGGCCGGCGGGCGGTGCAGTCACTGCCCCAGAAGTTGGCAAAATCGGCGATGCCGGACTTCGCTATCCGGTCTTTCGTTGCAAGGTTTGCGGCTATCTCTGCGCCCGTGACAATCCGCCCGCGATATGCCCGGTGTGCAAAGTGGGAAAAGAGCGTTTCGAGCGATTTTTTTGAAGCGATTCCTGCGAGTGTCCGGCGCTGGCACGGGACTTGTAGGAACAAGTCGCGCGCCAGCATCCCGGTTGCTCTTCGCGGCGGGCGAACCACCCGTGGGTTTACCTGCGCTCACCGCCTCGCCTTTATCGGTTGTTTATCGTTACGAGCTTGACTATAAAAAGTAAAAACGTAAAACAATAAAAATGACAGAGTCAGTAAACGATACTATCATCTCCGGAGCGGAGTCAATCAACAATACAATCATCTCCGGCATCGACTCGCTCGAGTGGAAACTAATAGCCAGCGGACTGGTAGTTATTGCTTTCTATTTGCTTGCACGTGTCATTCTCAAACTGCTCGATAAAATTTTTCATAATCCTGTCACGCTTTATGGCGTAAGGAAAAGGGTTCTTTATATTTCGACGATTTTAGGAGTTTTTTTTATCGCGGGCATTTGGGCGGAGTTCATCTCCGGCCTTTCGACTTTTCTGGGGATTATCGGTGCCGGCGTTGCTCTTGCGCTCAAAGACCCACTTACATCCATCGCAGGATGGCTGTATCTGACAGTCTCGCGCCCGTATATTTTGGGCGATAGAATCCAGATAGACGATCTTAAAGGTGATGTCGTCGATATTAGCGTGTTCACCACAACGGTGCTCGAAATCGAAGGCTGGGTTGGCGGCGAACAATCAACCGGCAGGCTCGCGTCGGTTCCGCACAATTGGCTTTTCAGCAAGCAAATTTACAATTACTCCTCGGGCTTCCACTATATTTGGACGGAGGTCAAGGTCAACATCACTTACGAAAGCGATTGGCGCGAGGCGATTAGGCTCGTCGAGGAGATTTTGAAGAATAACTCCAGTGATATTCCGGAGCTTGCCGCCAAAGAAATGCGATTAGCGCGCGAAAAATATCTCATCAAGCTGGGGACGCTCACGCCAATAGTCTATACGCGAATTATCGATTTCGGCGTGGAGCTGACTGCGCGTTTTCTCGTGCCGGTGCGTTCGCGTCGCGGTATGGAGTCGCGCATTGCAAAGGACATCCTCGATGCATTCAACACGAGCGATAAGGTTGACCTCGCATATACAACATATCGACTTGTTCACGACCCGCATCGTCCGTCGGATGGCATAGACTTCCCAACGAAAACTCCTTGACAGCCCGAGAAACGGGCGTATATTGAAACTGCCGGGGTGGCCGTTTGGTCTGAGATTATACCCGTGGAACCTGAACCGGATAATGCCGGCGTAGGAAGCTATCAGGTTCCGTTTGGAGCCTTTTTTTATTGACTCAATCGAGGAGGTCGAACATGGACAGAGACTGGAATGCAATCGTGAAGGCGAACCTTCAAGCCGTCCGCGAGAGCGCGCCGCTGGTTCACAACATCACGAATTTCGTCGTGATGAACTCATCGGCGAATATCTTACTGGCGCAAGGTGCACAGCCCGTTATGGCGCATGCTGTTAATGAGGTCGAGGACATGATCAAAATCGCGAGCGCTCTCGTTATCAACATTGGCACATTAACCGACGAGTGGGTGCGCGCGATGATACTCGCCGGCAAGACTGCCAACGAAATCGGCGTGCCGGTAGTATTCGACCCGGTCGGCGCGGGCGCGACGAAACTCCGCTCGGAGAAAACCGAGGAGATTTTAACCGAAGTTAAGCCCTCCGTGATTCGCGGTAACGCATCGGAAATCAACGCTATCGCAGGGTTTGAGGGCGCTCGAGGCGTGGACTCGGTGCACGATGTGGACGGTATCGGCGAGTTCGCAAAAGCGCTAGCAAAAAGCCATGATTGCGTTGTGGGAGTCTCCGGCGAGCGAGACCTCATCACCGATGGCGAGCTGACAATCCGCGTTGCCAACGGAGTTCCCTTGATGACACGCGTGACCGGCGTGGGTTGCGGCCTCAGCGCGACTGTCGGCGCGTTCATCGGCGTTAATGAAAATGTTTTTGACGCAACGGTCTCCGCGTTCGGCTTCTATGCGCTGGCTGGAGATTTGGCGTTCACAATGGCCAAGCTCCCCGGAAGTTTCATGCCCGCGTTCATCGACGCGCTTCACTATCTCGATGAAAATCATCTCGACGCGCTGAAAATCAACCATGAATAAAAGGCGCGCAGACATAGACTATTCGCTATATCTCGTCACCGACCGCGAGATGGCTGGCGAGAGAGGACTGGCGGACATCGTCCTCGATGCCGTCCGCGGCGGCGTCACCGTCGTGCAACTTCGGGAAAAGACCCTCGAAACGGGCGAATTCTTGCGCACGGCAATCGAGCTGAAAGAAATCTTAGCGCCGTTCCAAATTCCCCTTATTATCAACGACCGCATCGACATCGCCCTCGCGGTGCAAGCCCACGGCGTCCATCTCGGACAAAAGGACATCCCGCTCGATTTGGCGCGGAAAATCCTCGGCGAAGACTACATCATCGGCGTTTCCGTGAGTTCTGTCCAAGAGGCCATCGAGGCCGAAAGGGGAGGAGCGGACTATATAGCAATTAGCCCGATTTGGTCAACGCCCAGCAAAACCGACACTCCGCCGGAGGTCGGCATCGATGGCGCGCGAGAAATTTGCCGTGCCGTTTCGATTCCACTTGTGGGAATCGGAGGAATCAACTATAT
>DSAF01000150.1 GCA_011388305.1 Candidatus Zixiibacteriota bacterium | reverse complement strand
TCGCCCAGAAGATGTGCGGTGCCGGCTTTGGAGTGAAGTTTCTCGCCGGTTGGGAGCATAGCCGAGCGGTAATCCTCGTCGGTGGGCGCGGGGAACATAAGGCCGTATCGGCCGGGGTCTTTCTGCCGCTTGACAATCCAACGTATGGCCTCATCAATTCTCTTAGCGGCGGGTTTTGTGCCGCTGAGCCTTGCAAGTTCAAGGTTCCAGAGTGTTATCGAGAGGCTTTCGGAGTCGAGGATTCGGTTTATCATGGATTACTGTCGGGATTAGCGACCTTTCAACAATATTCACAAAACAAACCAATATACACCAAAATGGCGAAAAAAGCAAGATTTCGGATAGAAAATTTTCGTATGCGCGGCGCGTCGGTTATACCGACTCCATTGAACCTTTAATGAACATTACATCGAGCGCGAGCACCATAACACCAGTGTGTTTGTCCATATCGCCGGTAATTTCCTCGACCCGGGCGACGAACATGTCAATTTCGTCTTCCGGAATGAGAATCCAGGCGGTTCGATGGAATTGGGACTTTCGTCCGAGAAAGTCAATGAAATCGGCGAAAAGCGGGACGCGAGTCAATACATCGGACATGCCCTCCGAGGACGAGAAAGTCGCGCCGATAATGCCCATCTCCACAAGAAGCTCCGTGATTTCGATGAGATGCTCCTCGTTCTGGACGACCATCATGAGGAGTTTCTGTTTGGCAGTTTGAGGATGCGCTTCTTCCGGAGCGGCGTGGCGGAGAAATTCCTCATAAAGCGCAATAGGTGTTTTGGCAGACACTAGCGCACGTCGAACGGATTCCTCGCGAAGAACAAGCGAGATTTCCGCGAGGAGCTTAACGTGCATTTCCGGCTCATTCTCCGGGCCGATGATGCAACAGAATATGTGCACCTTGCGTCCGTCGATTGCATCGAACTTCACGCCGCGTTTGGAAATAGCGATACAAACGGCGAACTTATCCATGCCGGGAATTTTGCAGTGCGGGATGGCTATTCCCCCGCCGAAACCGGTCGAGCCAAGTTCTTCTCTGGCTAAAAGCGTTTTTGCGATAATTTCTTCGGAGATTTCCGTAGTTGAGGGATGTCTCTTCAAAATTGACGCCAGCTCCTCGATGGCCGGCTTTTTCTTCCGTGAGTGGAGATCGACAACGCAAAGCTCTTTCTGAATTACCTTATATAATTCCATGATTCTCCGATATTAAAGGTCTGCGCCTCGAATTAACCCGAACTTCGACAGCGGTGGGCCGATAAGTTCGTTGACCAAAACCGAGAAAAGCACGATGTTCACCATCTGTTCAAGAATGACTTTGATAGAATCAGTGGCGTTAGTGACAAACGGCGCTGTTTGGATGAACAGCACCAGCCCGATGGCGACACCGGCCTGAGGAATAAGCGTTAAGCCGAGATAGCGCCGCGTCTTGGGATCGGTGCGCACGATTCCCGCGCCGAGCCATGCGCCGCCGTATTTGCCGATTGCCCTCGAAACGACATAGACGGTGCCCAAAATAAGCACTGTCCCCGTTTTGAGCACAGCGAGTTGCAGTTCCGTCCCCGCGATGGCGAAAAACATCGCATACAGAGGCGGCGTAAGCGGCGCGATGTTGCGGAAGACTTTGATGTTCTTCGTGGAAGTATTTATCAGAACAGCGCCCGCGGCCATATTCGCCAGCAGGGAGGACACATTGAGCGAGATGCTCACTGTCGTGATTAGCGAAATGAACCCCAGCGAGATAATCATAATCTCTTTTGGGTTGGTGTTTCTCGCGATAACGAGGTGAAGTAAGACACCGCCCATCAGGCCGATGAATATCGAAATGCCTATTTCCGAGATGGCGTGCCACAACATCTGGATGCCGCTGTGCTCAGCGATATTCATTCCAAAGAATGGGCCGGCGAATGCGAAAATACACGCGAAAAGGAGAACACAAAACGCATCGTCCAACGCAACGACGCCATATAGAGTGTTAACGAAGTCGCCTTTAGCGCGGAGAGTTTGGATGATGATTACGGTTGCCGCAGGGGCAGTCGCCGTGGCAATCGCGCCCAAAATGAGAGCGAACCTCAAAGGCAATCTGAAGATATATAGACAAACTGTGACAACTATGAAAGTCGTTATGAATTGGACGAGGGTAATAACGAGAATCTTCATGCCGAGGCGGCGCACTGTGTCCGCGCTAAACTCACTGCCTATCGTAATAGCGATAATCCCCAGCGCAATTTCGGTTATTGCGCGGAGAGTATTGCCCATCTCGTGGTTAATAATGCCGGTGAAGGAGCCTCCCAGAAAAAGCCCCGCCAGAAGATATCCGGTGATTGTTGGAAGTCTCAGTTTTTCGGCGACCTTACCGAAAAGATATCCCACCAAAAGAAGTAGCGCCACGCCGAAAATGATGTGGGAGTTGAACGAATCTCTAAGCGAGATTAGGATATCCATAACACTGTTCATGAGCGGAGATAGTAATCGAAAAAAAGAGAAATTCAAGGGAAAAGGTTATCGGGAATTTTGGGCGAGTTATCAAATTGACAAAAGCGCAGATTTGAATATTCTATTGCCCATGAGACGTCTCGCGATATACGGCCTGCTCCTGTTGTCGATTTCGGCCATGGGACAGTATTATTTTGGCAAAAACAAAATCCAATACAAAGACTACGATTGGCAGAGGCTCCGCACCGAGCACTTCGACATTTACTTCTTCGGCGCGGAGGAGGAGCTTGCGCGCATCACAGCATACGAGGTCGAGTCGTTTTGGAAAGACCATGTCGCGAGTTTCCGCTTCGTGCCGAGGGTGCGGGTGCCGGTCATCGTCTATCCCACGCCGAATCTCTTTCAGGAGACGAACGTAATCCCGTGGATACTTCCCGAGGGCCTGGGCGGTTTCACCGAGTATTTCAAGGGGCGCGTCGTCCTGCCGTTCAACGGCGACTACGCCGATTTCCGCCACACGCTCAAGCACGAGCTTGTGCACGCGTTCATCCTCCACAAGAACACCTTCGTCCACGATGCGCACGAGCTTTTTTTCCTGAACTTTCTGCCGCTGTGGTTTGAGGAGGGCTTGGCCGAGCACCTCTCCGAGGGCACATCGCCGGAGATGGACATGGTCATCCGCTCCGGCGCGCTGGAGCAAACGCTTGTGCCGCTGGAATATATCTATTCGATTTCCGGCACATTTCTCATGTATAAACAGGGGCAGAGCTTCCTCGACTGGCTCGCGCGCGAATACGGCGCTCGCCGCATCCCTTTGGTGATTAACGATATACACGACTTCAAATACTTCGATGACCTGTTCGAGGCCCACTTCGGCATTAGCATCGAGGAGGCCGGACGCCGCTGGATGGATGCTACTCAAGAACGATATTGGCCGATGATAACCGAGGGCGACCTTCCGCATCAGGCCGGACGCATGGTGACATCCCGCGCCGACGGCATGAACCTCTCGCCAATCATGTTCGTGCCAGAGAACGACACATTGCCGTGCATGCTCATCCAGTCCACGCGGATGAACTATTCGGCGGTTTATCGCAACTGCGGCGCGGGCTGGGAGCGCGTCGTGCGCGGGGGTTTCAGCGAGAAAGTCGAGGACATGCGCCTCTTCAATAACTCGTTTTCGGCCTCGAAAAACGGCGTTCTGGCGATAAGCGTCAAGGCGCAGGGGAGCGATGTCCTCACCTTCGTCGATCTCCAGACCGGCGAGATTCTCCACCGGCGGCGCTTCGACTCCATCCCCGGAATTGCAAGCCCGAAGATCGACGAGACCGGCCATCGCGTGGCATTCTCCGGCACCGACCTCGAAGGCTTCGCGGACATCTTCATCTACTTTGTCGAGGAAGACTCACTTGTTCGCCTCACGAAGGACATTTACGGCGACTTCAGCCCGGCCTTTTTGGGCGATTACATCCTTTTCGACAGCGACCGGAATGAGATTGGTGAAAAGTCGATCTGTCGTATTCCGCTCAATGGCGGGGAGATAGAGTTCCTCGAAGGTTTTACCGGAAGAGCTTCGCAGGCTTCTGCTACGGATGGCGGGACGATTCTGCTGACTTCGAGCCATCATGAAGAAATACAGAATATCTGGGAATTTCTGCCGGACTCAATGATAGCGCATCGCCGGACGAACATCCTCACAGGCCTCTTCGAGCCAACGCAGTGGCGCGGAGACAGCGTCCTCGCGACGGTCTATACGAAGAACTCCTACCAGATCATTGCGCTCCCCGCCGACACGGTTTATGAGACAATTGAGGTCAGCTGGGAGCCTTGGA
Source organism: Candidatus Zixiibacteriota bacterium (assembly GCA_011388305.1). GTDB lineage: Bacteria > UBP14 > UBA6098 > UBA6098 > UBA6098 > UBA6098. The sequence goes on along the minus strand of DSAF01000150.1, from coordinate 27,748 downwards.
GCGAGCGCTGGAAACCGCGCCAACTCACCAAAGCCACCGCCCGCGAGAAAATCGGATACGACACCAAATTCTCGTTCGACATCGCGCAGGGGACGATATCGACGAGCACGGCCATGCAGTCCAGCGGCGGAATCGAGGGCTTGTTCTCGGACATGCTCGGCGATAGGCAGATTTACTTCATGGTCTATGACGAGGGGCGCACCCTTAAAGATTTCCTCAATAATTTCAACATGATTGCCGTCTATTATGACGCCTCTGACCGGCCGGTTTGGGGGGCTGGGGCGTATCATCTATACAACGAGGGCTTCAACATCTATGATTGGGGCTTCTCGGTGAGAAACGCCGGATTCATAGGGTCGCTGTCGTATCCGTTCAGCCGGTTCATGCGCATCGATGCGACGGGATACCTCGAATACTCGAAGAAAACCTTTTTCGCGCACATCTCGCCCGACCGCGAGGGCGGATACGCCTCGCTCAATCTCTCGCTCGTCCGCGATAACGCCCATTGGGGGCGCACCGGCCCAATCGAGGGTTTCCGCGCGAACACTACAATCGGCGGAAGAGTCCGCCTCAACGATGGCGAGTTCACCAGCCGGCTTGCCAGCGCGGATTTGCGGTATTATCTCCGCCTGTCGAGGCGCTCGAGCCTCGCGACGCGCCTCGTCGGGAGAACATCTGACGGCTCCGACCCGCAACGCTTCTGGATGGGCGGCACGTGGGACTTCCGCGGCTTTCCGTTTTACAGCTTCTACGGGCGAAACCTCGTGTTCGCGAGCACTGAACTGAGGTTTCCGGTTCTCGATCATCTCCGCATGCGCTTTCCCTTCGCGGACATCAACCTTCGGGGGATTAACGGTGCCGTTTTCGCCGATGTCGGGCAGGCATGGGAGGACGAGCGTAAACCGCTCCTCGGGAGCACCGGCGTAGGCCTTCGGATGAACCTCGGCAATATCACCTGCCTGCGCTTCGATGTCGCATGGAAAACAGATTTCCACACGGGCTTCCAGAGGCCCTATTACGACATCTTCTTCGGCTGGGATTTTTAGGCGTTATGACACTACTGCATCGACAAGCGGTGAAATGAGTTAGAAGAAATAATCAGGTTTGTAACGAGAAACACCTTGCTAATTTACCTTGCCTTTGATATAATTTTGAATTGTTCGCGTTTTTTGGACTAATGTCGAGATAACAACGGAGATAATAATGAAATATTCGTCAATTTTGCTTGTGATACTTCTCCTTCCAGCCCTTTTCGGAGGAGAGATATCCGGCACCATCACCAACGCAACCACTGTCGATGGTTTGGTGCTCATCGTGGGCGCACTTCACGCAGGAATCACCGATTTAACATCCATGCCGGCGCATTTCAGCTTCATGCCAAGTTTTCCCCATGATTACACAATAACTAACGATGCAATCACGAACATGAACATTTATTTCCCCGTGGCATTCATGCCCCGAGGAATCCTGCCGGCTTCCGGAGACCCTTTTGCGGCAAGGATATTCCCTCCGGTGATTCCGACTGGCGGCGTCGCCACCGGTGTCGATTTAACCCTATTTTCTTCGGGTTGCATAGGTGGAAACATCAGCTATTCCGGGCCATACGATGATGTCTATATCAACGTTTACGATTATTATTCCCTGCCCGAGCCTTCTCTCGAATCGACCCATTATATAGGCAGAAGGTCTTATCTTGTCGAGGTCATACCATCCGGGCCGAAAAGGGTGCAGGCCTTCGTAGATATCAACGGCAACGGCCGATTCGACGAGGGCGAGCCTAACGGCTTTTACGAGATGCCCTTCGTTGGAATCGATATAGTGCTCGTCACCGGCAATATTTCCAGCTCGGGGATTAACATCACCATTCAATCCACCGACATACAAGAGGAAGTCGAAAGGCCCGCCGAGACGGCGATTTCGGCCTACCCGAACCCGTTTAATTCGGCGGTGACGATTTCGGTAGATGGTTATTCCCGTGAAAACGGGAATCCACCGGTGCAAATAGAGATCTTCGACCTCGCGGGTCGGCGGGTGGCGGAAATTCCCGTAGGGGAAGGCCTCCCTGCCTTCCCGCTCGATGGTAATTCGGAAAACGGGAGCGCACAGGGGCACTCCCCTACGACCAGCGAATTCATCTGGACACCCCCCGCCTCCCTTCCCTCCGGCGTCTATCTCGTGTGTGCGACAATAGCCGGCGATAAGGGGCTTAAGCCTAATGTTCAAACGAAACGGGTCGTCTATCTCAAATAGTATTGCCGGATAACAATTCGTAAGGGCGAGGAATGCCTCGCACTATCAGTGAAGGGAATAACGAAATATAATTCCCCCCCCATAGGCGCGTAGTTTGAAGCTATACAATTCCTTAATTGAGAGGGGTTTAGTTTTTATAAATGAATAACTATAAACACACGAAAATCCCCCCCTTTTTACCGATCAACCCGGCGAAAAATAGTCCTTGACTTTAATGTTGATAAATATTAAGTTGGTAGCTGTATGTGAAAGTTCTGTTAATATTCAATAAGGAGGAAAGAATGAAGAAGTGTCTATTTGCGGTTATGATTATGGTAGCCGCGACGCTTATCGCTTCCGATGCGCGTCAGGATGCGTTCGGCTTCGGCTCAAAGTATATTGCCGATGCGAACGACGTTCTTTACAACCCCGCATTGTCTATCGATTGGGCAAATCAAGCCCGTTGCGAGCTGGGGAATTATGTTGCCAGCGGCGTCACTCCCGCCAACCAGTGGGGTTTTGCCGCTCTGAGCCTTGGCGATGAGCTTTCTATCGGTGCCGCGCTTCGTAGGCGCGAGGGAGACATATTCCAAATTGCCCCGTCTTATGGGGTCATCTCACCGAACCCGGGCATCGACATCTGGGGAGCATATAGGGTCGGAGATATCAAACTCGGACTCGGCATATACACAGCCGGCAACAAGGAGAGCGAAGTCAATGACAACACAAACACTTCGTTCGAGGAAAGCTCCGGTATTTTCAAGGCCAAGCTCGGCATCGGTCTGCCGGTTTTCAAATCGACAGAGATTGCACTTGGCTTTGCGATGAACTCATTTAACGAGACCACAACCAACGCAGACAACGAAGAGATGACATTCGACCTTACCGGCGGCACCGAGATTAGCCTCGCTGTCCGTTCATTCATTCCGGTCGAAGACATCTTCGAGATAGTTCCGGTGCTCGGCTTCTCGAGCTTCTCCTTTGGCGACGAGTTTGTCGCGTTCAACGGCGATGAGACGACATCCGGCGACTTCTCTCGGATGAGGCTCTCTGCAGGTGTAGGGATCAACACCGAGGTCGTGAGAGACGGTATCGTCTCGGTCGCTTTCGGGATGGGCATGGAGAACTTCATTGACGAACTGGACACTACGGACAAAGTCGAAGATAAAGTCATGTATTTCCCCGAAGTTTCCGTCGCCGCAGAGGTTCCGCTTAGAGACTGGGTTTCTGTTCGCGCGGGAATGGGCAAAGTTTTCGGATCATACACGAATATCCAAGGCGATATCGAGTCGAAGAGTAAAATCACCGAGTCTGCCGCGAATTTTATAACCTTCGGCGCCGGCTTCAAATTCAATAATGTAGTTTTCGACGTCAGCATCACCGAGGATAAGCTGTTCGAGGGAGCGCACTTCATTAGCGGCCTTCCCAACAACCTCGCGGCTCGCGCCACGCTTGGTATCGAGTGGTAGGCTAAAACCATTCCGCTACTACACAAGCCCCGCCTTGGTGGGGCTTTTTTAACACTCCGCTCTGCGGAAAACCTTTGACTATATGCTTTGCGATAGTTATATTTATTAGATTATAGGAGATTATCGCCGAGGAGAAAGACTACGACGTAAATTATATCGCGGAATGGACATTGACGAACGAAGCTCCAATAAGCCATAGGAACACATTGCTCTCGTGGGCTTTGCTCACGGGTTTATTCTTCCTGCTTTTCGCCATCTCCGGCGTGATTGGTGTCTTCATCAATTTCGGCATCCAGAAGCGCGACTTTTCCGAAGGGCATGTCAACTTTTTCGAGGAGAACTCTTCGCGCTTTTTCAATGACGACGATCTAATCGAAAAACTCGATAATATCTATGACATCGAATCGGCGAGCAGAAACCTCGAAATCGACGACGAATATCGTTCTTTCGCCATTTTCGAGTGGCATGACGGTTGGGATCCGATAGTCATCACCTCCCCCGCGCTTTCGCTCATTGATTTCACCCCCAAGGACATCGAGGATTTTTATCGCTACCACGGCACGCGCTTCTGGCACGACAATAGAAGCTCTGTGCTAACCAAGACGCCGTATTTGTTCTCCGCGGCGTGGCGCCAAGGGCGGCTTTTCCTTCTCGCGGTAGAAATCGAGCATTCATGGCTATATGAGCATCTCTTATCGCCGCGAAGGCCGATGAGCCTTGCAATGATAGGGGTTATTCCGAGGAGCCTTCTATTCGCACTGCTATGCGTTTTGGCTTTTAATTTCTACTCGAAGACTTATTCTCAGAGGATCACCGAAAACATAAAATTAGGGCTTTACGACGCCGCAACAGCGATTCCGGTTCTCCCCGGATTGAGGAAGTTAGTCGATTTCGCCATCGGCGGTGCTTTGGAGGTCGATAGGCAAAAGCGCGAGAAGCGCGTCGCACTGATGGAAAAATTAGACGAGATTGAAAGAGAGCGAAGGGATTTTGCGCTCGTCAACGAGATATCCATTGCGGCGGCGGCGGCCCCCGATTTGCGTTCCTCAACCGAGGTCGCGCTTGAGAGAATTGTCCGAAGGCTGGGCGTTCGTTGCGGCGCGATTTTTGCAAACGACGCTACCGACCACATGTTTTTGATTGGCGAACATGAACTCACCGCCGATGTCGCCCATGCTTTGGCAAAGAGCGAGGGTGTATCATCGCCCAAGCTATTTATTCAGGAGGTCGATAAGAATTACGCTATTCTTCCGATAAAATCGCTCCCTGGCATCGAAGATTCCCCCATTCGCTCGCTTATCGACGAGGGACTGACACACTGCATCATGATACCCTTGCACTATCGCGAGAAGGTTTGGGGCGCGATGCACCTTTATTGCCCCGGAAGGCCGCGAATTTCCGATCGTGATAAGACCCTCCTAACAACCGTGGCAAACACGTTGACCTTCATCCTTGAAAACAAGAAGCTTCTCGGCAATCTCGACGAGCGAATAAAAGAAAATATCAATTACTACGAGCTGAGCAAGATGCTTATCTCGACATCCGAATTTGACATATTGCTCGAAAACATCCTCTGGGTAATTCGCGAATTCGTGAATGTTGACCGCTGTAGCATTATGATTGCGGACGAAGAGGGCGAGACTCTCACGGTTAAGGCCGTCTGGGGATACCAAGACGGACACAAGAACCCGAAGCTCGCTTTTGGAGAGGGCATTCCGGGATGGGTTGCCCAGAACGGCCAAGAAGCCGTTGTGCGCGATGTTTCGCTGGACACGCGATGCAAGCCCGGCACCGAGGGCGTCCGCTCCGAGCTGGCGGTTCCGCTTCTCGCCGACGGCAAGGTCATTGGCGTCATCTCCTGCGAGTCATGTATCGACTATGCGTTCAAAGAGGCCGATATGCGCTTTCTTCTGCAACTGGCCGGGCCGGCAAGCCTCGCTATCAAGCGGACAATGGAGCAGGCAGAGCTTGCGAAACACATCATTCTCGATAGAACAACCGGCGTCTATAATCGTGAATACTTCGAGGATTACATCACAAAACACGGCAAGGAACTGCTTTTCCGGCACGGAAGAATATCGATGGCTGTTATCGGAATTGCCAACCTTCGGGAAATCGTATCCGAATATGGCAAGCTCGCAGGCGAGCTTATAATAAAACAAACAGGAGACATGCTCGTGGAGCTTTTCCCCGAGGCGGTGATGTCCCGTTATTCCGAGTCCGAGTTCTATGTCCTTCTGCCCGGCCTCGGAGACGAGGCGATGGAAATGCTCATCGATACTATTCGAAATCGTTCGATTAAGTGGTCGAGAGAGCACGCCGACGCCCGGCCTCTATCATTCACCGCCGGATACGCTATCGCGACGAGATTCGACGAACTGGAGAGCCTCATCGCCCGAACGAACCGAACTAACACGGAGTAATCGACGATGCTGAGATTTTCGTTGGCATATAAATTATCAATCGCGATGTTCATCGCGCTTTTTTTCGCTTGCGCACACATTTCTACGGAAAGCCCCGCCGCGGGCTTCGTTCGTGAGGGGATAAGTCTCTTTAACGCGGGGAAAATAGACGAGTCGGCGATTTTTTTTAGGCGGGCGTATGCCGCCGACCCGCTCTTCGCGCCGGCGTATATGTGGTTGGGCAGAGTCTATCTCGAGCAGGGCGACGACTATCGCGCGGAAATGTTCTTCCGAAAATCGCTCTCGTTAGACGCCTCTCGGACGGAAATTTTCGGCTGGATAGGCGACATATATTGGGCACAGAACGATACCACACGGGCGCTTGAATACTACTCGAAGTGCCCGAAAGACAACCCGCACTATTCCGTCCTGCACTTCCGCCTTGGGATGCGCGAATATCAAAGCGGCAACGCACGAGCCGCGCGTGCCGAGTTCGAGAAAGCTCTGGCGCATCCGGATTTTTGGGGCGCACACTTCGGTCTCGGGTTAATTGCCTTCTCCGATGGCGAGTTCGAAAAAGCGACTGTCTTCTTCCATCAGGCCGACCGACTCTGCGCCGAGCCGGAAGTCAAGTATTGGCTCGGCAAATCTTACAGAATGCGCGGAAGGTCTGCCGAAGCATATTTTTACTTCACGCGTTATGCCAATTCCGGTTGCCATGAGGGCGATGAGCTTTGTCCACAAGCGGTTGAACACGCTGAAGAGCTTAAAGACGCGGTGCTCGGCCCGGAATGCGAGCCGGATACGATGCTGGTCATTCCATTCAAAGTGAAAGAGCAAGATGTTGTCGATGTCGGCGTGTTCGACACCGACGGGAATCTCGTCAAGTCCCTCTTCACCGGATGGATTACCAAGGGCGAATACACGCTTACGTGGAACGGCATGAACGCCGACGGCGAGCCGGTCGAAAACGGGCTTTATCTGGGGTGTATCGAGCGCGAATTCGACATCAGCCTCTTGCCGATGCTCCTCAATAAATAGTCGCCCCGAGGCGCATTCCCCGCATGAAAGGTAATATAATGACGCTAAAATTAAAAAATACTCTCGGCAATAAAATCGAAGAGTTCGTTCCTATCGAGTCCGGCAAGGTGCGTATGTACACCTGCGGCCCGACCGTCTATGACTTCGCGCATATCGGTAATTTCCGCGCCTATGTGTTCGAGGATTTGCTCCGGCGATGGCTCAAATATCGCGGTTACGAGGTGACGCAGGTGATGAACCTCACGGACATCGACGACAAGACGATTAGAGCGAGCATGTCTGCCGGTGTTTCGCTCGATGAATACACCGCCAAATTCAAAAAGGCGTTCTTCGAGGACATCGACACGCTGATGGTCGAGCGCGCAGAGGTGTATCCCGAGGCGACGAAACATATCCCGCAGATGGTCGAGCTTGTTAAAGCATTGCTCGAAAAGGGCGTGGCCTATCGCGGTGCCGACGGCTCGATATACTATTCAATCGATAAATTCCCCGAATACGGCAAGCTCTCCGGCAAGCGCATCGACAAGAACATCTCCGGCGCGCGAATCGACAACGACGAGTATGAGAAGGAACAGGCCGCCGATTTCGCTCTCTGGAAAGCTTGGGATGACTCCGACGGCGACGTATTCTGGGAGACGGAACTCGGCAAAGGACGCCCCGGCTGGCATATCGAGTGCTCCGCGATGAGCATGGAATATCTCGGCGAGAGCTTCGATATCCACACCGGCGGCGAGGACAACCTCTTCCCGCATCACGAGAACGAAATCGCCCAGTCCGAGGCCGCCACGGGCAAACAATTCGTTCGATATTGGATGCACAACGCGCATCTCATTGTCGAGGGCAAGAAGATGTCGAAGTCGCTGGGGAATTTCTTCACATTGCGGCAATTACTCGACAAAGGCTACTCCCCGCTCGCGATAAGGTATGTCCTCATAGCCACGCATTATCGCCAGCAGTTGAACTTCACGTTCGAGGGGCTGGATGCCGCTACAACTGCGCTCTCCCGCCTCGCCGAATTCCGCGATATGCTCGAATCCGCACCGGAGGGCAAATCACGAGCGGAGGTTCGCGAGGCCCTCACCCGCGCCCGCGATAACTTCGAGGCCTCGATGGACGACGACCTCAACATCTCCGGAGCGCTCGGGGCGGTATTCGAGCTTGTGAGAGAAGTCAACCGCTTCCGTGACGATGGCAAACTCTTCACCGATGACGCCCACGAGATAATCGCCTTCCTTCATGGATTCGACCGCGCGACGGGACTTCTTCCGCCTAAAAAACAGGCCGAAGCCGAAGAAATCACTATCGAACTCGCCGGCGAAGTTATCAGCATCGAGAATGCACTCAAACAACGCAAAATCGCCCGGCAAAACAAGGATTGGACGACTGCCGATGCAATCCGCGACGCATTCGCCAAAGCCGGCCTCGAAGTCCGCGACACCCCCGAAGGCGCCAAAGTTAAGCGCAAATAGCTGTTTGGGGGTTTTCGGCTGATGCTTGAGGCATGCCTCATTTTTCAATTTATCCCAATCCAGAGTTGTGGGCTTGACAAATCGATATAACATAAGGAAAGCAGTTTCAAGATAAGCCGAGGGAGTTCGGCTAACTCCTGTTTACGCTTCAGATGTTTCGCCTATATGGCGAGAGAATTCGAAGGTCGTTGCCTTTGTGTTGACAGAGATCATTTTATCAACGATGTCTCTTTATCGCGCAAATAATTATTTTTTTCCTTGACATTGAAGATTTCAGGATTATTATCGGAAAGCTTTTTTCGAGAAGGACGGCTTGAGAGTCGATTCGAGGTCGATGAGGCTCGCCATCAAAGCGTCCCCGAAAAAGGATTGATTTTTTTGTGCTCTGATTTTGCCGAGAAACGGCACTTTTCCTCTTGGAGGAGGTTTTATGGCCCAGCGAATTAGAATAAAATTGCAGGCATACGATCATGTCATCCTCGACAGATCCACTGCGGAGATCGTTGACACTGCAAAGAGAACCGGCGCGAGGATTTCTGGACCTGTGCCCCTGCCTACGCACAGGCGCATTTTCACAGTCCTCCGTAGCACAAACGTTGACAAGAAAAGCAGAGAGCAGTTCGAAGTTCGAACTCATAAGAGATTGATTGATATTCTCGAGGCCAGCCAAGATACGGTCGATTCGATGATGAAAATCGAGTTGCCCGCAGGCGTGGACATCGAGATTATCGTATAACTTTAGCCGATTTACGAACTGGGAGATATAATGATCGGATTTATCGGCAAAAAGGTCGGAATGACCACGATTTTCAACGAGGACGGCACCGCCGTTCCCGTAACGATTCTTCTGGCCGGACCTTGCGAAGTAATTCAGGTGAAATCGCCGGAGAAGGACGGATATTCAGCAATTCAGCTCGGTTTCGAGCCGACTACGAAGAAAATATCCAAGCCCGAGCTTGGCCATTTCAAGAAGGCTGGGACAAAGGTCTATAAGAAGCTCCGCGAGTTCCGCGTGGACGACCCGCAGAACTACTCGGTCGGCCAGCTCATCACAGTCGAGAACTTCAAAGTCGGCGATAGGGTGAATTTGAGCGGAGTTTCCAAGGGCAAAGGCTTTCAGGGCGTGCGCAAGCGCCACGGATTCGCCGGAGGGCCGAAAACACACGGCCAGTCAAATAAATGGAACGCGCCCGGCTCCATCGGCCAGTCCGCTTCGCCATCGAGAGTCTTCAAGGGCGTCAAAATGCCCGGAAGAATGGGCAACAAAAAGGTGACTATCCCCGGTTCGAGAATAGTTAGCATCGACCCGGAGAATAACCTCATCCTTGTCAGAGGAGCCGTTGTTGGCCCGAAGGGTGAATATCTTATTATCGAGAAGAAAGGCTGATGGTCATGCCAAAGGGAATATTACTCGACCGCGAGGGAAAGAACATAGGCTCTGCAGAACTGCCGGAGATGGCGTTCGGCATCGAGCCTAACAGCGGCTTGGTTCATCAATATGTCGAATGTTATCTCGCTAATCAGCGCCTCGGTCTTCACTGCAAGAAGACCAGCGCAGAGGTTTCGGGCGGCGGCAGAAAGCCCTGGCGTCAAAAGGGCACCGGAAGGGCGCGCGTCGGTTCGATTCGCTCCCCGCTCTGGAGGCACGGCGGACTTATTTTCGCACCCAAACCGAGAGACTATCGCAAGGCCTTCCCGCGCAAGATGCGCAGGCTCGCCCTTGCATCCGTCTTGTCGGCCAGAACCAACGAGCAAGGCGTTTTCGTTTTCGAAGACATCGACTCAAACAACCACAAGACTGCCAATCTCAAAGCCGTTCTCCAAAATGCGGGCGTCCTCGGCAAAAAAGTTCTCATCGTCACGAACTCACCCGAGATGAACCTCGTCCGTGCCGGAAGAAACCTCGACGGCGTCGAAGTGACGTTTGCCGGCGAACTTAATACATACCAAGCCCTTCGTGCCGATATATTTATGGCTACTAAAGGCGCTCTGGAGAAAATCGAGGAGCTCTGTAAGAGATGAGAGACCCGAGAAAAGTTCTGGTCAAGCCCATGCTGACCGAAAAATCGAACTTATATAAGGAAATCGAGAATGTCTTCACCTTCAAAGTCGCCCGCGATGCATCCAAAGAGGACATTAAGCGGAGCGTCGAGGTGCTCTTCAAAGTTCACGTGCTGAGCGTTCGCACAGCGAACTACATGGGCAAACCCAAGCGTAGAGGCCGTTTCGAGGGCCATCGCCCGGCATGGAAGAAGGCCGTTGTTCAGCTCGCGCCCGGAGAGACTATTGACATCTTCGAGGGACTCTAATAGGAGTTAGAATATGGGTATCAAGAAATACAATCCGACAACCCCTTCCCTGCGAGAGAGGCTTACGCTGACATACAGCGAGCTTACTCCCGGCGCCGAGCCGGAGAAAAGCCTCCTGCACATAAGCAAGCGCTCTAGCGGAAGAAACAACAACGGCCGTATTACGATGCGCCGTAGAGGCGGCGGAAACAAGCGGAGAATGCGCATTGTCGATTTCAAGCGCAAGAAGCACGGCGTTCCGGCGAAGGTTGCGCAAATCGAATACGATCCGAACCGCTCGGCGTTTCTGGCGCTACTGAACTATGCCGATGGCGAGAAAACATACATTATCGCGCCTCTGGGGATCAAAGTCGGCGACAAACTTATGAGCGGCCCGGATGCCGAGATTCGCCCGGGAAATTGCCTGCCATTAGGCGGCATCCCCGTCGGATCAAGAATTCACAATATCGAGTTCAAGCCCGGCAAAGGCGGCCAGCTCGTTCGCTCGGCGGGGGCTGTCGCACAGATAGTCGGCAGGGAAAAAGCAAACGTTCTCGTGAGGCTCCCCTCCGGCGAGATTCGCTCCTTCAGGCGCGATTGCTACGCGACTCTCGGGCAGGTCGGCAATCTCGACCACTCCAACACCGTATTCGGAAAGGCCGGCGCGAGACGCTGGATAGGCAAGCGCCCGAAAGTCCGCGGTATGGTTATGAACCCCGTCGATCACCCGCACGGCGGCGGCGAGGGTAAGGTCAAAGGATACAAGCGAGAGGTCACCCCGTGGGGTCAGCCCTGCAAGGGATATAAGACTCGTAAAAAGAACAAAAGCTCCGATAAATATATCGTGAAGCGTCGCACAAGGTAACGGAGGATTTATGTCCAGATCGCTCAAAAAAGGCCCTTATATTGACGAAAAACTCTTTCTCAAGATCGAGGCGATGAACGAACGCGGCGAAAAGAAAGTTATCAAGACTTGGTCTCGCCGTTCTACAATCTCGCCGGAATTCGTCGGCCATACCATAGCAATACACAACGGCCATAAATTCATCCCCGTCTATATCTCGGAGAATATGGTGGGGCACAAGCTCGGCGAATTCGCCCAAACAAGGCTCTTCCGCGGACACGGCGGCAAGAAAGCCGCTCAGATGAAGAAAAAAGGCTAAGGTGAAACCATGATAGCAAAAGCAAAAGCATTTTTCGTTAGGATTTCGCCATATAAATTGCGGCTCGTGGCCGACCTCGTGCGAGGAAAAAACGCCGAAGAAGCGCTCCGGACAATCCCCTTCGTCAACAAAAAGGGCGCAAAGATTGTCGGGGAAGTGCTCAAGAGCGCCATCGCTAACGCAATGAACGAGGGAGACGCGTCGCTTCATGAGGATGAGCTTTTCATTTCGAGGATAATCGTGGACGGCGGCCCGACCATGGCGCGCTTCAAAGCTGGCGCTCAGGGGAGAGTCAAGCCGTTTAAACATAGGACGAGCCATATTTGTATCGAGCTCGACAGGAAGAAGAATTAGCATCTGGGTCAAAAGGTATATGTTTTTGGACGACAAGCGCCTAAATCCTAATACCTAACACCCGACATTAACCGCAGAGGCGGGAGGAAAATTTGGGACAGAAAACCCATCCAACTGGACTTAGACTTGGCGTAATCAAATCATGGAACTCGAAATGGTTCGCCAAAAAAGCAACTTATCGCACGAACCTCATCGAGGACATCGAGCTTCGCGAGTTCATCCGCAAAGAACTCAAGGACGCCGATGTTTCCACAATCGAGATTCTGCGTAGCCCCAAGAGCCTCACTATCAATGTCTTCACCGCGAGGCCTGGAGTAGTTATCGGGCAGGGCGGTCAGCGTGTCGAGGAGTTCAAAGAGCAACTCGAGAAGAAGACCGAGAAGACCGTGAGCCTCAATGTTCTCGAGATTCGCAGGCCGGAAGTCGATGCGCGGCTCGTGGCGAATGCCATAGCCTCGCAAATCGTAGGCAGAGTCTCGCACCGCAGGGCGATGAAGCGGGCGATTCAGTCGGCGATGAGGCTCGGCGCAAAGGGCATCAAAGTCAAATGCGGCGGAAGGCTCGGCGGCGCAGAAATCGCGCGCACGGAGGAATATAAGGAAGGCAGAATCCCTCTGCACACCCTCCGCGCAGACATTGATTTTGCTAGAGCCACGGCACACACAACCGCCGGTTGTGTCGGCGTCAAAGTCTGGATTTTCCATGATGAGATTCTCGGCGGAATGAACGATTATTGGGACAAAGCGCTCGATGAGGAAAGAAGTTCAAAGCAATCTCAGTCGAAGCCTCCGCAATCCGGCCCGAGAAAACCGGGCAGGCCGAGACGTCCGAGAAAAAAGAAAGAGTAGTTATTTGAGTCGAGAGCGGGGAGAATTTAATAACTCCCATAACTCAACTCAATTTATGAAGGAGTCCGATAATGTTAATGCCAAAGCGCACAAAATACCGTAAATCCCAGCGTGGGAAACGGCGTGGCATGGCCATTCGCGGAAGCCAAATCAGCTTCGGAGATTATGGCATGAAAGCGCTCGAATGCGGATGGATTACCGCGAACCAGATAGAGGCCGCAAGAGTCGCGATGACGAGGCACATGAAGCGCGCCGGCAGAGTTTGGATTACAATATTTCCGCATAAGTCCGTCACGAAAACCGCCGCCGAAACCCGTATGGGCAAAGGCAAAGGCGCACCCGATCACTGGGTCGCCGTGGTCAAGCGCGGAAGAATCATGTTCGAGATAGCCGGTGTTGATGAGGCCATCGCCCGCAGGGCGTTCGAGCTTGCCGCGAGAAAGCTCCCCATCAAAACGCGATTTGTGAACAGAGAGAGAACCCCCGGAGGCGTCCTATGAGCGCTACTAAAACTTGGCAACTTAGAGAAATGAGCCGTGAGGAGCTTGTCCAGAAAAAGCACGAACTGCTCGAAGAGGATTTCAACCTTCGAATGCAATCCGCTGTCACAACACCACAAAACCCCAAAAGGCTTTGTGAGATTCGCAGGGAAATCGCAAGAATAAATACTATTCTTCATGAGGACGAAACCGGCATCAGGAAGTTAGGAGTCAAAGCTCTGTAAGAGCTGGAGACTCCCAAATAACGAATGGAGGGATAATGGCCGTCGAAAACAGAGTCAGAGAGATTATCGTCGAGAAGTTGGGCGTTAGCCCCGAGAAAATCGAGCTAAACTCCCATTTTGTGGATGATCTCGGCGCAGACAGCCTCGATCAGGTCGAGCTAATCATGGCGCTCGAGGAGGAGTTCGAAATAGAAATTTCGGACGAGGACGCCGAAAAGATTGGCAGAGTCGAAGAGGCGATTAAATATATCGAAGATTCACTCGCCAAGTAAGAGGGCTGAAGTATGAAACGACGCGTTGTGGTAACCGGCCTCGGCGCGCTCTCACCCCTTGGGAAAGATGTGAACTCTACGTGGACGGCCCTCATCGAGGGCTGTTCTGCTATTCGCAAGGTGGAGCGCTGGGACGTTTCGGGGATGGCCACGCAAATTGCCGCTATGATTCCCGACGATTGGGACGTTGCCGAAAGAATCGAACCGCGCGAGGCCAAGCGCATGGATGTTTTCGTCCAATACGCGATTTGGGCCGCACACGAGGCCATGGAGGACGCCGGCCTGCTCGAAGCGAACATCGATCTTGAGCGCGCGGGGATTATCCTCGGCACCGGCATCGGCGGCATCGGCACATTCGAAGAGCAACACCGGATATTCATCGAAAAGGGCGTCCGGCGAGTATCGCCGTTCTTCATAACCATGATGATTTCCGACATGGCACCGGGGCTTTTGGCAATCAAATACGGCTTTAAGGGCATCAACTTCACGGCAACCAGCGCATGCGCATCGGCAGGACATTCGATTGGCACGGCTTTCGATGCTATCCGCGCCGGAAGGGCGGATGTCATCATGACCGGCGGCTCCGAGGCGCCGATAGTGCCCGTCTCCTTCGCCGGATTCTGCCAAAACCGCGCAATGACCACCCGCAACAAACTTCTCGAGAAAGCGAGTTCGCCGTTCGATGTCTCCCGCGACGGCTTCGTCATGGGCGAAGGCGCGGGCGTTCTAATCCTCGAGGAACTCGAACACGCCAAAGCCCGAGGCGCAAAGATTTATTGCGAACTCGCCGGATACAGCGCAACCGCCGACGCGTTCCACATCACCGCGCCGCCGGAGGATGGCGATGGCGCATTCCGAGTCATGCGAGAATGCCTCCGCGATGCAGACATCTCTCCTGAGGAAATCGGGTCTATCAATACGCACGGGACTTCTACGCCCGTCGGCGATATTTCCGAATGCAAGGCAATCGAAAGGCTCTTCGGCGCAGACGGCCCGCCCATCTCATCTACCAAAAGCGCGATGGGACACCTTCTCGGCGCGGCGGCGGCGGTCGAGGGAATAGTCGCAATTAAGGCTCTCATCGAGGGCAAAGCGCCGCCGACACTGAATTTGACGAATATCGACGAGGGTTGCCGAGGTGTTCGCCATATAACCGAGACCATCGATATTGACACGAGCGCGACAATGTCGAACTCCTTCGGCTTCGGTGGGCACAACAGTTGCCTCGTTTTCAAGAAAATGTAGCGTGAGCATCTTCGCGTTCAAGAAGACAGAGCTTGAGAGGCGAATCGGGTATCGATTCAAAAATCGAGATTTACTGGCGCTTGCGCTGACACATAGCTCTTTGCGTAACGAAGACGATTATCTCGATGACATCGACTCCAACGAACGGCTCGAATTCTTGGGCGACGCGGTGCTCCAGCTAATTTCAGCCGAGGAACTTTTTCGGCGCTTCCCCATCGCCGATGAGGGCGAGCTTACCGAGATGCGCAGAGTTCTCGTCAATGGCAAATTCCTCGCCCAGAAGGCGCGCGATATTGGCCTCGGCGATGCTCTGAAGATGTCGGTTGGCGAGCACGAGTCCGGCGGAAGGCGCAAGACTTCAATCCTCGCGGACGCATACGAAGCATTGCTCGGCGCAATTTTTCTCGATGGCGGAATCGATTCAGCTCGCAAGTTCATCGAGAGAAATCACTTAATCGACATAGATGAGCACCTCGAGTCGGATAGCCATGTCAATTTCAAAGGCATGCTTCTCGAGAGGATGCAGGCGCGCGGCAAACAGCCGGAATATCGAACGCTCGACTCATCCGGCCCCGACCATAAGCGCACTTTCGAGGTCGCGGTGTTCGGCGAGGGCAGGGAAATTGGGCGCGGAAAAGGCCCCAGCAAGAAGGCCGCCGAGAAGGCCGCCGCGAGAGATGCTGTCGAAAAACTCAATAAATCGAAGGAACACAATGATTAAAAAATACACGCTCGAATATTGGCGCGAGGACGACTGGTTTGTCGGCCGAATTATCGAGATTCCCGGCCTCTTCAACCAAGGCAAGTCCCTCGACGAACTTGAGGCGAACCTTTACGACGCATACTTCCTCCTCATGGACGAGGGCGTTCCGCCGGAGGGCGTCGAGACCGAAAAAATCGATTTCGAGATTGACGAGTAGGCTTTGCACCAGCGTTACCTTAGCTTCCCCAATATATGGGCGAAGCGAATGCGAGGCTTAATTTGCCAAATTAGGATTGGAGTTTCGACACGATTTCTTTGACAATCTCCTGCATAACGGCCTTCGAGGTGCTGTCTTTTCCGACTACGAAAGACTCGCCCTTGTCCGATGATGCCATGATTGACGGTTCCAGCGGCAATCTTCCAAGAAGATCGACTTCCATCTCGCTCGCGGCCTTTTCGCCTCCGCCGACTTTGAAGATTTCGGAAACTTCGCCGCAATGCGGACAAACGAAGCCGCTCATATTCTCGATTATTCCGAGAATTGGCACGCCCAACTGACGTGCAAACGAAATCGTCCGGCGGGCATCCATGACGGCGACCTCCTGCGGCGTCGAGACTATCACCGCGCCGCTCATGTCGGGCAAGCGTTGAATAATGCTCAACGGTTCGTCGCCGGTGCCGGGGGGCGAGTCGATTACGAGGAAATCCAGCTCTCCCCAATCGACCTCGCTCAAGAACTGGTCGATTGCCTTCATCTTCATAGGCCCGCGCCAAATCACCGGCGCGTCAAGTTCTTTAAGAAGCGACGCCATTGTTATTATCTTCACGCCGCCTGCCTCGATAGGCTCGATGAGGCCTTTCTCGTTGGAGAAGAGGTGTGCGTCGCCGATTCCGGTCATTTTGCCGATGCTCGGCCCATGGATATCGATGTCAAGAAGCCCGACGCGCTTTCCGAGTTGCGCGAGGCCGTATGCCAAATTCACCGCCACCGTCGATTTGCCCACACCGCCCTTGCCGGACAGCACGAGAATCTTGTGCTTGATTTTCTTCATCGCGTTCGAGATTGCAAACTGCGTCTCGATTGCGGCTTTTTTGGGGTCGGGGCTATATCCGTCCATCTTGTCGTTGCTCATTATTCCTCCTGATGATTAACAAGAGATAATGCCAATATTGTATCAATTTGCAAGATAAATCTTCAGAAAATTAGGCTGGCTTATTTTTTCAAAAAGAAAAACGGGACGGATAGCCGTCCCGTTTTTACTTGATGGATGGGCGTTAGCCCTACTCCGAAGCCTGACGCAGAACCGGAGCGATGGTTTTCTCCACCGCCTCATCGATTAGCGCCTTCGTCATCGCGCCGGGAGGCGGGGCGATGCGGGTGTAAGCCGTGCGGGTTTCTTCGTTGGTGTGGCCGTGCTTCATGAAGACGCGCGGGTTTCTGCCCTCGCCGAGAAGCATTTCGAGGCAGGCTGGCTTGGCCGAGTCCGCGTTCTTTATCTCCACACGGATTAGCAGGCCGCGGTTCTCGACGTGGATATTGTCGATGCCGGAGAGGGATTTCACGAAATAATCGCCCAAGTCTTTGGCAATATCGCAGATGCCCTCGTCGCGGATGTATTTCAGCGAAGCCACCGCCGCCGCGCACGCCTGCGGGTAGCCGCCGAAGGTGCTTCCGTCGCAACCGGGGGTGTAGATGCGCATGAACTCATCCGTGCCGACCACAGCGGAGACCGGAATGATGCCACCGCCGAGAGCCTTGCCTAACGTGACGAAGTCCGGACGCGCCTCCTCGCCGTATTCCTGCCACGCCATGTAATAACCGCAACGGCCGAGGCCGGTTTGGATTTCGTCCGCGCCGAAGAAAATGCCCTTCTCGCGGGTGAGCTTGCGGATGCCCAAGAAATATTCTTTGTTCGAGAAAAGCGGGCCGCCCTCGCCTTTGTGCGGCTCGATGAAAACGCCGACCGTGTTCTCGTTAATCGCGTTGGCGATGGCCTCCACCGTGTCATCGACCACGACGACGCCGGGAGCGCGCGGGACTCTCCTGCCCACCTGATCCGGGTCGAAGGTCGCGTTCGACGAGAAAATCCAAGTCCGTCCGTGGAAATAGTCCTTCGTCAGGATGACTTCGGGGTTCTTGATGCCCTTCGCGCCGCCGTGCATCAGCAGGCCGCTGATGGCGGAATCCGTGGCCGAACCGCCGTCGCTCTTGGGCAGAACGCGTTCGTATCCGGTAATCTCGTGGACAATCTCGACGAAATCCGCGAAGCGCGAGCTATAAATCGCCCGCGAGACTAAGTCCGAGCCGGACTCCATTTCCTTCTTCACGGCCTCGATGACACCGGGGTGGCGATGCTTGAGAACTGCAGAGTATGCCGACAAAAAGTCGAGCGCCTTGTTGCCGTCGGGGTCGATGAGATACGCGCCATCCGTGGATTCTACGACAAAGGGATAGGGCGAATAGTTCGTCGCGCTGTGGCGGTCGATGCGTTCTATTAGTTTCTTGCTCTTCGGGCCAAGCGGCTCATATTTTCTCTTGCTGTAGGGAACAAACGACATGATACCTCCTCGGTTATGTATTGTGTATTTCGGGGAAATTCCCCCGACGTCCACGGAATATGGAGATTAAAACTTTTTTTGCAAGGACAATTTGCGCATTTCGGAGTGCTCTCGGTCACATAAAAAACCGGCCGCAAGCGACCGGTTTTTCATCAGTATGGAATGACCTTACTTAAGTAAAGTCACCTTACGCGTTGAGAAGTTGCCGTCGGCGTCCTTCGCGCGGAGGAAATATGTTCCGCTCGGGACATACCAACCGTTGTCGGACATGCCGTCCCAAACGAACCTGCGGCGGCCGATATCAAGATCGCCGTCGTGAATCTTCGAGACCATTCTGCCCGTGACGTCGATAATTTCGACGGTGTAGTGTCCGGGCTTGTAGGTGTCGAACCAGAAGGCCGTCGCCGCGTTGAACGGGTTCGGATATGCCGAGCCAAGGCGATAGTCCTTCGGCATCGTGGGCATATCTCTCTCTGAGATGTGCGTAGTATCGGAAATCAAACCTCCGCTATATGCCGCACGAACCAAGTCGTGTCTCGGCAGGCGCATATAAGCGACATCTGCGAGTGCCACTTCACCGAATTCGTGGATGTAAACCCCTGCGCACTTGTCGATGATGAACATCAAGTGAACATGGTCATCGACGCGGTCGGCGACGGTCAGCTCGATTTCCGACCAGCACGAGCCGGTGCTACAGCCGGGAGTGAACGTATTGGAGATGTTCAGAGGATCCGACCAGTAGCCGCTGTCCGGGCTGAACACCGCGCAGTAAATCTCGCTGTTGGGGTAGTTCAACGCAGAGTTATCGATGAAGAGAGTCTCTTGATCGCACCACCAATACTCCGACCAGCGCTGATGCCAGAAAACAAAGACGTTCCCGTCTTCATCGACTGTTACCTGCGGCTCGTGGCTCGGGCCGCTCTGGCTTATAGGCGTAGTTTCTGGCCTGTAGTCCGCGGGCGGTCTGAACAGCCACATCGGATCGTATGTAACAGTGTCGATGACACCGCGCTCTTCGTCCCAATGGCAAATAACCGAAATATTACGCCATGCGCCAACAGAACAAGGAGCTTCTGTGGAAGTCTCCCAGCCCTCGTGAGGCGACATTAGGAACTCTCCCCATACAGCATGAAGCTTGCCTTCGGGGGAATAAGTGATGTTGAAATCCGTCGGACGGCCATAGACTGGACGGTAAACATGAACTGTCTCTGGCGGTGTCACCGAGGAGTCCAGTTCCCAGCCGAGATAGATGCTGTCGGGATAGTCCGAGTAAATATGAAGGTAAGGCTCGGTGATGTAATACTCCGGCGACCACGTCTCGCCGAGGTCTTGGGACCTGCGAACCATGATTGTCGCGGCATCGTATAGCGTCGTGTAATAGTTAGGCGCGTCGCAATAGAAAGGATCGGCGACGATGTCCTGATCTCTGCTGATGAATGCCATCGCCACTTCGGTGCGGCCTTCACCTGACCACGCGGCCAAATCGCAAGTGATGCCGGTCTGCTCATCTACCATCTCGATAGGCGGCTCGAAAACCAATTGAGGAACAGAGGCAACATCTTTTACGAAACCGCGATAATAGATCACTCTCTGGCCAACCTCTTCGCCCGTTGCGGGAATTGTGTCAGAGGAGTTGGAGCAGGTGCTCACCATGAAAACAGTGGTGTCGAGCTGGGCAATTTTCGGCCAAATTGCTACGCAGTCGAAAGTCGGCCATTCCGGCACGTAATAAGGATCCGGTCCCACTTCGGATTGAAGGAAGACGCAACGGTTAGCCCCGCCGGTGACGTAATACATGGCGTCGAAAGCCGCGTTGCTCTTCAAGTTTTCCGTTCCGCGATTATCGTGATACGCTACGGTCGGGACCGTGCTGTAATCATTCACGGAGACATTAACAAATCCCGCACGATCGCGGCCATCAGCCTGCGCGCCATCGAAACCGCAGACCCAGCCCGAACTTGGATCGCCGGCTCTGACAGAGTCGATATGGAAGTAATTATACTTCGCGCGCCTCTGGGTATATGTCGGAGTGATTCCGTCTGTCCATGCAATATGGACGCCGCCATCTGGATCCACAGCAATATTCCTGCCCTTGGTGCTATTATGTTGCATCTCATAATAGGTATCGCCAGCAATATACACGTCAAGATCGTGAAACGGCGGAAAGGGCGGTATCGTGCAGATTCCCATGGGCGAAAAACTGTGTGTGTAATCTACGTTAATGGGGCGACCGTAAACCGGCAGATTAACACCCAGTAAAACGGGATTGACCACTTCGTTGTTCGCGAAAGCGGCCAGGGCAAATAAGATTAACGCAAACGTAATCAACAAAGCCCGATTCATTTGACCTCCTTGGTTGAATTAAAATATAATCCATAATAATATACGTATCAATTTTAACGATGTCAACCCTACTCAACACTAAAACTGACCTGAAAATAGAATTGGTATCCACTTCAGAGCTATACTATAATGAGTAATCTCATCCGATACCATAGAGACGATTTTAATTATTTGCCCTTCAGAGAACGCTTAAACAACTTATTACATTTGGGGTATGTTAGTTTTCAGAAAACAGGAGGAGGCTCCTTCTTCGTCGATAGTTCACGCTGTTCAACTCAACCGAATTGCTTTTTCGGAAGAAAAAACGAAAAAGCAATAAGCTACTTGCGCCAAGTCGAATTCATCGCAGTTAAAGGTTTTGTGGGGGGCAGGGAAGTAGAGATATAAGTAATAAATATCCTTGACATTTTAGCTTATTAGGCTTAAATTATTACAAATATGGTATGTATGAAACTACGATTAAAGCAAAACTTCAAGCAGGAGGTAAAATGAGAAACAGACTATCTGTTCTCGTAGCAGTGGTTATGGCGCTTGCGTTTTCAGCGTTTGCGCAGGAGTGGGCTATTCCAATTTCGGCATATACTCACCCCGATACGGTAAGAACTGTCCTAGCTCACACGAGCATACATGGTTCCGATTTATACGATTCTTCGGTTGTTATCGGCACCGATACAATCGTTGTGGATAGGGCCGCGCCGCCGCCGCCCATGGGCGGGCTTTATGTCACTTTCCCGCTGGATGATCCGTCATATCCCTATATTCCGAGGCTTCTCACCGACGGCAGAAGCGCATACGACGATACTATTATTTGGACGATAAACTGGAGCGGTGCGGACTTCACCGATAATGTTGTCGTTTCTTGGGACCCTTCGCTTCTTCCGCCTGATGGGAATTTCCAAATTGACACGGCTTTTATTGGCACGCTTGTGGATTGGGATTCCGCACAGAACATGAGAACCGTCTCATCGATTACCGGCAATGGCATGATGAACTACGTCCAGATGCGCTTTGTGCGCACTGTTCCCGATGTCGATACTATTCCGCCGCACTTCACGAATTGGCATCCGCCGGATGGCGCCACCGACGTCCCCGAGACGACGAGCTATTTCTCGGTTGACGCTATCGACGCCTCGCCCATCGACGAGTCGAGCATCACGCTCAATGTGGCGGGCTTCGATGTGCCAAGCATGTTCCTTACGATAACGGACATCCCCGGCGGCAAGAGGATTTCTGCCTCGACTATGGGCATGATAACCCTCCCGCTGGATTCGACTATCACTTGCAGGGTCTGCGCCGCGGATATTCACGGCAACGACGCGTGTGGGACTTCGAGCTTCAGGACGCGCGACACGGTTGTCACTACTTATTGCGTCGAAGGCCATGTGACGCTCGGCGGCGAGACCGACCATTCCGGCTCGATTGTCATTATCGGCGCGTATCACGACACCACCGACGCCAGCGGATATTACGAGGTCTGTGCGCCGGAAGGTGATTATACTATGTATGTTCTCGCATGGGATGGGCGAGCCGACTCGCTCGACATCGTCCTCGATGTCGATCAGGTGCACGATTTCCATTTCCCCGCATCCGGCGGAAGCATTGCCGGCACGGTCATTCTCGATGGCGAGATAGACCATTCCGGCACGGTCGTCACCGAGTTGGCTTCCGGTGTCACCACCTCTACCGATGCATCTGGGAGCTATTTCCTCGGCGGCGTGGAGTTCGGGACGGTTCGAGTTCAGGCTTCCCACAGCGGTTTCGAGGCAAAAGTGGATACCTTCGCATTCTCGGCGGATACCACCGGCGTGGACTTCATCCTCTTCCCGATTACCAGTTCATACTCTGTGACCGGGACTATCACGCTTGAGGGCATGACTATTCACTCTGGGACGAATGTTCACCTCTCCGACGGCATGGGCTTTGACCAAAATAGAACCACCAACGGCGCGGGATACTTCTCCTTCCCCGATGTGCCCGAAGGCGGATACACGCTCACGGCGAGCAAAGCCGGCTACGAGACATGGGACACAACGCTGTTGGTTTCCGACGATGTCGTCATCTCCAGAATGTTGGCGGAGGAGGCTTCGGTCTATCTCAATCCGCCGTCGAATGTTCAGGGGACGACGAGGCCTATTTGGCCCGGAGCTTTCAATCTCGTCACCTGGGATCCGCCGATGCAGGCGGATACCGTCAAGCTGGCGCATTGTTCCGCTCGTGGTTATGGCGACACGCGCTGGGGCGGCTTCTCGATATACTACGGATACGGTTGGGCAGGCGGAGGATACGCCATGCCATTCGTTGCGCCGCGCGACGGAATGACGCTTTCGAGGCTTCGCTTCGCCATGCACCCGTTCTCCTATGGCAATAACTCGAGAATTCACGTTTGG
Source organism: Candidatus Zixiibacteriota bacterium (assembly GCA_011388305.1). GTDB lineage: Bacteria > UBP14 > UBA6098 > UBA6098 > UBA6098 > UBA6098. Next base: position 4,252 of record DSAF01000150.1, on the reverse strand, counting down.
GCACAAGACCCATCGACCGGCGGTCCGGGCGCAGTTATCTGGTCTTCGACTGTGGCCATGACAGACACATCGAGGGGATGGGCTTATGTGAATATCCCCGGCGGCGTGACCGTCGGCACCGATGTCTTCTTCGTCGGTTGGCACGACCCGACCGATACCGATGTTCTCTATGTGATGTATGACTACACATCACCGGACACGCTGGCGTGGGTTCACAATGCTGGTGATTCCAGCTGGAGCTGGGAGGGCGACAACGTGGATATGGCCGATGGCGATTTCGCAATCGAGTGCTATGTCAGTGGCGGGGCGCGCCTCGCCGATGGCGATTTCATTCGCCCGGGCATGGACCGCGAGAAGCTTCGCACCGCCCAGAGGAGCAATCCCGAGGCCGCAAGAGCACTCGCGGAGATGAACTTCCGCCCAAAATCGCTCGAAGGCCCGAACATCGATATTCACTCCGTCACTTCGGCTCCGGCTCCGAGAACGAGACCGGCCGAATCGCCGACACAATATAAGCTTTATCGCCACACTGCGCCGTTCACGGATGTCTCCGTCGCGGAGCTTGTGACGACTTTGCCCGACACCGCGCCGTATTACCTCGACATGGACGACATTCACGATGTCACCTACTATTACGGCATGACCGCGGTTTATCCGAGCGGAGAGAGCGGACTTTCTGTCCTCGGCAAAGGCTACAACCGCAATCCTCCGGCGGGGACGAACGTCCTTCTTATCGACTGGTGCGGCGGCCCGCAGTTGGACGCTCTCGGCTGGGACTGGGATGCATCGGACACGATGGCAACGCTCCTTCGCTCAGCGGGATTCACCGGCGATTCGCTGATGATTACCGGCGAGCAGGAGAGGCTGTATGGCTACTTCTTCGTAGATGACGATGACAATCCGATGTTCGACATCATAGTTATCTCGTGGTCGCCGCTGTCGGCATGGGGCTGGCTCGGCCCTCGGATGCGCGGCCCGGAGTGGCGCAAGCTCGATGACTATCTCCGCAACGGCGGAAAACTCTTCATCGAGGGCGCCGATGCTATGCAAATTCTCTCCGGCCATGGCTATGCTTCGAACCAATATGATTCGCTGTATTCGCACTTCGGTGTGAGTTTCTCCGATCCCGGAATTGCCAGTTTGGATACAGGCAATGTCCGCGAGCTAACGGGCGCGCCCCCGCTGTTCGCCCTTAGCGATACAGTCGAGTATTCCTTGGGCACTATTTCCGACTTCGGAATCGACGAGTTCGAGCATTCGATGGCTAGCGGCGCAACGACGGTGCTTTGGTCGCAGATTTTCAGCCCGATGCCCCACGCCACCAATGGCAGGGGCGTATGGAGAAGCACGGCGACATCCAAGACTTATGTCCAAAGCGTGTATCTCGGCGGAATGATAGACATTCCGATGGGCGGGAGCAAAGCTGGATTCTTGCAGAAGATTCTCGACGGCTTTGGCGTCAACCCCACGATTTCGGAGAAGGGGCAATCGCTTCCGGGCGAGATGACCCTCTACCCGAACTTCCCGAACCCGTTCAATGCCGCAACGGACATCTACTTCGAGGTGTCGCGTGCGGGCGATTACGACCTGTCCGTCTATGACTTGATGGGCAAGCGCGTGGCGAATCTGGTCAGCGGGACGCTCATCTCCGGCGCGCACAAGACGAGCTGGAACGGCAGGGACTTCTCCGGCGCAGAAGTCGAGTCCGGCGTGTATTTCTATCGCCTCAAGGGCGATGCCGGCGACATCACCAAGAGAATGATTCTTCTCAAGTAGCGCCATTTATCGGGGGGCTTAACGCCCCCCTTTTTGATAGTTTTTATTGTTGTTAGGTGACAGGTGTTGGGATTTAGTTTTATCGGTGTGGTGAAATATGGATGATGTTTTTCGCGTCCATGTTGTTAGCCGCATCCTAAACTTATTAACCCAAAACCTGTATTATCGTTATTTCAATTTCCACCCTTATGAAGGGGGCAAAATGAGAAATTCGACGAAAGTGGTTGTCTTCTGTCTGTTCGTTCTGGCGGCGGCGTGTTTGGCCGAGCCTTGGACGGCGACGCTGACGCTATCCGGCGGTGGCCATTCGTTTGCTTTGACCTTTGGTCGGCTGGATGGAGCAGAGTATTTTCTGGACGACGAGGATGATATTCTCGCGATTCCACCGCCTTCCGGGCCTTACGCTTATTTTTCTATGCACGACCCGGAGAATCCCTATGTGACGATGCTATATCGCGATATCCGCCCCGACGACGGCGACAGCACGATGTGGATTGCGCACTTCATCACTCATGACGCGCCGCTTCTCGCAACGTGGGCACCTGCAGAGCTTCCGGCCGGCGATTTCTTCATCACCGCGCATTATCCCGGTGAAGATCCCGAGACTTGGACTAACATGAAGAACGTCGGTGGGCTGGAGTTCATGCCCGCTCAATTGCTGAAGATTGTTCACCAGCCCGATGGATACTATCCGTCTGATGATCCGGTGTTCTCGAACTGGCATCCGGCAGACGGCGCTACCGGAGTTTCCGTCAGGTCGGAGATTTGGTTTGACGTGACGGACGAGGGAAGCGGAATCAACCCCGCGAGCATCGAGCTTCTAATTGGCGGCGTGGATGTCACCGCCGAGATAGCCCTCGCACCGATAGCCAATGGCTACCGCGTTCACTATGTTCCCGCCGAGCCGCTTCCGGGGGAAACTTGGATTTCGGTCGTGGCGAGCGCGGAGGACAACGCGCACGAGCCGAACTCAGCATCGGATGTCATCTCGTTCAGGACGAGCTATTCGATTAGTCCGGTGGACTGGGAAGTGCCGCTATTTGCATACAATATTGCCGGCGCGGATACGCAGTTCGTCGATTTGTTCTTCGGCGGCGACGCAGATGCCAGTGCCGGTTGGGATGTTGGCCTTGATATCATTTTCCCTATGGCACCGCCATCGCTGTTTTATGCCTACTTCCCGCTTAACGACCCCGAATATCCGATATTCACAATGCTCACGCGGGATATTCGCTCGTCGGAAACGCCTTTCGAGCAGTGGATTGTCCGCTTCGGCAACTACGACGACGCGCAGGGACTTCGCTGGAATCCCGCAGACTTGGCCGCCGATAAGGATTTCTTCATATTCCCGACCTTCCCGGGCGTCTATCCGATGGATTGGGAATGGCAAAATATGCGGGACATTGACCATATCGAGTTTGGCCCGGGGCGGCAGGCTTGGATAAAAGTTATCACTCCGACCGGCGATGTCACGCCGCCGCGAGTGGTGTTCACCGACCCCGAAGACGGCGAAACCGGCGTTGCGATATCCACACACATTCGCGCGGGGATTATCGACCTCGAGAGCGGCGTGGATCCCGCTTCGATAGCGATGACGGTCGATGGCATCGACGTCACGGTTAGCCTTATGATCTCGACTCATGCAGAAACAACTTTCGTCCGCTACATTCCGCCGGAGGACTTCGATCCCCTCCAGAACGTCACAGTGACGCTATCCGTTTCCGACATGGCCGATCCGCCGAACTGGACGGAACGGACATGGAATTTCGTGACGGGCTACTTCATGACGCCCGAATGGGTGGAAACGCTTTTCGTGTGGACGGACGCCCCGGGCGATCCGCTCCGCCACTTCAGGCTTCAGTTTGGCGCGGACTCCGAGGGCACGGACGGCTTCGACTATGGCCTCGACCAGCAACAGCCTCCCGCGCCTCCGGGAGATATGCCCTTCGGATATTTCGTGATAGATGATCCCTTGTGGGGACAACTTTCGAGGGACATTCGCAATTCCGCTGACGACAACATTACATGGAGAGCGAGCATTCAGCGCGTAGCAGTCAGCGATGAGATTGACAACTGGATTTCGTGGAACCCGGAGGGACTTCCCGAGGACGGCCATTTCCGCTATGCTTGGTGGGTCGGCGGCGACACGGTCTGGCATAACATGCGCACCGACGACCATTTCGAAATCGGCACGCCGGGGATATTTTTCATTAACTTCAGACGCTTGATTCCGCCCACATATTGCCTTTTCGGCACGGTTTATGATGACGAGGAGAACCCGCTCGAGGGCGCGCTGGTATGGCTCTCCGAGGAGCTGAACGCGATTACGAACGCCGACGGCGTCTATGAGATTTGCGGAATCGAGCCAGGCGAGTGGACGGTAATCACATCGCTCGAAGGTTACCACTCCGACGAGCATAGGCTCGCAATTCTCGAGAACACCGAATACGACCCAGTGCTCACGCCAATCGAGCCG
>DSAF01000137.1 GCA_011388305.1 Candidatus Zixiibacteriota bacterium | reverse complement strand
TCAATTAAGCGATACATGATGAGAACCCGCGACGGTGTAGATGTAACGCTCTACGTAGCAAACCGTCGCTCGACGGGCTTCGACGCTGAAGATGTTTCGTTACTTTTGGGCTTCGCGGAGTTCGATGGCAAGGTCTTCATGATGAACGGCGGTGGCCGTTCGGCGCGCTGGGACATCGGGCTTATCGAGAACTTTCTCAATACACTCGTTTTGGGGGACTAATACTGAATGAGATAGATGCGATTGCCCTCAGAGTCGAACAGGCCGGCAATCCATCCGCCCCAGCTTTCGCGCGCGGGCGGCTTGAAAAATTTCACGCCGGAGACTAATAGCCGCCCATAATCGCCGTTTATGTCGTTTGTCCAAAGGCAAATATCCGCGCCGGTTTTAGCGCAACCTCGCTCACGTGCCGGGACGAGCATGATCGGGACATTCCCCGAGTCGAACATCACATCGCCCTCGAAACCTTCGAGGTGCTTCAAGCCTAAAACTTCGCCGTAAAAACGCTCGGCGCGTTCCATATCGCCGACATAGATGAAAACCCTGTCCATTCTCATAATCATGATGGTAAATTACTCAAATCGGCGGATTATTCAAGGGAACTTGTTGCACGATGAATTGGAAAAAAAAGCGGGCCGAAGGCCGCCAAATTGGTAGCGGTACGGGGAATCGAACCCCGGTCTGATGGCTGAGAACCACCTGTCCTAACCCCTAGACGATACCGCCTTGTTTTCAAACGCTTGCAAAGTATAATTCTCGGGAAAGGCAGTGTCAAGTGGAAATTTTAGATTTTTGGGTGATAAAGGGAGATGGGTTTATACCCTCGCGAAGAAATGCGGCTGAAAAATTGGCGTTTTAGGGCTTGCTATTAAACTTAGATAATTCTATATTTAACAAATTAGGATAGCTTGTTCGTAGTATAACTCAACACAGAGGTTCGAAATGCATAAAGTGTTATCGTTTATTGTCTTGGCAACTATTTGCCTGTTTGCTCTTACATCAATCGGCGCAGGCACAGAGCCGATCACCATCGACATTCCCGTCACGGTTCGCGAAAGCCCCGCAATGCTTTATAGCTCTTGGTCGCGGTGTCTCGGCGACGATATAGGCGGATTTCCGCAGTATTGCGGCTGGACAGTTGCGCTACTTCCAACGCCTTATGACACACTTTGGGCTTTTGAAGACCGCGACGGTTGTGGTCTCATGTCAGGCAGTGCGGAGAAGCGCGTAATAATTCTCGAGTTCAATATCAACGACATTCCCGACACGGCCTATATTAACGACGTCAGCCTCATTCTCGATGTGGACTCGGTCTATAACTCCGAGGGCGGCCCGGTTTTAATCGCCATCGAGGACATGTTGACGAACACAACGCCCCCGTCGGCGCGCCTTCTGGATTTAACCAACATGAACGACGCCCTTGGCGGCGATATTGGGAATAAGACCTATTTTGGTGCAAAAGCCGTGAACGCAACAGGCGAAGTATCCATGCACCTCAACGCCGATGCATTGGCAGACATCAACAATCAGTTGAGCGAGGGATGGTTCGCTATCGGTGTCCGCGTCACGCAATTTACTCCCGAGACGGGCAAGGCCTTCGTCCGCTTTACGCCGAGGATTAACCAGAAAATCCGCGTGACATATTACACTTCGACGCACATCACCGTGCGCACCGACTTCGAAGGCGGCATCGTCACTATCGACGACTCGATTCGTGCCGACTCGCCCTATATTGGAGAGTGGTATGAGGATGAACTTCACATTATCGACACGGACAGCATACAATACCCGTTCCCGGGCATTAAACATATGTGGCACTCATGGTCTGACGGCGGCAACAAGCGCCACGAAATCCATATTTCGCCGGACACGCTGATCTACACGGCCTTTTTCGACACGATGTTCCAGTTGATAATCCACGCGCCGGCGTATTCCACTCCGTCGCCGGTGCATCCGGACAGCGTTTGGTTCAATCCGCGCGAATGGGCGCGCATTCAAATCAGTCCTGATACGGTGTTCACCGGCCCTCTCTCCCGAACGCGCCATATTTTCCGAGGATGGCAGGGCGTAGGCCTCGGCTCATACACCGGCTCCTCGGACACGGCTTGGGTGCAGATGCGCGAGGTGATTCACCAGCATGCGATTTATGACACGGCATATTGGCTCGAGCTGGACTACGCCGGCACCGGCACGGGCGTTCCCGCGCAAATCGGCGAGGGTTGGGTGTTCGTCCACGACTCCGTGGAGGTAATCACCGCCGAATCGCTACTCGTCGAAGGCGCGTGGTATTTCTTCACTCATTGGTCGGATGCCGCGGGACACCTTCGTGACAGCACGCGCGCAAGAACTTGGTTCGTCAATCCCGATATGCCGCGGACAATTATCGCGAATTATCTTGTCGATCCTGAACTGGAGGTCTATCCGCAGGATCACATGATTGTCGCGCCGGCGCATGAATTCCTTCTGCCCGCGCTCATCGATGCGACCATCCCCTTCCCGACGGACAGCTTCCGCTTCACGATGACTTATGACGACGACAAGTTAGAGTTTTTAGGACTCATAAATTCGAGCGTGATTTGGTCGCGGCTCGAGGCAACGCCCGGAGCGGGGACTATCTCTGTTTTCGGCGATGTTCCCGGCTCGGTGATGCACATCGATGTGCCGGACACGATTTTCTATTATCACATGCGCGCAAACATCGACGCGACGGGCACTGTCGATATAGATTTCAGCGATTTCCAATACGCTTTCGAGCGCGCCGAGACATATCCCGGCGAGGTGCAAATTGTTCCGGGGGAAATCGACATCACCGTCACCACCGACTATGGCGGCGACTCCGTCTGGATTGACGGCACGCCTTTCCCCGCGCCATATTCCGACACATGGGTTGGCGCGGAGGTTCGCGAGATTGGCGTCGATTCGCTCAATCCGCTTGGCGAGGGCGAGATGGCGCGCTTTGTCGGCTGGTCGGACGGCGGCGCGAGATTCCACAATGTTCAGCCGATTTCCGACAGCACTTTCACGGCGCTTTTCGATACGCTACTCTATCTCGATGTCGTTTCGCCATTTGGCACGACCGAGGGTAGTGGCTGGTTTGAGCGCGGCGAGGAGCGCGAGTTCTCCGTCGATCCGGAGGTTATCACCGACGGGCTTTCGCGGGACATTTTCGTCCGCTGGGAGGGCACCGGCGATGACTCATACACCGGCACGGACAACCCCGCGACCTGCGTCATGATGACGCCCATCGTGGAGACGGCGGTTTGGCAGGCGCAACACTGGCTCGAGCTGGAATTCACGGGCACGGGCGCGGGCGTCCCGGCCATGACCGGCGAGGGTTGGCAGGACGACTCCGAGTGGACTGCCATCGAGACCGACGCCACCGTCGCCGACGGCGCGGAAACCAAGTTCTTCGCGTGGTGGTCGGGTGGCATTATTGCCGACAGGTTCTCGCACTCAACGGAGGCCTTCGTCACTTCGCCGGACACGATTATCGCGATTTACGCCGACGAGCCTTTCGCGTTCGAACTTGCAGTGCCGGAGACGACTTTAGGCGTGCCCTCGGGAAGCATCACCATTCCCGTGGCTCTCGACATCCCTACGGCCGTGGTTCTCTCGACGATTTCGCTCAACTTCTATTTCGACAATACTCAGCTCTCATATTCCGGAATCACAGTCGGGGACTTGGCATGGCCGACACTTACCGGCACGAACCTCTCATCCGGAAGTTCCGGGCAGATATACACTTATGCCGAATCTCCTTCGCCGCTGTCGGTAGATTCGGGGGAAATTCTGGCGAACCTTCACTTCAACGTCCGTGCCGGCGCGGACGGCGTCTCGCAAGTTATCGCCGGAGATTGCGGCCACGACATCGAGACGGCAAGCCCCGACTCCGGCTGGGTGAACATCCTCGGGCGCGTCTCTGTCACCGTCACGACAACGCCGCTTCTCGGCAACGTCACTGTGGGCGGTGTTCTACACTCCGCGTCCTATGAAGCGCTGTGGCATCGCGGCGAGGAGCGGGCTATCGGCGTGCCTTCACCGCAGTATCCATCGGCGGGCGTCCGCATGACTTTCGACGAGTGGTCGGATGGCGGCGCGATAGTTCATGCTGTTGCTCCGCTTACTGATACGACATTCACCGCAGACTTCGACATAGATTATCGACTCCATGTCATTTCAGAGCATGGAATTACAACCGGCGATGGCTGGTATGCATCCGGCACGGTCGTGCCTTTCGATGTCTCACCGGACTCGGTGCATTATGAGGGTTCTTACTACCTCTTCGACGGCTGGCTTGGCGAGGGCGATGACGCATACAGCGGGCCTCTGCGCGAGGCGACGATGACGATTTACGAGTCTTGCGTCGAGACGGCGCAGTGGAGCGCATTCCACGAGTTGACGCTTGCGCACTCCGGAACGCCCGCCATCCCGGCGCTCGATGGCGAAGGCTGGTTCGCCGAGGGCGTTTGGACGACAATCGAGGCCGATGAGTTTGTCGATGACGGCGGCGACACATACTATTTCCTTTATTGGAGCGGCGACGCGCCAATCGCTGACCGCCTCTCCCACACTACGACTGTGCTCGTCGAGCGGCCGACGGCGCTCACGGCGGTGTATTCCCTTGAAACGGGGAACTCGCTGTTCGGGCCGCCCGCCGTCACTTTGGCGGAACCGGAGGCGTTCATCGCCGTGCCGGTTATCTTCCATGGCGAGGGCAGAACGGCGGACAGTATCGGCTGGGACTTCGATTTTCCGGCGGGAATCGCGCCTAATAGCGTCGTCCCCGCGGATTTCGCTTGGGACGAGCTTGATATCAGCGACGACGGTTTTACCGCAACGGTTTTCGCGCGCAACGCAACCGAATTTTCAATTGCCGACGGCGACACTCTTCTCAAGCTAATCCTCTATGTATCAGCGACTTCGGGCCTTCACGAGCTGGACTTCCACTCGCCGCGATTCGACCTCTTCGGCGCGGTCGCCCTCGATGGCGTCCTTCGCGTCACGGAAACGATTTCCGTCGTCGTTCGCACCGATTTCGGCGGAAAAGTCCTTGTTGACGGCGTCCTTCGAGATTCGCCGTTCATGGCTGAGTGGCCGGCCGGAAGCGAACATCTCATCGCGGTGCAGGAGTTCCAGGCCGTTTCGCCCGGGCATCGCAAATACTTCGCCTCGTGGAGCGATGACGGGCTTCGCTCGCACTATGTCCGCCCGACGACGGACACGGTTTTCACCGCAAATCACCAGAACCGTTTCAGGCTCGAGGTTGTCTCCCTGCGCGGCGCGGTCTCCGGCTCGGGCTGGTATCCCGAGGGCGCGACGGCGCACTTCTCCGTGACGCCGGAATCGCTTATTGTCGGCGGCGACAAATTCGTCTTCCAGTCGTGGGCCGGCGATGGCGCGGGCGCGTATTCCGGCGCGGCGAACCCCGCGTCGGTGGTCATGAACGCGCCGATTCGCGAGACGGCGAACTGGCAAGAGTCGCACTATCTCGGCCTCGACTTCGTCGGCACAGGCTCGGCAGTGCCCGCCATGACTGGCGAGGGCTGGTTCCCGCACGGAACATGGACGGAGATTTCGACATCGCCGATTGTGACAGACCCCGCGAGGTCTTTGAACCCAAAGATTTTCAGCCACTGGACCGGCGGCACTTTCGCCGACTCCACAGAGCCTGCCACGACTGTGCTCGTGAACTCCGCTCTCGTCGCGACGGCAGTTTATTCGGAGGCCGCAATCGGCGCGACGGACTCCGTCTGGACATCGGTCGGTGAGGTCGCGAGCGTTGCTGTTCAAGCAATCTCCGGCGCGCCCATCGACTTGGACACTCTCGATATGTCGATTACTTTCGGCGGCGGAATTCTCGCATTCGACGAAATATCTGCCTGCGGAATCGCGTGGGATTACCTTAGCGCAACGGCGACGAACCTCGGCGGCGGCGTTATCCGCGTGGATATTCAAGCATATCGCGCCGAGCCGTTCGTGGTCTCGGACTTCGTCGATTTGTTCTGCGTGAATATGCAGGCAACATCGGGCGGAACCGCACCATTCGAGCTGAACATCGTCCGCGTGAACTCGCCGGAGTTCGGCCTTCTGGGCGGCAACAGGGCTGTCATCGTTTCGGACTTGGTCGATTTGACTCTCGCCAGCCCCACCGCGGACAGCATATATCTCGACGATGTAACTTATCCCGTCGGCACGACGATTCCGGTGGTCATATCAAGCCCGCACTTCGCGGTTGCGCCGGAGTTCGTGCCGGAGGGGGAGGGGAGCCGCCATCGCTGGGACACTTGGGAGGACAGCCCCGAACGCGGGCGCGAGATTCGCCCGACCACCGACACGACAATCACCGCGCTCTATGTTCTGCAACATCGCGTGACGGCAGAAACCGCGCACGGGACAGTCTCCGGCGACGGCTGGTTCGATGAAGGCGACAGCACATTCGTAGCGGTTGCGCCGGATTCCATCGCGCTGGGCGACTCGATTATCTACATCTTCACCGGTTGGAGCGGCGATTACACCGGCGCGGCCAATCCATGCTCGATTCTCGTTGATTCGCCGAAAGATATTATAGCGCAATGGGATACGCTCTACCGCGTCCGCGTGGAGAGCGCGCACGGCACTCCCGAAACCGACGGCTGGTGCGCCCGCGGCGACTCGATTGTTCTCAAAATTCGCCCGACGGAGGTCGTCGAGGGGTCATCGAGGTTCGTCTTCACGGGCTGGGAGGGCATCGGCGAAGGCTCATACACCGGCGAAGAGGACTCGCTTTGGCTCCACCCGCTGTCTCCGGTCACGCAGACCGCGCTTTGGCACACACAACACATGGTCATGGTCTTCGATGGCGGCAGGGGAACTATTACCGGCGGCGGCTGGTATGACGAAGGCGACACCGCATGGTTCTCGATTTCGCCCACAATCATCGACTCCACGGCGGGCATCCGCTGGGTTTTCGACGGTTGGGGCGGCGAGGGCGACGAGGCATACACGGGCGGCGACTCCGCGGCCTTCTGCACAGTCAACGAGCCGATAACACAGACGGCACAATGGTCACTTCAATACTACCTGACCGTCGATGCAGGCGCCCACGGCACGGCTTTCGGCGCGGGTTGGTATGATGCCGGCGAATTCGCCGAGTTCCACATCGAGCCGGAGAGCGTAGTCGTCATCGACGGCAAAGCATGGTGGTTCAACGGCTGGGCGGGCATTGGCGACGGCGCCTATAACGGCGCGGACAATCCCGCGACATGCCAAATGAACTCACCGATAGTCCAGCGCGCGAGCTGGGAGCTTCGCTTTTACGTGGACATCACCGACAACGGCGCTTACGGGTTGCCCGAATTCGAGGGCGAGGGATGGCATCCCAAGAATACTTGGCAAGAAATATATGCACAGTCGTTGGTTACTTCCGGAAGTAGCAGGCTATCTTTCTCCCATTGGAGCGGCGGCACTTTCGACGACGAATTCTCGAACAACACGCTGGTTCATGTCGATACTTCTTTGAGCCTCATCGCGCACTACTCCGCTTTCGAGGTCTCGCCGCCGGAGACGATGTTCGTAGATGCTGGCGAGGTGTTCGACGTGCCGATTACACTCTATAACCCCTTCGCTCTCACGATGATGACAATGCAGTTCGAAGTCCGTTTCCCGCATAGGCTTGTCGATTTCGTCTCGCTCTCGGCAGGGCCGGACATAGCATGGAGCACATTGACTCATATCGTTCTTGATGATAGCACATTTATTGTTTATGGCAACCGTAGCCCGAGCCTTGTTTATCCACCGGTGGTGCTCTGCGTCGCGCGCTTCGTTTCGACCGAGACTACCGCGGCGGTGGATACAATCTTACTTCAAAACTTCTCCTCGGATGTGTCCGGCGCGAACACGCATCCGGGAACTCTCATCATCAGCGCGCCAATCGAAGTCACCGTCCAAACGGACTACACCGCCGAAGACGCCCGCGTTCTGGTCGATGGAGTCCAACAGGCATCGCCTTATGAGGCGACATGGATGGCCGGAGAATCGCATTCCATCGGCACATTCGAGACGATTGGATACGGCGGCACCCGTCTGGCTTGGCGCAACTGGTCGGATGGCGGAGCGCTTTTCCACAGTGTCGCGCCGCTCACCGATACGACTTTCACCGCGCATTACGAAACCGAGCATAAACTCACGGTAATCGCCCTGCACGGTGAGCCTTTCGGCGAAGGTTTCTACCCCGAGGGCGCGGATGCCGAGTTCGGCATCGCCAACGAGACGGTGGTCTCCGGCGGAACGGAATGGACATTCGCCGGATGGGTTGGCGAGGGCGACGGCTCATACACCGGCGCGGACAACCCCGCGACCGCCGCGATGAACGCGCCGATTACCGAGACGGCGACATACACGCGAAGGCATTATCTCACGGTGAACGGCGTCCACTCGGCGACCACCGGCGAGGGCTGGTATCCCCACGGGACACCGGCGGAATTCTCCGTCGTTGATCCCTTCGTGGAATTCGCGGAAGGCTCGCGCTATGCATTTACTTCATGGACTGGCGCATATTCCGGCACTAATAACCCTGCCACTTGGAATGTGACAACGCCCAACACGCAAACCGCTGTCTGGCGGACCGAGCATCTCGTCACGATAGACTCTCCGCGCGGAACGCCCCTCGGCGAGGGTTGGCACACCGCCGGTTCGACCGTGGAAATATCCGTCGAGGCGACAATCGACTCGGCGGAGGGCATCCGCTGGAGATTCGCCGGATGGGAAATCGATGGCGACATAATCGCGGACAATCCGCACAGCTTCATGCTCACTTCGCCCGAGGAAATCACGGCGCTTTGGCAGTTGCAGTATCGTCTCGACGTCGTCAGCCCCCACGGCCTTCCCGAGGGTGGCGGATGGTTCGACGCCGGAGAACTCGCCACCTTCTCCGTCGAGCCTGAGACCGTCACAATCGACGGAACGCGATTTGTTTTCACCGGATGGAGCGGAACCGGTGAAGGAAGCTATTCCGGCCCGGAGAATCCCCGCTCAATAACGATGACCTCGCCCGTCATCGAAACTGCGAACTGGAAAACGCAACACTATCTTACCGTCGATGGCGGCCCATCGCCAGCCACCGGCGAGGGCTGGTTCGACCGTGGCGCGAACAGAGTATTCTCCGTCGTTGACCCGATTATCGATGACGACGGCGTTCGGCAGGTGTTCGTCGGATGGACTGGCTGGGGCGCGGGAAGTTACACCGGCGCGGGCAATCCCGCCGGTTGCACGATGAACGCGCCGATACTTCAGTCGGCGAACTACGAGACACATTATATGGTAGATGTCAATAGCGACCACGGCACGGTCTTCGGCGGAGGCTATCATCCCGCTGGCTCTATGGTTGCGTTCTCCGTATCGCCGGAGGAAGTCATCGAGCCTGCCGTTCTGTATCGCTTTGACAGTTGGCAGGGCATCGGCGCGGGAAGCTACATCGGCGCGGACAATCCCGCCGTCGCTATTCCCGCCGAACCAATCGAGGAAATCGCACGCTGGGATACGCTTTATCATCTCGATCTTTCCGCCGAGGGTTGCGGCCTCGCCGACCCGATTCTCATCGCGACGGGATTTTATCTTCAGGGGGATGTCCCCATCTCCGCGCAGAATCCGGTTTATGACGGTGCGACGCGCTATCACTTCCGAAAGTGGCGCGGCGACGGCATCGCGGATATTTTCTCTTCCACCACGACAATCGCTATCGCCGAGCCGGAGACGGCAATCGCAGAATACGGCACCTTCGAGGTTAGCCCGATTGACTCGGTGTTCTCCTCGGCCGGCGCGACGATATGGATTCCGGTGATTCTCCACGAGAATCTGCCGACAGTCCCGCTCGACTCGATCGGCTTCGACTTCTTCTTCGATGGCGACATGCTCACATTCCATGGACTTGCCGAAAACCCCGTAATCGACTGGGAGACGACCAGCGCAGAGCCTATCGCCCGTTCGGCCGACACCGGCGTCCGAGTCAGAGCCTATTCATTGACGCCAATAGCGGTTGCCCCGCCGGACACGCTCATCTATATAGGCCTTATCGTATCCGACGGTGGGACTTACATAAGCCCGACAATGATCGACGAGGCTGTGTTCGACATCGAGGGTAGCGGCACCGTGGACGGCGTTGTCCTTCGCGATGAGCTGGTGACCGTCACCATTCGCAACGATAGCTACGGCGACTCGGTCATCGTCGATGGCACGGCGCACCCGTCGCCGTTCGTGACGACATGGCTCCCCGGCGCGAGCCACGTAATTTCCGCCAAACAGAGAATCCCGCTGGGCGCGGGCTTGCGGGCGCGCTTCGAAAATTGGAGCGACGGCGGATCGCGCGAGCGGACGGTTGTTGCAGTCAGCGAGACGACATTCACGGCGAACTTCGTGCAACAGTTTGCATTCACCGTGTTCAACTCCGGCGCGGATTCACCCGTTCCGCCGGTGGGCACGCACTGGTTCGATGCAGGCGTGACGGTTCACGCATTCGTGGAAAACCCCGACCCGCTGACAAGCTCCTACTGCACGGGCTATCTCGGCACCGGCGACCTTTCCCCCGGCGGCACTGCCGATTCGGTGAGCTTCGACATCACACAACCCACGAGCATCACTTGGAACTGGGGGGCGATGGTGCCGTTGGTGGTAATCTCCGAGCACGGCGCGCCTTGGCCGCCCGTCGGGACGACTTGGTTCACGCCGGGCACAACAATCGACGCAACCAACGACAGTCTCGATATATTCGCGCCGGGGATGGCGTGGATATGCGCCAGCTACACCGGCACGGGAAGCGTCGGCTCGGGCGATGGCCACGAAGCGAGCTTCGTTATCGACGAGGCGAGCGAGATAGAGTGGCACTTCGATGGGCCGGCATATAAGCTCAATCTCGCGGTTGACGGTTGCGGTGGCGGTGCGCCGGAAGTTCTCGGCACCGAGGGCTATTACACAGACGAGGCGGAGATTGTCGTGTCTAATCGCATCGAAAGCGGCGGCGTGGCATACTACTTCGACCGCTGGCTCTCGATTCCCGAGGGCGCGATATTCGCCGATGCCAGCGACACCGCCACGACAATCGATATGGCCGATGCGCCGAGAACCGCCGTGGCGAGGTTCGTTCGCGGCGTGAGAATTGACCTCTTCAAATCGCCGGCGCAGGACTTCGGAGGCTTCGTCGTCGATGGCGTGAGCTTCGACCGCACTAGCCACGCCGAGATTTGGGTCCCCAAATGCTGGATTGGCACTATCGCATCGACGCCCGCAGACACCGCCGATGGCGGCGATTCGCTGTTTGTCTTCACTTCGTGGTCGGATGGCGGCGCGATAGAGCACACCATCGGGCCGATTTGCGAAAACGCCGTATTCACCGCATTCATGAAGAAACAATACAGATACCGCTTCGCCAAAGACCCCGACTGGAATACGTTCGGCACGCTCACTGTCGGCGGGACGGTCTTCTCGGGCGAGACGAGCGCATCGGCAACGGCGTGGCTCGACTCCGGCGCGGTCTATCAGATTTCTGCTAGCGATATCGACAACATCGATGCCGGCAGGCGTTTCCGTTGGACGGGCTGGTCGGATGGCGGCGCGAGGACGCACAATATCGGACCTGTCGCCGGCACGGATAGCCTTACGGCGACATACCAGCGCCAGTTTGCGCTGACCGTCCAGAAGAACCCGCTTCAGGCGACTGGATGGATAAAGTTCGAATCGACATATTATACGGACGTCTCCGAAGCATTGCGCTGGTATGACATCGGCGCGACTGCGAATATCGAGGTCTCAACGCCAGACGGAAGAGCCGACACGCTCTGGACTTTCGACAGATGGAGCGCCGGTGGAACGGAGCCTGTGCTCGAGTTCTCGCCGGTGGATACGGCGGAACTCATCATCGCCGAATACCTTCAGGGAATCGTTGTGCTGGAATTCTCCGTAGATACGGCCGCATGGCGAATCGGCGATGTAGGACTCAACGAAACAGCCGCGATGGATGCCTCGGAGAAGATGACCATGCACAACACCGGAAGTCATGCTTTGGTATTCGGATTGCATATAGCTAATTCGGGTCCGTGGACTGCCGGTTATGGCGCGGGTGCCAACAGGTTCGCTCTGAAGGCGAAGTTCAACAACTCGGCAATTCCTCCGACTACATGGGGGCTTACCGCCGATGCGGTTCTGCCGACGATTAGATGGGCGACAAGCGAAGTATTCGGAAGCGGCGGATGGCACATCGAGAGCGGCACATCCGAAAACCTCTGGATGAGCTGGTCGTCGCCGACATCGAGCACGGCCTACGGCCCGCAACAGATTGGCATCGTAATTACCGGATATATTTCGTTGCCATAAGAGTTCTTATAAGGCATATTCGTAGAAGCAAGGAGAAGCGCAAGGAACGAGTATAAGATAGTAATCGCCGAAAACTTGACCGTTCAAAATGTTTGACATTTTGAACAGAGTGCGTATTATTCCGCACAACTAACTTAATCGGGCTATGCAGAACTTGAGCACGAAAACCTCATTGATTATAGTCGTGGTAGTGTTCCTCGTGGGAGTGGCGCTCTCGGCGGCATTGTTCTCCGCATCGAGAACTCTTCCGGTGCTGGAGTTCCCAATAGGCTTTAAAGTGCTTTTCGAGCTTGTCGTCTATCTCGTGTCCCTGTTCCTCTTTTCAAATTACAAAATCAAACCAAATCTTTGGGTTCAAGGCTTCTTGATAATCCTCTTTTTCAGGTTGCTCTTCTCGATAATGATAGGCACCGTTCTTTTCATGCTCTTTGCCCAACTACACGAAGGCTTCGGAGAATACTTCTTCAATGCTCTTTATATAAACAATTATGTTTTCATCGTTCAAGTTCTTCTCTCGCCATGTTTGGCATATCCATTACTTGTTGCGGTGATAACCGAAAAGGTCGAGCGCGAGAAGGCCGAAAAAGAAGAAGCCGCCAAGCCCAAAACCGCTAATCTTCCACCTCCGCCGCCGAAAACGAAATTGCCGCCGGAGTGGCTCGAAGATTTTAGCTCTGAAGAAGAGGCATCGGAAATTGTCGAGAAGGGGAAATCATCGGGCGAAATATCTTCCGAATTGCTGAAAGAGCTTGGCTTGGAGGATTTGGCCGAGGAGTTTGAGACCGAGAAGAAGCCCCAAGAAAAACCAAAGACGGAAACACCCGAGTCCCAAAAGCCATCACCATCCGATGAATTGGACGCCGAACTCAAAGCACTTCTCGGGGAGCTTAACGGAAAGAGCTTCTTCGGCGAGGGCGACAAGGAGCCTGAGCCTATAGAGCTTTTGGGCGAAGAGGAGTCCCTCAAAGATAGCGCAGGCGAGAGCGGAGACGAGCTACTCAAAGAGCTTGCCGAACTCGAAGTTTCGGAGGAAATAAAGCCGCTACTTCCCGATGAGCCGAATGAAGCCCTTGAAATGTTCGGCGCCGAGCCTAAGAAGCTAAAGCTCGAAACGCCTCCCGAACAGCCCTCACCGGAGATTTTGCCGGACGAAATCGAGTTACCCGCATTCGAAATTCCCGGTGCCGAGGAGTTGCCTAAAGAGGAGGCCCCCGAGCTTGGCCTTCCTGAACTGGAAGTCGAGATGCCATCCAAGAAACCGGAAGGCGAGCCACCAGTTCAGAAACAACCGGAGGAACCGCCTCTGCCCGAGGAACCTCCCGCCGAAGACGCAGTCGATATCGAAGAACTCATCGGCGATATTCCGCCGCCGCCGCTTCCGCCAATCGACGAACAGCCGCCTCTTCCGGAGGTGGAGCCTCCTAAGGATGAAATCGAACTGCCCAACGGAATTGCCGAAGAAGTATCTTTTATCGACGAAATGGACGAGCAGGCCGAACCGCCGGAAGAAGAAAAGCCCGATCTCGATGAGTTCCTTAAGTCTTTGGGCGATAGCGACCTTCCGGATTTATCGTTCGATGAGAAACCAATCGTCTCGCTCGATGACCTCCCGCCGCTTCCGGATTTTCCGGGAATGCCGGACGAGGAATCCGAACAAGCCCCCGGCCTTCCTCTTGAACCCGCCGAGGACGAAAAGCCACCGGCAAAAGAGACCGATAAAAAAGGCAAGACCAAGCCCGCCGGTAAAGGCCTCGCGGAGAAGCCTTCGGACACGGTGACAATCTCCGTTCGCAGGATTATCGACTACGGCAAAACCAGCGAGGCTTCCGCTGTGCTGAATAAGCTACTTCGGCGCGGCTCGGATTACAAGTTGCAGGTGCCGCTCTCGATGATTATTGACCAACTCGAGACCGGAAAAATCGAGCTTACGGCGGATTACATATACAACCAAGTGCCCATCGAGCTGGTTAATTTCATCTCCGCCGAGCAGGGCAGAAACCTTCAGGAGCTGACCCTGCTGATTCCGCTGGCTGACATTATGCAACAGGTTTCGCCGGAGATATTGATAGAGAAAATGCCCGAAAACCGTGAAGATTCCAAATGGGCTTCCGAAGCCGAGGAACTATCCGAGAAAATCGGTTTTGACGAGAAGACATTAGGCGAAAAACAGAGTTAGGCGTTGAGGGGCTTTGATTTTTATGAGGGGTCTATATGGCGCAGATTAGCGTAGCCGATAAAGAGGTAACGGTTAAAATCGTCTATTACGGTCCGGGCATGTCCGGCAAGACGACGAATTTGCTTTACATACATCAGCGAATAATGAGCAAGAATCTCACGGATATGGTGTCCATCGCTACGGAGGGCGACCGGACGCTGTATTTCGACTTCCTCCCGTTGGAGACTGACATTATCCCCGGCTTCAAAGCGAAATTTCAGCTTTATACTGTCCCAGGACAGGTGCAGTATAACGCCACGCGAAAGCTCGTGCTTCAGGGCGCCGATGGCGTAGTGTTTGTCGCGGATTCGCAGTGGTCGCGCCAGAAGGACAATGTCGATTCCTTCACGAACCTCAAAGAGAATCTTCTCGAAGAAGGCGTCAAACTTAGCGATATTCCCTATATCCTCGAATATAACAAACGCGACCTCGCCGATGCGGCAAGGCCGGAGTATATGGAATATCTTCTCAATCGTGAGGAGTTCAAAGTCCCCTCGTTCGAGGCCGTGGCGACCGAGGGCAAGGGCGTTTTCGAGGTGTTGAACTATATCACTCGCATGGTCGTGGCGAAAATCCTCAAAGACATCAAGAAATAGGGGGAGTTTTGAATTTAGTCATTTTGGAGAGCGATAAGATTAAGCTGGAGTCCGTCCTGACGGGCTTCATCGAGGAAAGCGGCGCACGGCTGGCGATGCTCGTCGGCAAGAACGGCATGATACTCTCGCGCAGGGGCGATTTCGCCGGCGTCGATGTTCAGTCGCTGGCCGCACTAACCGCCGGCTCTTTCGCGAGCACACAGGCGTTAGCATCGGTCGTGGGCGAAAAGGAATTCACCGGCGTTTTTCATCAGGGGAAAAGGATTAACATATATATCGCTCTCGTGGCCGATTTCGGCATATTGGTCGCCGTGTTCGATGTCGCCACGACAATCGCCATGATTCGCCTCACCGCACGCGAGACATCGAAGCGTCTCGAACCGATTATCGCCGACCTAATCGCGCGTTCGAAGTAGGGCTTCTCCGACAGAACGAGACCGAGAGCCTATCGCCCAAAAATCTAAAACGCGCTATCGCGTTGACTCTGCGATATTTATTCACTATGAAAAGCGGTCACGCCCGTATCGCGCGACTGATACATCCGAAAGGCAAATTTTGAGGCCGCCGAGGGATTTGGTTTGACATTAGCGGGGCTATAAGTATAATAACTGCCATGAAAAATAAAGTTCGTATATTGCTAATTGTGTTCGTGCTTGCCTCTATGGCTTTTACTGCTTCGGCGGCGGAAGACTCCGCCTGGAAATGGCTCGATTTCGCCGAGGCATATCCGCTGGCAATGTCCGAGGGAAAGCACCTCGTAATCAATTTCTATTCATTAGGTTGCGGTTGGTGCCGTAGAATGGACAACTCTACATTCAAAGACACGACAGTCCTCGGCATTTTGGATGAGGGCTTCATCGGGGCGAAGCTGAACATCGCCTCGAACCGCCGAATCGATTGGATGGGCAGACAGCTTGCAGAACGCGAAATCGCGGCAATCTTCGCTGGAAGAGGCGTGCCATACACGACTTTTATCGACACTACCGGCGAAGTAGTCGCCGCGCTTCCCGGCTATGTCGATGCACAGCAGTTCACTACGATTCTTCAATATGTCGGCGGATATTGGTATCGAGATTTGACATTTCAGGAATATCTAATTTCCGGTAAGTTGCTCGAAGCTCAAGACGATACGGAATGATGCATCGAAAACGCAAATTCGGCAGACGAATTATTCCGCAATTCGCGATTCTATTCCTTACATTATATATACCGCTTGTCGCTTCCGCCGAGGACATTATCCCCGGCTGGCCGATTGCGATTACCGAGTTCATGTTCATCCAGTCGAGCGGGCTTCCGGAATGGGTTGAGATATATAATCAAAGCGATTCTCCCGTAGATTTGACCGGTTGGCAACTCGGCGATGAGCTTGCCCTTCGGACGATTCCCCCTTGCACCCTGCATCCCGGGCAGTTCGCCGTCCTCTGCCAAAACCCCGATATTTTCGCCGACACGCTTTGCGAGGGCGCATTTATCATACGTCCCAGCGGATGGCCGATTCTCAACAATGACCGCGACCTCGTTCGCCTCCACGACCCCGAGGGCAGGGAACGGCATTTAATTACCTACGTCAAGGCCGACTTCGGCGATTGCATGACATACGACATCTCCGCCGAGGTGACTACTATCGGCGGGACGGAGATCGTCTGTTGCCCTGCCGGGAGCACTCCCGGTTGCCCGAATGCTATTTGGGGCAAGCCGGAGGGGGAAGATAGTATCGAAATCTCGCCTAACCCGTTCGACCCTTCGAGGGAGGTTGCGCATATTCGCGTCGCACTTCCGGGGAGCGGCCTCCTTGTGAGGATTTACGACCGGAGCGGCGTTTCCCACCGAATTCTCGCGCGGCCGGAGGATCCGGTCGGCTTCAACATTGAGTGGGACGGCACAGACGACCGCGGAAAACGCCTTCCCGCCGGCGTGTATATCGTTTTCGCGAGTGACTCCGAGGGCAATTCTGTCAAGCGGGCTATCGCGATTATCGGGGCGGGCAAGTGAGGCTTCGCATTCCGGAGAACGAGGTCTCGCGGGTTCAGTTTATTCTTGCGCTCGACATCGCCGAAAAGCTCCAGCGCGCAGGATTTGAGTCGCTCGTCGTGGGCGGCGCCGTCCGCGATGCGCTTCTGGAAATTCCCTCTCCGGATGTGGATTTGTGCACGGCTTGCCCGTCCGAAGAACTGGAGAAGCTAATTCCGAACGCCCGACCGTGGGGCTTTTGCAAATACTCCGTCTATCGTGTGCCATCCGAGCACGGAACTATCGAAATCGCGCGCTTCCGTGAGGAAGCATCCTGCGATGGCAGACACTGCGAGGTGCGCCTGACCGACTCGTTTGAGCGTGATGTTCGGCGTCGCGATTTCACGATTAACGCACTCGCCGTGCGCCCGATCACGTTGGAGGTCGTCGATCTCGTGGGAGGCGTCGCGGATTTGTCAGCGAGAACAATACGCGCGATAGGCGAACCGATAAGGCGATATGAGGAGGACAAACTTCGCATACTTCGGGCAGTGCGCTTTGCGACAAGGCTGGATTTTAAGCTGTCGTCCGATGACGCTGTTGCAATAGAGAAACTCGCAAACGGCGTCAAGACGTTATCTGCAGAGAGAGTTCGCGGTGAAATCGGCGGGATCCTCGAGTGCAGTCATTCGGGGAATGGCTTGGAACTGCTCATCAAGCTCGGCATTTGGTGCGCGATTTTCGGCGAAGAGTTCGATGGCGATGACATCGAATTGGCTCGTCGGGTAGCGCTTCTCAATAGTGCGGCAGTGCACGGAATCTCCCGCGCAGGGATGTGGGCAATTTTTCTCGCGCCTATCGAATTGAAAAATAAAGACTTACGTATTGAAGTTGATAAAAAACTCGAACGATTGAAATTCCCGAAGGCAGAGCGCGAAAAAATTTCGCGCATTCTCGACGGCATTCGGTTAGCGCTTGACTTCGACAACTTAACCAAAGCGCTATCGACCGCGCTGGCGGACTCGCCCGAACTTTCTACCGTGCGGAAGCTGACTGCGCTCGTTGCTCCGGACGTTCGATTAGAGACTCGTCTCGCGCGGCGGTTTCCGAATTTAGGCGCACCCAGATTCTTAAGGGGCAGTGCACTCGGCGAAATTGTGAAAGATATTCCCGCCGAAAAAGTAGCTACAATCCTCTCAGAACTAAGATATGCCGAGCTTTCCGGCGAAGTCCACACTCTCGATGACGCGGAGCATTTCATTACCTCGCGTAGTTTGTAAATTATTAAAAAGCCACCGACTTTCAGAAAAAACCTCTACTCCTTTTCTCGCGCGCGTAACTTATTGCACTGCAGTGCAATAACTAATTATACTTACACGAAAATATAAATTAAATTTCTTCCTGCCAGCTTAGAACATTCCTGAAGTAAAACTTTATAACTAATTATAAAACAGCGATTTATAGCTAAACTGCGATATTTTTACTTCGCAAGTCAAGCGAACAGATGTTAGTATGCTGTTATGTTTTATGCACTTATAAAAATTTTTTTGTTTTTTCCCCTTGACTCTTCCGGTAATTAGACTTATAATCGAAATGAAAGTGGAGGACGCTCCCTATTTTAGGCTAAATGTGGGGAAAATGTTTTACGGACGCTACGAACATAAAATCGACGCAAAGGGCAGACTGCAGATACCCATCGCTCTAAGAGAGTGCGACAGAGAAACGACTCCCAGCGATAAGGTGACATACTACCGGAACTTCATCATGCTCAAAGGCTCCGGCAACTGCCTCTCGCTCGTCCCCACAGATGAGTTTTTCAAGACCGCCCGCGAGTTCAAGCCGGAATACGACGCTAAAGGCGTCGTGAACTTCTCGCGAAGATTGTTTCCGAATATCTTCGAGGTTCAACTCGACAACCAAGGCCGCATCATCATCCCGAAGCATCTTCGGGAGTTCGCCGGACTCGAGGACAAAGTTCTCGTTTTGGGCGTTGGCTCTTGGGTTGAAATCTGGAACGAGGAGCTTTACGAGCGGGCATGTGCGAATAGTGAAATAGATTACGACGAGATCGCAGACCTCTTCTTCTCAAATTTGGGGCGCAAGAAATTCGGCGAAAAAGCGAATGAACCGGCCGATTGAGTTTCATCATCCTGTGATGTGCAATGAGGTCGTCGATCTCCTCGGTAATGTCCCCGGGGATTTTGTCATCGATGCTACGTTGGGCGACGGCGGACACGCCGAAGCCCTTTTGGAATATAATAGCAACATTGTTCTTTTAGGCATTGATCGCGACGCGAGCGCAATCGAGAGAAGCTATAAGCGGCTCTCGCATTTCGGAGACAGAGTCAAATTCGTCGAGGGCAGATTCGCTAACATTGCGGAGATTGCTATGGAAAGCGGGTTTGGCGTGCCGGCGGGAGTGCTCTTCGATCTCGGAGTGAGTAGCCCGCAAATCGACGAGCCGGAGCGCGGCTTCAGTTTCTCCGCCTCTGCGCCATTGGATATGCGCATGGGCGAGGCGAAGATTTCGGCGCGGGGCTTCATCGAGTCTGTCGAATTTGGCGAGTTGGCGAGGGTTCTTCGGGAGTTCGGCGAAGTTAGCCATCCGGGGAGAGTCGCGAGGGCGATTATCGAGATGCGCGACAAGACGGGAGTCGAGACGACGGAAGAGCTTGCCAAAGCCGTCAAAAACGCGATTCCAAACTGCCGAAACGCCGACTTGGCGCGCGTCTTTCAGGCCATAAGGATCTTTATCAACGATGAACTAACGGAGCTTCGGCGGGGACTCTCCGCGGCACTCGATGAACTAATCCCGGACGGCGTTATTGTCGTTATCAGCTATCACTCGCTGGAGGATAGAATCGTCAAGCGGTTCTTCGCAGGCGAAGAAAAGGGCTGTATCTGTCCGCCGGAGCTTCCTGTTTGCAGGTGCGGGCATCTCCCGCGAATCCGTAGGCCGTTCAGAAAACCGATGAGGCCTTCGGAGGAGGAAATCCGCGAGAACAACAGAGCGCGGTCGGCAAAACTTAGGGCGGCCGTGAAGATTTGACAAGCGAGGGCAAGGAGGGATTTTGAGAAAAAGATTTTATACAGTTATCCAAAAGGCGAAAATCCCGTTTTTATGGGCTTTTATAATAGCTTGTTCGCTGGCATTAGTGGCACAGAGGGCTTACATGATTGGCATCGAGGAAAGAGTGGACGCCAATAAAGAGTTTCTCGTTCTGCTCACCAATCAGAACAACGAAATCGAGCGCGACATCGTGAGAATAATTGAGACAAAACAGCTCGAACGTGTCGCCGAGGCCGATTACGGACTCCGCGCGGCGAAGCTCGATGAAGTCGTAGTCCTTGCAGAACCGGCTATTCCGAGTGAAAGCGGAGAGCAGTTCTCGGTGAACGAATTCTTTGCACGCGCGCGCAGAAAAATTGATGGGATATTCGCGGGGTCTTTCGAGAACAATATCACGGGGACGGGCGGCTCTATATAAACCGCCCTTCTATATTGGGGGCACATTGTGGTTGGTCGCCGTAGTTTAGACAGGCTTATAGTTATCGGAATTATCGGCATCGCCGTCTGGGTTGTTATAGTCGGGCGGCTTTTCGCCGTTCAAATTGTCTCATCGAACTATTGGAAAACTAAAGCCAGCTACCAGCAACGCAAAGTCGAGACTATTCGTGCGGCGAGGGGCGAAATTTACGGTCGGAACGGCGAAGTCCTCGCGAAAAATACAGTTGCCTATGACTTCTGGACGACGAAAAGCTCCATAAAGAATATCGACAAAGTCGATTCGATGTTCGCCGAGGTCGTCGGCTTCGAGCGCGGATATATCGGGAGGAGAATTGAAAGCACAAGGCTTAACTGGTTGTATCTCGCGAGAAAGGTTGACCTAAACAGCGCTCTCGCTCTGAAGGAACTCGAGAAAGACAGCGTCTTCTCGACGCCGGTGTATAACAGAATATACCCTTATGGCAGAACCGCCGGGCAAATCCTCGGCTTCGTGGATGTGGACGGCAAAGGTCGCGAGGGACTCGAACTCCGATACGATTCTTATCTCAAGGGCCAAAACGGCCAGCGGACGATAATCTCCGACGCCCATGGCAGACCGTATCGAGTATATCAGCTCGATGGAAAACCCGCAATCCCCGGCGCACATATTCACCTGACAATCCATCCGGAGCTTCAGCAAATTGTAGAAGCTGAGCTTGCCGAGGGCGTCGAGCGATATAAAGCCGACAATGCGATGGCCATCTTCATCAAACCATCGACAGGAGAGATTCTTGCGATGGCCTGCTATCCCGATTACGACCCCAATAACCCCGGAAGGGCGGATCTCTTCGCGAGGAGACTTCGGCAAGTGACGGACATCTACGAGCCGGGAAGCACATTCAAGTTGGTGACTTTCTCAGCTCTGCTGGAAAATAACGCAATAGCCCTCGAGGAAACAGTCGATTGCGAAAACGGAAGATGGTTCTTCTGTAACGACACAATTCGAGATGCCACGCCGCACCGCAATTTAAGCGCGCGCAAAGTGTTTATCCACAGTTCAAATATCGGCACGATAAAGCTCTCTCTGAGGCTCGAGCCGGAGGTTCTTTACAGCTATGCCCGCGCGTTCGGCTTCGGAAGCCCGACGGGCATCGATCTTCCCGGCGAGGTCGTAGGAATACTTCATCGCCCCGAAAACTGGAGCGGCATGACACCGGCGGCGTTCCCAATGGGGCACGAGGTCGCCGTCACCGCCATGCAAATTGCCTCTGCATACGGCGCTGTAGCAAACGGCGGAGTGCTTATGCAACCATACTTCGTTAAAAGCGTCGTCGATCCATCCGGAAGGGTGATTCGCGACAGAGAGCCAATTCGAGTTCGCAGGGTTATCGACGAAGAGACCGCGGAGATTCTCTGCGAGCTGATGCATGCCGTTGTCGATAGCGGCACGGGCGTTCGCGCAAGAATCCCCGGACTTCCATCGGCGGGCAAGACCGGCACCGCACAGAAATTAGAAGAGGGCGGAAGAGGATATTCCGACACAGATTACATTAGCTCTTACGCGGGGTTCGCGCCCGTCGAGTCGCCGCAAATCGTGGGAGTCATCATTTATGACAACCCAAAATGCCAAACTCACTGGGGCGGATGGACAGCCGCGCCCTCTTGGAAAAATATCGTCACAAAAGCATACGCGACGGGAATAATCACTCGAGATATTGAACCGACTGCCAAAACGGAAGAAGAAGGCGACTTCGCGTTAGTGCCGGATGTTCGGCGAATGTCGGCCAGTCAAGCCGTCGAAATACTTACCATGAGGGGCTTCGAGGTCGAGACTTCGGGCGAGGGCTTCGTCGTGGAACAGGCACCGGCAGGCAGGATGGTCGCCACGGGGAGCACCGTTCGCCTGATACTTCGCCCGATGGAAAATAAAACAGGCACTCAAGTGGAAGTCCCCGACGTCAAAGGATTGACCATCCGCGAAGCTATTCTCGAGATGGCGCAGTCCAATGTTAAGTTCCGAATCGTAGGCTCTGGTGTCGTCATGGCGCAAGATCCCAAGCCCGGCAAATTCATCAATAGAGACGATATATGCCTCTTGAAATGCGAAATAAAGAAATCCAACTGAGCGCACTCATCGAGGCGATTTACGGTGAAGCCACTTTCTCCGCGAATGGTTACTCAGTGTCGAGACTTGTCTCGGATTCGAGGAAAGTCAGGCGCGGAGACCTCTTCTTCGCGCTCGTCGGCGAAACGGTGGATGCTCATTCTCACGTGCCGGAGGCTCTCGAACGCGGCGCGGTAGCCGTGGTTGTGGAGCGAGTCTTAGATCCTTCGGCGCCCGTCATCTGCGTGCCGGACACGAGGATTGCACTTGCGCAGGCCGCCGCCGAATTCTACGGAATGCCGCATCTCAAATTGGAACTTATAGGGATTACCGGAACGAACGGCAAAACCACGACCACATATATGATAAAAGCCATCGCGAAGGCGGCAGGCAAGTCTTTCGGCACGATTGGCACGCTCGGATACACTATTAACGATAAACGCCATCCGCTCGACTTCACAACTCCCGGCCCCGTCCAGCTCTTCGGCACGCTGGCGGAGATGGTCGAGCACGGACTGGATGGCGTCGCGATGGAGGTTTCCAGTCACGGAATCGAGCAACAGCGTTGTCGCGGGCTAATATTTTCGGCAATTGGATTCACAAATTTAACACAGGATCATCTCGACTACCATCACGATATGGAGAGCTACTTCGCGGTCAAAAGCAGGCTCTTTGAGGAGGCCGAATCGCCATCGACTAGCGTGATTGGTGTTGACGACGAATACGGAGCGCGGCTTGTCGAGAAAACTGCAAGCGAGAGGGTTATCACATACGCTATTAACTCGCCCGCCGACCTTGTGGCAAGCGACATCGAATTCGCGAAAGACCACACAAAGTTCACGCTTCGCGCCGACAACGATATTGCCGCGATTCGCCTCGGCGTGCCCGGAGAGTTTAACGTCTATAACGCCTTATGCGCCATAGGGATAGGCATATCGATGGGATTGCCGTTGGATGCTGTCGCGGCCGGATTGGAGAGTTTCAAGGGAATCCCCGGAAGGCTCGAATTAGTCCATGGTTCGGGAGATTTCGCTGTTTATGTAGATTACTCACACACACCGGACTCGCTACGCCATGCTATTCAGGCTTGCAGGCAAATCGCCGAAGGGCGCGTGATTACGGTGTTTGGCGCGGGCGGCGACAGAGACAGAGACAAACGCCCGAAGATGGGCGATGTCGCCGGAAGCCTGTCGGATATCATCGTCATCACAAACGACAACCCGCGCACGGAAGACCCCGCCAGGATTATCGACCAAATCGTGAGCGGAGTTCCGGCAGGCGCGACGATGTTCCGAATCGAGGATAGGCGAGAAGCGATTAGGCACGCGCTGTCCCTCGCAGAAGCCGGCGATGTCGTGCTAATCGCGGGGAAAGGCCACGAGGATTATCAGATTATCGGCAAAAAGAAGAACCACTTTGATGACCGAGAGGTCGCACAAGAATGGTTCGATGAATTTTCGGGGAAACGCTTTGAAAGCTAAATCACTCGGACATATCGCGAAAACCATCGGCGGGGTGCTCATCCCCGAGTGCGCCGAGCTTCTCGAAATCCGCAAGGTCTCCACCGACAGCAGGGAGCTTTCGGGCGGCGAGCTTTTCTTCGCACTGCCCGCCCTCCGCGACGGCCATGATTTCGTAGATTCGGCGATTACCCGCGGCGCAAAAGCAGTCGTAGTTTCGAGGCGCGTTCAGAACGTTGCGCCAGAGATTTACGTGAAGAACACACTTGTCGCTCTCGGCGAACTGGCGAAAGAATACCGCACAGAGCTGGCAATTCCCGTTATAGCAATCACCGGAAGCCTCGGCAAAACGACGACGCGGATGCTCTTAAGCCATTGCCTTCAAGCGAAATATCAAGTCGCCCAATCTAAAAAGAACTATAACAATCTAATAGGCCTCCCGCTCTCGATACTCGACATCGAAGAGCACGAGCTTGCGGTGCTGGAGCTTGGAATCAATCTCCCCGGCGAGATGCGCCGCCTCGCGGAAATTGCAAGCCCGAACTACGCGGTCATCACTAACATCGCGCCGGTGCATATCGAGGGGCTTGGGTCGCTGGATAAAGTCGCCGAGGAGAAGCTCGAACTATTGAAGCATCTTCCTGATGAAGGCGTCGCGTTCATTAGCGCCGACGAGCCGCGCCTTCTCGGGCAGGACATCCTCCCCCGCGAACGCGTGAGGACTTTCGGGCGCGACACCCGCGCGGATTTCCGCGTGGAAAACATTCGGACGCTCCCCGATGGACGGACAATCTTCGATGTGAACGGCATCTCGTTCCGTGCGAAAGCGCTCGGCGAGGGCATTGCCCACGCTACGGCCTGCGCTGTGGCAATCTGCACGGAACTTGGCATCTCGCCCGATGAAATCGTCGGGCGCGTGGCCGAATTCGAGGGTGTTCCCGGAAGACTGACCGTCCACGAACTCGATGGCATCGTTTTCATCGAGGATTACTACAACTCCAGCCCTCTCGCCGTTAAACAGGGCCTCCGCGCCCTGTCGGCCATGGCGGGCGCGCGCAAAGTCGCCGTGTTGGGCGATATGCTCGAGCTTGGGCGCGACGAAGTCCGCTATCATGAGGAAGTTGGCGCATTCGCCGGCGAGTGCCGTATCGATGAGCTGTATCTATTTGGCGAGCTGATGGCGAACGCCGTTCAACCGGCAATATCCGCGGGGATTTCGCAGAACAATATTTTTCACACGACGAATTTTGAAGAGCTTATTTCGAGGCTGATGAACGACTTACAAGGAGGAGACATCGTTCTGGTGAAGGCCAGCAGGAGTATGAAATTCGAGAGAATAACGACCGAACTGGAGGGCGCATGCGCCGCTCGAAGCTGATTATCGTGGCTCTCGCCCTTCTGGCATTCGTGACTGCGGTTTACGCCATCGGCCTGCGAATTAGGGTGACATTCAGCGGAGTGCGCGGATACGCCGACCCGAAATACATCGACGGGAAGTTCTATCGGCGGCCGATTCATCCGGGATTCATCACGCAAAGGTTCCCCGCGCCCAAGACCAGAATCGCGGTGAGCAAAGGCAGACACAGCGAAGGTCTGCAAACGCCCAAGCAGTTAGAGGACGAATAATGCTGTTTAATCTGCTACATCCTCTTAAAGACAGCTGGATAGGCTTCAACCTGCTCGGCTACCTGACTTTCCGCATAGCCGCGGGCACCGCAACGAGCCTTGCCATCGCTTTCCTAATCGGGCCGCCGATAATTAGATTTCTCAGAAGAAAACACATCGGCGACCCCGTCCGCGAGGACACGCCCGAGCACCATCAGAAGAAAAAAGGCACGCCGAGCATGGGCGGCATCATCATGGTGCTCGCGTTCACAATATCGACGCTCCTGTGGGCGGATTTGAGGAATATGTTCGTCTGGCTCGCTCTGGGCGGGACTTTTCTCAGCGCGGTGATGGGCTTCATGGACGATTACCTGAAAATCGTCAAGGGACACCGCAAAGGGCTACTCGCGCGCGAAAAACTCATCGGGCAGATATTGCTGGGACTGACTATCGGCGCGATTTTCTACTTCAACCCGCCAATCGCGGAACTTCGCACGGTCACCGAGCTTCCGTTCATCAAAAATATCCATGTAAACTTCGGCCATTTCTACATTATTTGGATTGCCTTCGTCATCACGAGTAGCTCGAATGCAATCAATCTCACCGACGGCCTCGACGGTCTCGCGACCGGCCTCTCGGGCATCGTTGCGGCTTTCTTCACGATGACAGCCTATGTCGTCGGCAGGGTGGACTTCACTAACTATCTCAATTTCATGTATCTCCCCGGCGCGGGGGAACTTGCGGTGTTCGGCGGCGCAATTGTCGGCGCGACGCTGGGCTTCTTGTGGTTTAACGGCCATCCCGCGAAGGTGTTCATGGGAGATACCGGTGCCTTGGCGCTGGGCGCCGCATTCGGAACAATCGCGATTTTGATAAAGAAAGAATTTTTGCTGATAATCGTCGGAGGTGTCTTCGTAGTCGAGACTTTGAGCGTGATAATTCAGGTGGCGAGTTTTAAGAGCACCGGCAAGCGTGTTTTCAAGATGACGCCGATTCACCACCACTTCGAGCTTATGGGATGGCCGGAGAACCTCGTCGTCACACGCTTTTGGATATTAGGGATAATCTGTGCCCTCATGGGACTTGCAATGTTCAAGGTAAGGTGAACATGGACTATCGCGGAAAAAAGGTGAGCGTGCTGGGTTTGGGTAAGAGCGGTTTCGCGTCGGTGAAGCTCCTCATCCGTCGGGGTGCGATTGTGCTCGCAAGCGATGCGCGTGCCTGTGACGAACTCGAATTCAAGGCCGCGATTCTCCGCGATATGGGCGCATCCGTCGAGTTGGGGGGGCACAGCGAGGCGGTCTTCCGCACTGCCGACGAGATTGTCGTCTCGCCGGGAGTCCCGCAGGATTTGGACATTCTCCGGCAGGCCATGCGCGAGAGGCCGCGTCTGCCGATAATCGCCGAGGTGGAACTTGCGTTCAGACTCACCAAAGGGCAAATCGTAGCCGTTACCGGAAGCAACGGCAAATCGACCACGGTGACGCTCCTCGGGTGCATTTTCGAGGCCGACGGACGCGAGGCCAACGTTGTAGGAAACATCGGGACGCCGTTCTGCGATGTGGTCGAGTCGGCAACCGAAGAGACAATTCATGTGGTCGAGCTGTCGTCTTTCCAGCTCGAGAAGATAGTCGATTTTCGCCCGAAAGTCGCCTGTATTTTGAACTTGAGCGCTGACCACCTCGACAGGCATCTCGACGAGAAAGCATATTTTCGCGCCAAAGAGAGAATTTTTATGAACCAAACCGCCGCCGATTTGAGCGTCCTCTCGATGGACGATGCGAAAGTCGCCATGCTCGCATCGCGCGTGAACGGCAGGGCGGCGCTTTTTGGCTCGCACGACTTGAGCGTGACGGGTTGCTTTGTCCGCGATGGCGTTATCACGATGAAGACCTTGGACGGCAGAACAGTCCCGATTCTGCCCACGCGCGAGATGGGCATCCCCGGGCCGCACAATGTGTCTAATGCCTGCGCCGCCGTCGCATGCACACTGCCGTTCGATGTGCCGGCACAAGCGATTGCCCGCGCATTGAAAGACTTTGCCGGCCTCCCTCATCGACTTGAGAAAGTCGGCGAGTCGAACGGAATCGCGTTCGTCAACGACAGCAAGGCGACGAACATCGAATCACTGGAGGTCGCCCTGAAAAGCTTCGGGGATAATATCGTCCTCATCGCCGGCGGATATGACAAGGGTGCGGATTTCTCCGAGGTGTCCGGCCTGGTGAAGAAAAACGTGAAGTGCGCCGTCCTTATTGGCGACACGGCGGATAAAATCGGGACCGCATGGCGCGATGTGACGAAAATCGAGCGCGCCGAGACTTTGAAAAGAGCGGTAGAAATCGCGATTTCCAACGCGAAGTCGGGCGATGTTATCATGCTTTCTCCCGGTTGCGCGAGCTTCGACATGTTTAGAAATTTTGAGCATCGCGGCGATGAATTTCGCAATTTAGCTAAGGAAATTATTAGTAATAATGAAGAGTAATTTCGACAGAAAACTGCTTATCACAACGATATTGCTCATATCCGTGGGTGTCGTGATGATCTTCTCTGCGACGAGCATCCGTTGTGCTAAAGACCCGGCCATCGGCAATGCGTGGTTCTATTTTCAGAAGGTCATGTTCCGCGTAGTTCTCGGAGCAATTGCCATGATTATAACATTGAATATAGACTATCGCAATTACAAGAAGTATTACTTGGTATTTTTGGCCTTTTCCGCAATTCTTCTTTTCCTAACAGCCATTCCCTCGATTGCCGGCGATGCCGGAGGCGCGACGCGCTGGATAAAAATATACAGTCTAACGCTACAACCATCGGAAATCGCCAAAGTCGCCATCGTGATTTTCCTCGCCGAGTATCTCGCCCGTAAGGCCGAGACCCTCGATAATTTCGCCAAGGGCTTCTTGCCCGCGACAATCATAGTTGGCGGCCTTGTGGCGGCCATAGCCCTCCAGCCAAACTACGGCATGGCCGTGGCAATCGCGCTCGTTTCGGCGATAATGTTCTTTGTGGTCGGCGTGCCAATGAAGAACATGCTCTATGTGGGCGTTCCGGCGGTGAGCGCGCTGGCTTTCGGCGTGATGCACTCAGGTCACGCCCGGGCGAGGGTTATCACCTTCATCAGCGGCGGCGACCCCCTTGGCGCAGGCTTCCAAATACAACAGTCGCTCATCGCGCTCGGCACAGGAAGTTTCGCCGGGCTTGGGATCGGCAACGGCGTGCAGAAGCTCATGTATGTTCCCGAACTTCACACGGACTTCATTTTTGCCGTAATCGGCGAGGAGCTGGGCTTCTTGGGAACTGTCGCGGTGATGGCGATGTTCTTATTCATTAGCTGGCGCGGCCTAAAGATAGCCCTCCGCGCGCCGGACAGGTTCGGGTGCAATCTCGCAATCGGGCTGACTTCCATGATTTTTATATATGCGGCGCTCAATGTCGGCGTCGTTCTTAACCTCCTGCCGACGACGGGAATTCCGCTTCCGTTTATCAGCTATGGCGGCTCGGCGTTGGTCGTGGCAATGGCCTCCGTCGGAATTTTGTTGAACATTTCGACCCACGCGACAAAGTCGCTCGAAACGGAAATCCTGCTCACCAACGAGCAAAGACTTGGGAGTATGAATGCGGATATTGGTCGCAGGCGGTGGCACCGGAGGACACCTCATCCCGGCTTTGAATATAGCTCGGGAGTTGAGGGCTTGCCACCCGGACATTGACATAGTTTTTGTGGGAACATCCCGCGGCATCGAGACCGAACTCGTGCCGCGCGAGGGATTTAGGCTCGAGCTGTTGCCGGTTGTGCCGCTCTCGAGAAAGCCCTCGCCGAGTTGGATAGCTTTCCCGTTCGTTCTTTTCAAATCGATAATGAAAGTCGTCAGGCTGATTAGGCGCGAGAAAATCGACATCGTCGTCGCAACAGGTGGATATGTCGCAGGCCCGGCAATATTAGGGTCGTGGCTCTCGGGAAGGCCGCTTGTTCTCTGCGAGCAGAACAGCTATCCGGGGCTAACGAGCAGAGTCGGAAGCGTCTTCGCAAAAGTAGTATGCACGGGGCTTTCCGGCGCGGAGAATTTCCTTTGGCGAAAATCGCGGATTGTCGAGACCGGCAATCCCGTGGACATAGTTTGCACGGAGAGGTCGCGCGAGGAGATTCTGCAAGGCTTCAAGCTCGACCCATCGAAGAAGACACTGCTCGTCACGGGCGGCTCGCAAGGCTCGCAGAGAATTAACTCCGCCATGCTCGAGCTACTCGCCGAGAAGGCAATCCCCGAGGGCTGGTCGATTCTCTGGCAAACCGGCAGAGGTAAGCATTTTGGCGTCCTCGCGGAAATCGACTCCGTGCCCGAGAATGTCGCAATCGTGCCGTTTATCTCGCCAATGTGCGAAGCATATATCGCTAGCGACGCGGTAGTTTGCCGTTGCGGCGCGCTGACATTGAGCGAAATCGCGTGCTACGGCGTTCCGGCTGTGCTAGTGCCGTATCCGTTTGCGGCGGGAGATCATCAGCGCAAGAACGCCGAAAGCTTCGCCGAGGCCGGCGCGGGATTCGTCATAGAAGACGCAAAGCTCGATGGCAAAAGACTTTCAGAAGAATTGAGCAAGATAATCGATGACGAGAAAAACGCTAAGATGTCCGAGAACATGAGAAGCCTCGGAAGGCCAGAGGCGACAAGGAACATCGTTGACATAGTTGAAAAATTTGCAGGAAGCAATAAGTAAATGACTCTGTTTCACAAAATAAAAAGACTACATTTCGTAGGCATAGGCGGCTCGGGAATGTCGGGCATCGCCGAGGTTCTGCTCAATCTCGGCTACGCCGTCACCGGCTCGGATATTGCTGAAAGCGATGTCACGGAAAATCTCGTAGAGCGCGGCGCGACGGTATTTATCGGACATTCGGCTGGCAATGTCGGCACCGCCGATGTGGTCGTTTATTCGAGCGCCGTCAAGCCCGACAATGTCGAGGTGGCGGCGGCACTGGACAGAGCTATTCCCGTCATCCCCCGCGCGGAAATGCTCGCCGAACTTATGCGCATGAAGTTCGGAATCGCTATCGCCGGGACGCACGGCAAATCCACTACGACGAGCATCACCGGCGACGTGCTCTCCGCAGGCAACCTCGACCCGACGATAATTGTCGGCGGCAAGGTGACAAACCTCGGCGCGAATGTCCGCGTTGGGATGTCGGAGTTCCTCGTAGCCGAGGCCGACGAGTTCGACCGCTCGTTCCTCAAGCTCATGCCGACAATCGCCGTCGTGACGACGCTCGAGGCCGAGCACATGGAGTGCTACACCGACATGGATGACCTGCGCGGCGCGTTCGTCGAATTCATGAACAAGGTGCCGTTCTACGGCGCGGTCATCCTTTGCCTCGACGAGGCGTCGCTCCAAAGCCTTCTGCCGGAAATCAACCGCAGAGTCATCACATACGGCCTCTCGACGCAGAGCGACCTTCGAGCCACGCGTATCCGATTCGACGGCAATCTATCCAAGTTCGAGGTCATCTCTCGCGGGCACAGCTATGGCGAAATCGAAATGCACATGCTCGGACTTCATAATGTCCGCAACGCGCTGGCGGCGATTGCCGTAGGGCTTGAGCTGGGCATGGAGTTCGCCGAAATCAAGCGCGGAATCGAGGGTTTTCGCGGAGTTCATCGGCGCTTCGAGATAATCGGGGAAGCAAACGACATCATAGTAATCGATGACTTCGGCCACCACCCGACGGAAATTCGGACGACGCTTCAGGGCGCAAAGCTCGGGTATGACCGGCGCGTCGTGGCGGTTTTTCAGCCGCATCTCTTCTCGCGCACAAGAGACTTTGCCGCAGATTTTGGGCAGGCGTTTCTTCACTCGGACGTGCTCATCGTCACGGGAATATACCCTTCGCGGGAAGATCCCATCCCCGGCGTGACGGCCGAGCTGGTGTATCGCGCCGCGAAGGATTACGGCCATCGCGAGGTTTATTATGTGCCGGATAAAGCCGAAATCCCCGAACGGCTACTCCGCATTGCCCAGCCGGGGGATTTGGTCATCTCGTTCGGCGCGGGGGACATTTGGAAGTCCACAAAGGCGTTTTTTGAATTGTTAAAGGACAAGGCATAAGTTGAGGAAGTTCAACGACATAGAGAAAGCATTAAGCGAGGCGAAAATCGCTTTCGAGCGGGACGTTCCGCTGGCGAAACTCACCAGCTTTGGGATAGGCGGTCCCGCGAGACTTCTCGCTCTGCCCGATACCGCCGAGAAAACATCGCGAGCGCTCGCCGTTCTCGTCGATAAAGATGTGCTCGTCTTCCCAATAGGCAGAGGAACGAACATCCTCGCCGCCGACGAGGGTTTCGAGGGCGCGCTCATCAAGGCGACGAACGCCGAAATCGCGCACATCGAGGGCAATTCCTTCCGCGCGGGCGCGATGGCCGGTCTCGATAGCTTCGTCGATACGACTGCGAAATCCGGCTATGGCTCTGCAATCGGCCTTGCGGGCATCCCGGGAAGCGTGGGCGGCGCGATTGCGATGAACGCCGGCGCATGGGGAGTTTCAACCGGAGAGTTGATCGAGTCTGTTATCGCGTTCGACATGACGGGCGACGAAATTTCGTTCGACCCAACGAAGATGTTCTCCTATCGGACTTTTGCAATGAGGGGCAGGGCGATTATCCACTCGGCGATGTTCAAGCTCTCGGACGAATCCACCCCCGACGAACTCTCCGGCAAAATCGCCGATATTCGCGCACAGCGGGCAAAGACGCAACCATTGGACAAACGTTCGGCGGGTTGCGCGTTCAAGAACCCCGAAGGCGACCACGCCGGAAGGCTTATCGATGTCGCTGGACTGAAAGGCATGGCCGTTGGAGGCGCGGAGGTCAGCAAGCTTCACGCGAATTTCATCGTCGTTCGTGAGGGCACAGCGGCGCGTGATGTTTTGAAACTCATTGAAATCGTTCGCGATAGAATTCGCCGCGAATTCAACATAGAACTCGAACTCGAAATAATCAAGTTAGGTTTCGGAAACTAATGAGGAAATTCTTGAAATATGCGTTGAGGCTTGGCCTTCCGACGATTGTGCTCGGAGGGTTGGGATTTGTCGCGCTTCACGAGAATTTCTATGTGAGCGAGATTACCATCACCGGCAACGACAGAGCCGCGAGCGCGGAAATTCGCTCAAAACTGGGCTTCTTCGAGGGCGAGCACATACTGCTAATTCCGAAACGCCATGCCGAGAGAGCACTCGAGGACGACCCGAGAATCGCGTGGGCGGAGGTTCGCAGAAGGTTTAACGGCAGAGTCGATGTGATTGTTCGCGAAGAGCATCCGGCCATGCTCCTCGTCGCCGACAGGATATGGGGAATCACCGATTTCGGCCTCGCTATTCCGTTCGAGGGGCCTTTCCAAATACCCAATCTTACGGTTCTCACTTGCGAAAACAACGATTTTGCAGTGTCGGCATATAAAATGATCGACGATGCACAGATAGTCGCCGGACTCGATTTCTATAATAGCATAAAATGCACGTCGCCGCAATTTATCGACCGAATAAGCGAAATTCATGTCGCGGAGAACCGCGAGATAACTATGATACTATCAGGCGACGGTCTCGCAGTCAAGTTTGGCAGTGAACCCGCGGAGTTGCGCATTCTGCGCCTTACGGCGATTCTCGATGAAATGGGCGCAGAGCGGGCAGACTACTCTACAATCGATTTAAGATACACCGACCAAGCGATAATTAAGCTATCGCAGAGGGCTAAAAATACAAGTTGAGGCGAATTATGCAGGAAATTTACGTTGGACTGGACATAGGTAGCCACAGCACCAAAGTTGCTATCGCCGAGGAGCGGCTCGGCAACAATATGGAACTACTCGGCATCGGCGAGGCGCGCTCCGAGGGCGTGATTCGCGGAAACATTGTTAATACCGAGAAAGCTCAGAAGGCCGTTTCAGCCGCGCTGGCCGATGCAGAGAAAATGGCCGGAATCGAGGTGAAAGAGGTCTTCATCGCCGTGGGCGGCGATAGGCTGAGGACATTCGCGAGCCGCGGCGTGACGGCCATCCCGAGAGATCAGGATGTCATCACCGCGACGGATGTGTCGGAGGTTCTGCGGGCTTCGCGCGCGATTGTCGTTCCGCCGGAGGCCGTTATCGTGGATTCGGTCGTCCGCGAGTTCATCGTCGATAAGCAGGGCGGAATCACCGACCCTGTGGGCATGAGCGGAGTGCGCATGGAAGCAGATGTCGGCCTTTTGATGGTGCCCAAGAGTGTCCTTATGAACCTCGACCGCACCGCCGAGCGCGCGGGAATCATCCCCGATGGACAGGCCGCGCTTATCCACGGCTCTGGCATGGCGACGCTCACCCCCGATGAGGCCGAGATTGGCGTCGCACTCATCGACATCGGATGCGGCACTACGGAAATCGGCGTGTTCACGCGCGGAACGCTTATATGGGCATACAGCTTCGGATACGCGGGCGAGTCCGTCACTAAGGACATGACCGTAGGCCTCCAACTGCCGTTCGAGTCGGCCGAGCAGTTGAAAGTCGATTTCGGCTCTGCAATCGAGAAAAACGTGCAAGGCGAAGAGTTCGTGAGCATCCCCGGAATCGGGGGGAGGCAGGCGCGCTCCGTCGAGCGGAAATTCCTCGCGCATATCATTGAGCCGAGGCTGGAGGAGATTTTGACGCTATGTAAAGACGCGATATTCGAGGCGGGGCTGGCAAGCAAACTTTCCGCCGGAATCGTTATGACCGGTGGGACTTCTCTAATGCGCGACATCGTTCAACTTTCCGAGCGCGTGTTCGAGATGCCCGTGAGAACCGGCGCGCCGAACATCGCGGGGGATGTGCCCGATTTGGCGAGAACGCCTCAGTTTTCGGGCGTTGTGGGTGCTGTTCTATCCGCGAGCGACAAACACCATAGAATAGAAATGTCAGAAGAGAAGCGCGGGATGTGGTCAAAGATACGCAAATGGTTCTTGCGCAAGATATAATTGAAAATTTGTCAAATTTTATAAACCATCACCATTAGGAGGTGCAAGGTGTTATTCGAAATCGAGAAAAGCGAAGAAATCGCCGGCCCGGCCAAGATCAAGGTCGTGGGAATCGGCGGAGCCGGCGGCAACGCTGTGGAGAGGATGATCTCCGCCGGCTTGAGAGGGGTGGAGTTTATCTATGTAAACACAGATCAGCAGGCGCTAACGCACAGTAACGCCGCGCAGAAAATCACAATCGGCAAGAGGATCACTAAAGGCCTCGGTGCCGGCGGAAACCCTGAAGTTGGCAGGAAAGCCGCCGAGGAAGACCGCGACCAGATACTCAGCTCGCTTGCGGATGCCGATATGGTATTCATCACGGCGGGCATGGGCGGCGGGACCGGCACAGGCGCCGCGAGCGTCGTCGCCGATATTTGTTCGAAAGAGTTGGGCGCGCTGACCGTAGCCGTTCTGACGAAGCCGTTTGATTTCGAGGGGAAAAAACGCGTTCAGAACGCCGACTCCGGAATCGAGGCCCTCAAGGATTGCGTCGATACGCTAATCGTAATCCCCAACCAACGCCTTCTGAGCATTGTTGAGAAGAACACTCCGCTCGTCCAAGCATTCGCTTTGGCTGACGAGGTTCTCCATCATGCAACGCGCGGAATCAGCGACCTTATTACAATCAAGGGCATGGTGAACCTCGATTTCGCCGATGTCCGTTCCGTGCTCTGCGGCATGGGCGGCGATGCTCTCATGGGAACGGGAATCTCATCGGGCGAAAACCGCTCTATCGAGGCCGCAAAGGGAGCGATTTCCAGCAGTCTTCTGGAGGATATGTCTATCGAGGGCGCGAAGGGCGTGCTCATCAATATCACCGGAAGCCCGGATATGTCGCTTCAGGAGATTAACGACGCGGCAACTCTCATCTCCGAGGCCGCCGGTAGCGAAGCGAATATCATTTTCGGCACGGTGGTCGATGAGGAACTCAAGGACGAAATGCGCGTGACGGTCATCGCGGCGGGATTCAACCGCACTAACCGCAGGGCGCGTGCGTTCGATGGAAGCCGAGCGCACAAGCCTTCGAGCGACATCTTCACGACGAATGTTCCCGCAGTCGAAAAGGCGCAATCGACGCCGAAAGTCGCGCCGACATATATGCCGCCGAAATTCGACGACATCGACTTGAAGGACGCGATTGAGACAGAAGATCAAACACATGAAGCGGAAATCGTGAATGAACCCGATGTGGTCATCGAGGAGCGACCTAAGATAAGTTCTTTCGCTCCGGACGATTATGAGATTCCAGCGTTCATGAGAAAGAAGAGATAATCGGGCGCAAGCCCGTTATCGAGGGGGGCGGCGCCCGCCGTCCCTCTATAGAACCCTCCTTTTCTACTCACCTACGCGACCCCCGCGGCCTCCCTCCCCCAGGGGAGGCCGCATATTTTATTGGCCTTAAGCTCGAACTACGGCGCTGGCACGGAGGTTGCGTCTGCAACCTGCGCGCCAGCGCGATCTACTTCCCGCGCGACATATTTTAGCAAGCCCAGTCGAGAAAGCGCTTGCAAATCGTCAGAGCAAGGTATATTTTCTTACGCGAGATTCTGGTGCATTGGCACTCGAGCCAGTTCACATTTGTTAATAATAGTTTCACGCCTTTGTAGGAGTCGGAAATGAAGATTTGTGTTATCGGCGCGGGATATGTTGGCCTTGTTACGGCCGTATGCGTCTCGGAATTTGGGCACGATGTTTATTGCCTTGATATCGACGAGGAACGCATCGAGTTTCTCAAAAAGGGCGAGGTGCCTTTCTATGAACCGGGACTCGGCGAGCTTCTACGCAAGAACTCGGAGGCAGGCCGCTTCGTGTTCACTACCGACCGCAAAGCCGCACTCCACGGCGCAGAAATCGTCTATATTGCCGTCGGCACACCGATGAACCCCGATGACGGCACAGTGAACCTCGATTTCGTCGAGGCCTCCGCGCGCGAGATGGCGCCGCTTCTCGTTGAAGGCGCAATCGTCGTAGATAAAAGCACAGTCCCCGTCGGGACGGCCCGGAAGGTCAAGGGAATTTTGCTCGAACAC
>DSAF01000040.1 GCA_011388305.1 Candidatus Zixiibacteriota bacterium | reverse complement strand
CGGATAATAATCGGCGGACTCTATATGATTCCGCTCTGCACCGAGAAGGACTATCGAGCCGAGCGACGCTGTCTCGCGCGGAAAATGGGGGACGACGATTTTAGCCTCTCTCGTGGACTTCCCTCCGGATTCGGCATCGACGAGCGAGATGTGCAGACGATATTCGCCGGCGGGTATCTCCCGCAGAATATAAGACCCGGCGAATGAGCCATCGCGCGAGGATGTCTCCGCCCATGTCCCGACTTCGCTCAAATCCCGATGGTGAAGCTTCGAGATAAGCCTGTCGTTGTCATAGAGCGCAAGGAGGACGTCGAATTCCGCGCGGAAGAAATCGCTGAAGCGCACGAACTGAAGCGAGTTATGAGGAATAGTCAAAAAAACCTCGACATCCGTGGTCGTGTCAACCGAAGATGGCGAGAAATATGTCCTGCTTGTGAATGCCGGCGCGCCCAGATTGACATCGGGGATGCGCTGGGCGAGCGCGATGGTGCCGAGAAGGGCGAGAGCGGCTATGGGCAGTGTTAGCCTTCTCATGTCAGCCTCGCGGATGATATTTGTGATACACCGAGTGAAGGTATTCCTTTCCGATGTTCGTGTAAATCTGTGTTGTCGAGATGTCCTCGTGGCCGAGCATCTCCTGCACGGCGCGGAGGTCTGCGCCGCCCTCTACGAGGTGGGTCGCGAAAGAATGTCGAAAAGTGTGCGGGTGAACGCCCTCGATTCCGGCCCCTTCGGCGCACTTTCGGACAATCTTGTAAATCCCCATCCGGCTAAATCTTCCGCCGCGCCAGTTGAGAAATAGGATTGGCGTTCGCTTGTCTTTTTTCAGATATGGGCGGACATCGCGAGAATATCGATCAATCCAGTATAGCGCCGACTCGTTGATTGGCACGAGGCGCTCTTTACGGCCCTTGCCGAAGAGACGAACGAACGCGATGTCCTCGAAAACATCGCCGGTTTCGAGGTCGATAAGCTCGGACTCGCGCGCGCCGGTGCCATATAGCGTCTCGATTATCGCCCTGTCGCGAATCCCGAGGCCGTTTGTCCGGCCAAGGTCGATAGACTCGAGAATCCTCTCTACGGAAGGGAAGTCGATAACATCGGGAAGCGACTTGGGCATCTTTGGAAGCGTCAATCCCTCGGTGGGGTCTTTCTTCAGGAGACCTTCCGAAATAACGAAGCCGAAAAGCCCGCGGATACTGCTCATCTTGCGCGCGACGGACTTTGCGGATAGTCCGATGTCGGTCAGTGCCCGAAGGTGTCCAGCGATAACAAGCGGCGTCACTTGCGAAAGGTCGTCGATTTCCCTCGTGGCGAGGTGTTCTGCAAAATCGCGCAGATCGCGGGAGTATGCCTCGAAGGTGTTATCGGCGAGGCCCTTGTCGATTTGCACCCATTGGAGGAATGCATCGATAAGTGCGTTTATTTCGAGCTTACGGGCGATGGTTTCCTTTGATTATTCCAATTGTCAGAGGCGAGTGCAAGCCTCCGCTCTATACATCTCCCAACTCCGGAACGGTGAACTCCGTGATTTTGCGGAAATGCGCCATGCGCGCCTCGACATCCTCGCGGGTTATCGCGGAGAGCCTTTCGAGGCTGAAGCCCTCG
Source organism: Candidatus Zixiibacteriota bacterium (assembly GCA_011388305.1). Taxonomy (GTDB): domain Bacteria; phylum UBP14; class UBA6098; order UBA6098; family UBA6098; genus UBA6098. The sequence continues at coordinate 36,457 of DSAF01000040.1, read as the reverse complement.
ACATTGAAACTCGCTACTACAGTGCCGGCCACCAGCGCGCGCTTCAGCTCCTCGAAGTTCACCTCACCGCGCGACGCCAGATATCCCATGAACCCTCCTGCGAAGCTGTCGCCCGCGCCGGTAGGGTCTTTGACAGCTTCGATTGGATACGCCGGAAGGACAAACATATCGTCCTCGGTGACGAGCAGTGAGCCGAACTCGCCGCGCTTGATAACCAGTATCTTCGGCCCCATCGACAGGACTTTACGCGCGCCGGCAAGCAGGCTCTTTTCGCCGGAAAGAAGGCGCACCTCCATGGCGTTAATCACCAGCAAATCCACGCGGGGCATGAGTTTCTTCAAATCGGCGAGTTTGCCTTCTATCCAGAAGTTCATCGTGTCCGCGGCAATGAGTAGCGGTGAATCGATTTGGTCAACCACCGCGCCCTGAAGCGCCGGATCAATGTTGCCGAGAAAAACGAACTCGCTACAGCAGTAGTGCTCGGGAAGCTCCGGCGAGAAGAACTCGAACACGTTCAGTTGCGTGTCTAAAGTCTCGGGGTCGCCGAACGACTCGTCATAGACGCCCTCCCAGCGGAAAGTCTTGCCCTTGGTGATTTGCAGGCCGTCGATGTTGATGCCCTTGCCTATGAGCATATCGACATGGCGCTTGGGAAAATCCTCGCCCACAACGGCGACTATGTTGACCGGCTGGCCGAACAGCCTCGCGGCGATTGAGAAATATGTCGCGGAGCCGCCAAGTGCGTCGTCCATTTTGCCGTGCGGCGTAGATACCGTGTCCAGCGCGACCGAGCCTACGATGAGAAGTGACATTCTGGCCTTTCGTTAACAATCAATTAAGTATATGCATATATCAATTCGAGTCAAATCGCTACATCCGTATCGTCGCGGAGAATCTTTCCACGAGTGCCGAGACTATGCGCTCGTGGAGCGCGTTCGCCTCGTCGTCGGTGATTGTGCCGTCGGGGTCGCGGAAAATCGTCGCGAGGCCGACGGACTTCTTGCCCGCGCCTATGCTCTCGCCCTCGAAAACATCGAAGATAAACGCGCGTTCGAGCTTTTCGGGGAAGCCCTCTTTCACGAAGTCGAGCACTTCGCCGGATTTGACATTCGCGTCCACGACCAAGGCGACATCGCGCCTTGTCGATGGAAATCGCGGAACGCCTGCGAACTGCCGGATTTCGCCGAGCTTCTCGACGAATGGTGCCAGCGGAATTTCCCCCGCGAAAACGGGAATATCGATGTCCCAACGCTTTGCGATTTTCGGGGCAACCATGCCGATAACGCCGACATGTTCCCCCATCAGGATGCGCAGGCATTTCCCGGGCGCCCAGCCGCGTTCATCTTGAGCTTCCATCGAGAAATGCACGCCGAAATGCTCGAAAATCTGCTCGACAACGCCCTTGAAGTCGAATATGTTCGCAGGCTCTTGAACGCCGCTCCAATCCTCGGGGGAAATCGCGCCGGCCATAACAATGCCAATCATCTTGCGTTCGGACGGCTCGCCGCTTTCGAGTGCGAATACTTTGTCAATTTCGTAGAGCCGAACGGCGTCTGACTCGCGATTGAGGTTGTATCCCGCAATTCTCAGAAGGCCGGGGATTATCATTGGCCGCATGATGGCAAAGTCTTGTGAGATGGGGTTTTCGAGGCGAACGGCATCGCCGTCGAAGAAACAGGCGAAGTCAGCCTCTTTGCCCATGCTATCGGACATTATCTCGAAGAACCCGCGTCCGCGAAGCACTTCGCCGATTTTTCGCGATACTTTGTTGTCCGGCGTATTCCGTGCGGGGATTGGCCCCATGCCCGACATAACCGGCTGGATTTGGGCATATCCGTAGAGCCTGCCGACCTCCTCGACGAGGTCTATCTCGCGCGTTATGTCCGGCCTATATGTCGGCACGACCCACGCGCGGGGCGTGCGCTCGAACCCAAGGGCGGTGAGGCGCGGTGCGTATTCCTCCTCGGAAATCGGTATTCCCAGCACGGCCTCGACTTTCCTCGGCGAGAGCTTAACCGCCAGTGGCTCGATTGGCTCGGGATAGGCATCGACTATGCCTCTTCGGACTTCGCAATCGCAGGTAGCGTCAATGATTGCTGTGCACTCGTCGGCGGCGCGGCTGGCTCCGTTAGGGTCGGCACCGCGCTCGAAGCGAATCGAGCTTTCCGTGACAAGCCCCAGCCTCCGCGAGGATGCTCGAATCCTCCGCGGGTTGAAATATGCCGACTCGATGAGAATACGCTTTGTCGATTCCGTCACCTCGCAGTCGAGGCCGCCCATGACGCCCGCAATCGCCAACGCCTTGTCCGGTGTAGTTATCATGAGGTTCGCGGGCTTGAGTTTGCGCCGTTCGCCGTCGAGAGTGACGAATTCCTCGCCATCGCGCGCGGAACGGACGACTATCGTGTCGGATTCAAGCTTGTCGAGGTCGAAAGCGTGGAGCGGGTGCGACATAAAGAGAAGCACATAATTCGTCGCATCGACGATGTTGTTAATCGGGCGAATGCCGCTCGCAGAGAGCCTTCCCATGGTGGAAAGCGGCGACGGCCCTACGCGGACTGCCTCGATAATCCTTGCGACATATCGAGGGCAACCGGATGGGTCATCGAGAGCTATTTTGATGAATTTGGCCGCCTCATCGCCGGTTTGCGAAGGCATGAGACGCTTGTCCAATAGTGGCGCGCCCGTCAGCGCGGAAATCTCCCGCGCGAGCGAGAGGACGCCGTAGCAGTCCGGGCGGTTGGGCGTAATCTCAAGTTCAAACACATGGTCGTCCCACCCGAGAAGCGAGAGGACATCTGCACCTAAAGGCTCGTCTGGGCGAAGTTCGAGGAGCTTGTCCTTTGGCTCGCCGAGGCCGATTTCGATGCCGGAGCACAGCATGCCCTCGGACTTCTCGCCGTCGAAATCGGCGACCCCGATTACTTTGCCGCCAAAAATGCGAGCGCCAGTCGGCGCGAACGGGTATTTACTGCCAACGCGAACATTCGGCGCGCGGGACAGCACGCGGGCGAACCTGCCCTCACCGAACTCGACCTTGCAATCGAACATGCCGGGGAGCGGGCTATTCTCGGTCATCTCCACGACCTGCCCCACCACCACGCCGGAAAGCCTGTCCGAAAAATCTTGAATATCCTCGACCTCCGAGCCGCTCTCGGTTAACAGTTTCGCGATAACGTTCGGGTCGTCATCGAAGGGGCAAAGTTCGAGTAGCCATTTAAGCGGGAATTTCATACAATCCTCGAAATTCGTTTGATGTCAAGTTTCGTCTCAATGACGATAATTATCAATAATTTGAGTAAAATAGCGAGTTGACGGTGGATTTTCAACCGAAAAGTCATCTTCGCCAGAAAGAAGCCGGCGCACGGAATGTCCCGTTGCTGACGCGGTGCGACCCTGCGCCTATGCCCACCCATCCGGAAAAGCGCCCTGTGACGAATGCGCCCTCGATGTCGGTGATGTCGATAATCACCCCGACATCAGCGCCCTCGAAGCTGATAGTCCCGTCCGGTCGGACGGCGCGGAATTTTTTCACGCGGAATTTCTCGCCGCGCCAATTCTCGAAATCGCGGCCTTTTGCCTCCCATGTAATCTGAATCTCAGGGCGCTTCGTGTGCAGGAAAACGTTGTAGCTCTCAGCGCCAACTTGCGAAATCGCAATCTGCGCGCCGCCCGCGGAAATCTCGTCGCCGTCGAGAGACATGCGTATCGCCCGCATATCGCCAAAATTGCATGACAGCGCGAGGAGAACCGCGGCGAATATCGTGATTTTGAGCATAGCACCGCGCATAGTTTATAAATCCTCCGGCGACATGAAAATGACCTCGATGCCCGCCTCTTTCATGAAGCTGTCGGCCAAATCGTCGTTGTAAAGCTCGCCCACGATGAAGCGCTCGACTCCGGCATTGATGAGCATCTTTGTGCAGATAATGCACGGCTTGGTAGTGCAATACAGCACCGACCCGCGCGTGCTCACGCCAAAAATCGCCGCTTGAATGATGGCGTTTTGCTCGGCGTGAATTCCTCTGCAAAGCTCGTGCCTCTCGCCGCTGGGGACGCCCAACTGCTCGCGAAGGCAACCGACCTCGCCACAGTGCGCGAGTCCGTGGGGCGCGCCGTTGTATCCCGTGGCAAGAATCCGCCTGTCGCGGACGAGCACCGCCCCGACGCTCCGCCTGATGCAGGTCGAGCGTGTGGCTACAAGCTTTGCCATGCGCATGAAATATTCGTCCCAGCCCGGCCTCGACCTCTCGCTTTTATCGTCTTTCAAAATATCTCCTTGACATTTGGCGCATCGCGCCTATTTTTTCCCTCGAATTGGAGGAACTATGATTGAATGGCTTATATGGTTTGTCTATGCTCTCATTCCGGCGATAATCACAATCGCCGCCGATTTGGAGCTTAGAACGCTTACGATTCTCTACTTTATCGCGGTTCTCGGCGCGATGATATTCTGGTATATCCGCGACAGGGTGCGGGCGAAAAAACCCGACGCCATCTAAATTTTCCGCGCGAGATGCTCGATCAAATCGACGGCGTTAGTCGCGGCGCCGCGCCTTAAATTATCGAAACAAATGAACATGCTAAGAACGCTCCGGTCGCCCGGAGTGTTTCTTATTCTGCCTACGAGGACATCGTCGAAATCGACTGCCGAGAGCGGAGTGGGAAATTCTGGCGACTTCATCAGCCGAAGCCCGGGAGCGCACTCGAGCACTCTCTCGGCCTCATCTGCCGATGCGTCCGAGGCGAACTCAATCGTCACGGCCTCGGAATGACAAGCGATTATCGGCACGCGCACGGCGGTTGCCGTGATATGGAGATTCGGCATGGCGAGAATCTTGCGCGTCTCGTCGGCCAGTTTGGTCTCCTCAATGTTGAACCCGTTCGCGTCTATCGCGCCGATTACGGGGATGACATTGTCGAATATTTTCTGCGGGAAGATGCCCTCGAAATCCTCGCCGTTTCGCTGGCGGATAAGCGCCTCGTTGCCGCCCGCGCCCGCGCCGGAAACGGACTGATATGTCGCCACGAAGATGTGCCGCGGCTCGCCGAATCGCTCAATCAAAGGCTTTAGCGCGATGACGAAGCCCGCCGTGCTACAATTCGGGCTGGCAACTATGCCCTTCGGAATGCTCTCCAACGCAACGGGATTAACCTGCGGAACGACCAGCGGGCAGTCGGGGTCACTTCGCCATGCGCTGGACTTGTCGATTACGAGAGCACCGGCCTCGACGAATTTTGGCGCCCACTCCCGCGAAACTTGCCCGCCCGCGCAGAAAACCGCGACATTGGGTTTGCGCTTGATACACCCTTCGACGGTCTCGACGACATAATCTTTTCCGCCGAATCGGACAGCCCCGCCCGCCGAGCGCGCCGATGCAGTCAGGATAAGCTCACGCGGGAGAATACCGCGCTCGGCCATGACATCGAGAATCTTCCGGCCGACAAGGCCGGTCGCGCCGACAATCGCAAGCTTAAGTTCTTCGAGCCTCAGAATGCACCCCCGCGAATGAACCTCTCGTGAATCGCCCTCTCCAGGCCCTCGCCACAGGAGCGCTTAACCACTACGAAAACGCTCACCTGCGACGCCTCGACTACCAATGGCCGAACGCCGAGACCCTCGATGAATGCCAGCACCTCGGCGACAACGCCCGGGCGTTGGGCGATTTCCTCGCCTACCATCGCCAGAAGGCAAACATCGCAATCAATTTCGAGGCCGAAGCGATTTTCGAGGGCGCGCAATCTGTTTATGTCGCGCTCATCCGCCCAAAAATCGACGCTCCAGACATCGCCGGATTTGGCAACCCTCGGAAAACCGAGGCGAATTCGGCTCCGCTCGGCCTCCTCAAAAAGTCCGCCGACTTTCTCATACTCGGCGAAATTGCCCGAGCAGAGGCAGATGTCATTCCTTCGGGAGAGGCCCACGAAGCGCGGGCGTTCCATGCCTTTATTTTCGTTCATAATTATCGTTCCTTCCTGCCGGACGAGGCTCGATGCCACCATTATCGGCAGGCTCGATACCCGCGCCAGCTCGACCGCCCGCGAGTGCACCACCCCCGCGCCGAAGTAGGACATATCAAGCGCCTCGGCAAAAGTAATCCGCTCGATAAGTTGCGCGCTTTGCACTCGGTTAGGGTCGGCGGAGAATATGCCCTCGACATCGGTGTAAATTTCGCAAATCTCCGCGCCGAGAGCCACACCCAGCGCGACGGCGGTAGTGTCCGAGCCGCCCCTTCCGAGCGTCGTCACATCCTTTTTGCCGGAAACGCCTTGAAACCCCGCGACAATCGCCACCGCGCCCGCACTCAATGTCTCGATAATCCGCGTCGGGCGAACATCGATGATGCGCGCGCGGGTGTGGTCGTCGTCGGTGATGATGCCGCTCTGGCTTCCGGTGAAGCTGACCGCGCAACACCCGAGCTTCTGAATCGCAATTGACATGAGCGCCATGCTGACGCGCTCGCCCGCGGTGAGGAGCATGTCGAACTCGCGTTCGGGGGGATTTTCGTCCAGCGAGAGGGCGAGGTCGATTAGCTCGTCGGTGGTGTCGGCCATCGCCGAGACTACCACGACGATGTCGTCACCGCAACGCTTGCGCTCGACGACGCGCCGTGCGACATTCATGATTCGCTCAATGTCCGCTATGCTCGAGCCGCCGTATTTTTGGACGATTATCGCCAAAATTAGCTCCCGCTTTGCGAGAGAATGAAAATTATCATAGCAATCGCGGCTATCGCCGGCACGAATGTGACATAGACTTCGACATATCCGAGCACATCGAGGCCGCTTTTATCGTGTCCCATCATTTGTTCGGTGTTCGGAAAAACTCGGCGGTTGAACACAAGCGCGGCTATTCCCGCGCCTAATGCGATGAGCCACAGCACCATGGAAATCCAATACAGCGAGGGCGCAATCAAGAAAACTAACAAGCCGAAAACTACGACGCCGAGGCCGATATGCGCGGCTTTCTTGGCTTTGTTCATGGCGCTTTTCTGATTAGAATTCACCGAATTATCACCTCGTCTATTGCTTTCGGAAGGCTTGTGAGCACCTCGCAACCGTCGGCGGTGAGAAGCACATCGTCCTCGATGCGGACGCCGCCGAAATCGGGGATGTAAATCCCCGGCTCGATTGTGATTACCGCGCCCTCCGGCAAAATGTTCTCTGATTTCGATCCGGCGCGGGGAACATCGTGCACCAGAAGCCCAAGCCCGTGCCCAAGCCCGTGCCCGAAGAACTCGCCGAATCCTGCTTCCTCAATGATGTCCCGCGCCACGGCGTCGAGTTCTTTGCCCATCATACCCGGGCGGGCGGACTCGATTGCCGAAGCCTGCGCGCGAAAAACAGTCTCGTAAATCTGCCTCTGCTTGTCCGATGGCTCACCCATGATGTATGTGCGCGTAATGTCGCTGTGGAAGCCGTCAACTTTTGCGCCATAGTCGATTGTGACGAAATCGCCGGCCTCGATAGTCTTATCGCTCGCGATCCCGTGAACGAGCGCGCTCCTCTTGCCGCTGACGACAATCGTGTCGAACGCCTGACGGTCTGCGCCGAGTTTGCGCATATTGTATTCCAGTTCGGCGGCGAAATCTCGTTCGGAGATTCCGGGCTGAAGATGGGCAAGAGCCTTCCGCATCGCCTCCTCGGCGACAAAAATAGCCTTTCTGATTTTCGCCACCTCATCGGAGTTCTTCACCGCGCGAAGCTCATTGAAAAAGTCCTCCATTGGCTCCCACTCGAGATTATCCGGTAACAGCGATTTCAAATCCTCTATCGCTGAAAGAGTGAGGGATTTTTCGAATCCGATTTTCCCGATAGCCTTTAGCTCCGGCCTCTCGGCGAGAGTTTCGAAAATCGAGACGCCCTCCGACACGGCGATTTCCGCGCCCTTTACCTCCTCGGCCGACTGCGTTTTATATCGGAAATCTGTGATGAACAGCGCGCCTTCTCTGTAAATCAACAGAAGGCCGTTCGAGCCGGAGAAGCCGCACAGAAAGCGAACATTCACAAGATTAGTTATCAAAGCTGAATCCAGTCCGGCCTCGATTATCTTGGCTCTGATTTTATCGATTCTCATTTTTCTCCTCTTTCAAAATTTCCGATACGAGCCTCGTGCCATATTCCTCCGAAGCTCGCAATAGCTCGTCGGGCAAATCTTTTGGGTCGCAATCCACATGCCTAAAAGCGAGGGGTTCGGGCATATCGATGGAGATACTATCGAGGAAATACTTTATTGTCAAGTTAATTCCCTCGAATACGCGCTGTCCGCCCGAGCCTGCGACCTCTATTACGCCCGCAGGCCGAGATGGCAGGGTTTCTGCGAGTATATACTTTCGCGCCCAGAAGAGCTGGCATCTGTCGATTAGCGCCTTGGCAGGCGCTGGCACGCCGTAGAAATATGACGGCGTGGCGATGATGACAGCATTGGCGGTTTCGAGGATGGGGTAAATCTCGGCCATGTCGTCGTTTTTGGGGCAGGGCGAGCCGTCATAGCAGGTCTCACAGGCATCGCACGGCGCGATGTTCATCTCATGGGGCTTATATCGGAGAATCCCGATTCCCTCGGCGATTGCGGATTTGAGGGCGAAATCGAGCAGACGCGAGCTGTTAGACCTCTTTCGAGGACTGAAATCCAGTGCGAGTAATTTTTTTTGTGAACTTTTAACCACAGTTTATATCCTTCTCTATTGATGGACGAACGAAAAAAAATCGCGGTTTCGGCTTTATGGGTCAGCCTCGGCACGCTGGTGACAAGGATATTCGGCCTTCTTCGCGAGGTGGCGATGGCCGCCTTGTTCGGCACTGGCGTCGCCGCAGATGCCTTCTCGGTGGCCTTCCGCTTCCCAAACCTTCTGCGAAATCTCGTTGGCGAGGGGGCACTCTCGGCGGCCTTTCTGCCGAAATTTTCCGAGGTCGAGAGCCGCGAGGGGCCGGAAGCCGCTTTTCGCATGGCATCGGCTGTGTTCACCGCGCTTTTCGCCGCGCTGATTGTAATTTGCTCGCTTGGAATTTTATTTGCGCCGCAACTTATAAGCATCATCGTCATAGGCTGGCGGGACGACCCCGCGCGCAAATTACTCGCCATCAAGCTTGTGCGTATTCTCTTCACATATGCCGGCTTTATGGGGCTTGCGGCGTATTGTCACGCAATTCTCAACGCCCATAGGAGGTTCTTCGTCAGTTCGGTGGCGCCAGCGTTCATGAACATCGCTTGGCTTCTGGGCACTGGGGTCGCCGGGCTTTTCCTCTCGTCCGAGACGGGACGAATCGAGACTGTAGCGGTTTTCGTTGTCGCGGGGAGCGCGCTACAATTCCTCTGGCAGTTCATCTGGATGAAGAGAACCGGCTGGAACTTCTCGTGGTCGCTCAAATCTCGCTGGCACGACCTCATAGAAGTCGGAACGCTACTTCTTCCGAGCCTGCTCGCGCTGGCATCGTTCCAGCTGAACTACTTTGCCGATGTCCTATTGGCATCGCTTCTGCCCGGAGGTAGCGTTAGCTCGCTCACATACGCCAATCGCTTGCTATATCTGCCCTTGGGGCTTCTTGGATATGCCATTGCCACCGCGACGCTTCCAAGCCTTTCCGTCTCGGCGGCACTCGAAGAGAGAGGCGATCTGGCGAAACTATTATCATACACCGTCCGGTCGATTTTCACGCTTCTTCTGCCCATCGCATTGGTGACAATCACCCTTCGCACCGAAATCGTTTCCCTGCTGTTCGAGCGCGGGAGCTTCGACGCGGCCAGATCTACTCCTATGGTCTCATGGGCACTTATGTTTTACATGATAGGCCTTCCTTTTTTGGGGCTTGCCCGAGGGCTTACGCAGGGATTTTACGCCCTGAAGAACACGCTAACGCCGGTGCTCATCACAGTAACGGGCGTCGTGGTGAACATCGAGCTGAGCATTATTTTCATGTATTACTTAGATCACGGCGGCCTCGCGCTCGGGACAAGCCTGACGGCCATTTTCACGGTAACGCTTCTTATGTATCACTTGAAATTGCTACTCCCCGAGTTCAACTTGAGGCCGGTGCTCTCTAACATCGCTCGCGTGACTGGCGCGGGTGCTGTGAGTGCCTTAGGCGCGTGGCTCTTCGCGCGATACATATCCCGCGAAATGATCACCGCCGTCCCGTTTTTGACCAAGTTAGCGCATCTCGCCCTGCCAACTATCGTTTTCTTTGCGATTTTTCTTCTATTTTCAAAGATCTTCGCGATACGCGAGGTTCGCGAGGTCTCGTCGCGGGCAATGAAGAGGCTCTTCGCCCGCAAGAGTTAATTCCATATGCTTTCCTTATAGTATAGACTTATTCGGGGAACATTCCATCGGAAATTCGATGTGAGTGATATTTGAATCGGTGTCTGGAATGGGGCGAAGTCTTCTTTTATCCTTCACTGCGAGGGCGAAGCCCGTCCCAATGTCTATTCGCCGTGTCGAACTGTCTCCCGTTTGAACCTTGCTACTTCTATGTCCGCGTTTCGCGTGGGTTCGGGGATTCGGTATTTTCGTGCGCAGACTATGGCAATTTCGGCGGAGCTTCTAATAGAGACGAGATGCCCGGGCGAGACGAAAATCGGCCGAACATTGTCGCGGGTGCGAAGGACTCTTCCCACCTCCCGCGATTTGTGAATAAGCGGCGTCCAACCGCCTTTGGATGTCCCGACCTCGCCATGTTTGCCGAGGAGACGGCTTTTGGCGCAACCGACAGTTGGAATATCGAGGAACAGCCCGAGATGGCTCGCCAGCCCCAGCCCTCGCGGATGGGCTATCCCCTGCCCATCGACGAGAACGACATCCGGAGGGCGCCGAAGTTTCTCGAACAGTTCGAGGAGCACGATCATCTCGCGGAAGCTCAAGAATCCGGGGATGTATGGAAATGTCAAAGGCGATGTTGCCGTGATGGTCTCGATGACTTCGAGGTTTGGGAATGACATGAGAACTAACGCGCCGAACGCGGTCTCGGTATTAGCATCGAATGCGACATCGCAACCGGCAATCGTGCGGATGTCGGCGATATTGGGCGGCTCGCCCTCCTCGCGAACAATGACCATCGATGCAAGCTCTTCCTGAATTGCCCTCGCCTCGTCAACATCGACATTGAAATCATGTAATCTATTGATTTTCATAGCATTGACTATATTTCACGGCGATTAAGCCGTCAAGTCAGCCGGACGTTTCGATATTCGCTAAAATCTTCTTCAGCTCCTTCTCGGCAAGCTCTCGATGGCTTCCTTGCCAGAATATTTTGCCACATTCTGAGCAGAGCCGAAATCGATCGTGCGTGAGGTATGTATATTCCGGCACATCGGCCCTCACCGAAGGCTTGGGGACATCTCGAAGATTGCCGTTGCAATCGGGGCAGATGTCGCTATCGAGGTTCGGCTCTATCCCGAAGTGCACGACTATCTGCGCAAGCTGTTTGCGGAAATTATCGGAGATGACGAGATAGCCGCGCTCTCCGGCACGCCGGACGAGAGTGTGGTCGGCGGAGAGGAGAACTCTGTCCTCGGCGAGCGCTCTCGATAGAAGCGCCGAGTCCTCGCCGGTGCTGTCATAATAAACATCGCAACCGATGAGCCTGAGCCATCGGGCGAGCCTTCCGAGCATTACGTCCGCGACGAATTTATTAGTTGTTGTTTCCATTCGCCCACAATGGCTAAAATGAATACATCAGCGAGAGATGCCAACTGCTTTTAGGCGGCGTTTCCGAGCGGTTGATAATCTGGTATCCATAGTCGAAGCGCACCGGCCCGACGGGCGTGATAACCGCAAGCCCCCATCCGGCGCTCCCGTGTAAATCCGAAATCTCGAATGCCTCGGCGTGTGTCCAAACATTGCCTACATCAAAAAATGTGTGTCCCCAAATCTGCCAGATGAGCGGCATTCTGCACTCGATGTTACCGAGCAGTGAAAGCTTTCCGCCCAATGGCGCGCCGCTCGACGATACCGGCCCGATGGAGCGCTCTTTCCAGCCGCGCACCGAATTCGCGCCGCCGAGGAAGAACCTGTCGTGGATGAGCACGTGCTCTCCCTTGCGCCAATTCCCCAGAACCGAACTTTTCGCCCGCATCCCCAAAACGAAACTCTCACGAATGCTGAAGTAGCGCCTGAAGTCCAGAACCAGCTTGGTATAGTGCTTGTCGCCGCCGAGAAAATATCCCGCCATCTCGGCTTGTGCGTATGTATATGAGCCTTCCGTCGGGACAAGCAGATTATCGCGATGATCGCTAATCGTCGTCCAGCCGACGCTTCGTGTGAAAAACTGCCCCTCTCTGGTGAAAATATCCTCGCGCACCTCAGGGTCGCGTATGTCATAAATGTCTGCAATCTCGAATACGACATACCCCAAATGCGTAAGGTGCGGGTTCGGACGATATATCCCGCTCAAATTCACGCCGATGAGCTGAATCGTGTATTGCGGGATTTTCACGGAGTTCCCCGGCTCGTAATAGGGATTGATAGTGAAGGGAATTTTCCTCCGGAAGATATACGGCTCCGTGTATTTCAGCTCGATTCGGTTGTTGAGGTTCGACCATTGGCTGAGGACCTCGCGAATGTTTTCACCCTCCGTGTTGAGTTTCCAGTCTGATGATAGCTCCAGCGCAAGCTCTCGACCCGTGCCAAAAAGATTGCGATGTCCCCATGAACCCGCGGCCTGCCATACAAAGTCGTAATCGCCCTCGCTCCCCGCGCCCAAGGAGAGGGTTGTCCATTGGGGTGCGCGCTCGACAATTGTCACATTGTAGTCGATTGTATCGGGATGGAAGTCGAAATTGACAGGCTCTATCACCACGGCGGAAAAAAGCCCCGTGCCGAAAAGCTCCTGCCTGCTCGATGTGATCTTCGAGATGTCGAACGGCGCGCCTTCCTCGATTTTAAGCTCGCGCTCCACCACCGATTCTTTGGTCAAGACGAGGCCGGAGACGCTGGTTTGGCCGAAATGTGCGAACTTCCCGAAATCCAGCCGGAAAAGCGCTTGTGCGGTATAGTCGGGAAGTCTTTCAAGCTCCATCGCCGCTGTGGCGTATGGGTATCCGCGTTCCTGCATAAGCCTGCGAATTCGCCTTGCGTCCATGTGCAGGAGGTTCGGGTTGACCGGCTCGCCCGCCTCGGACTCGAGCCTTGCGCGAAGCTCGCCCTCGGAGACGTGGTCAGGGATATACCCTTCGAAGCTCATTCCATCGAGGATAAAGCGCTCGCCCTCCTCGATGAAGATGTTGATGTAAGCACAATCCTCATCGCCGTCGAGGTGCGCGTTGGCGCGGACTTTGACATCGAGGAAGCCCTCGGCGCGGTAATAATTCTCGATGATCTTCAAATCTCGCTCTAACTGCCGCGCCCTGAAAGGCGACTTGCGGCCGATAATCTTGTGATACCAAGGCGCCTCCCGCGTCCGTATTAAGCGCTTGATTCGCCAGTCGGAAACGTGCTCGTTCTCAAAAATCGCGATGCCGCAAACCTTCGGCTGGGCGAGCATGGTGCAAGCTACGAGCAGAAGCGGCAATATTTTAATTCTCAGTATTCCCATCTGAACTTTAGATCGAGCCTGTAATTCTCCTTTGCTTGAGGGCCGGTTTCCCTGCGCGCCTCTATTGAAATAACATCGGTGATGCGATATTGCAGGTTGATAATATCCTCCGATTGCTCATCGAAAGAGAGCGAGCGCGTATATCGAAGATAAATCTTGTCCGTGAGATACTTACCGATGGTGACATTCGCCTGTGAGAAGTCAAACACATCCTCATCTGATGGCTGGAACTCGAAGGTCTCGACGCCGAGGGCGGTTCGCGCGACGGTCTCCAGCTCGCGCGATAGATAGCTTTGAACCACCTGCGGAAGTCTCTCCTCGATGAACGAGCCCATCTCGAGGCCCGCCGAGTCCGTGAAAGCGCCCTCGGTGCGAAAAGCCAGAATCGAGAGTATTTGGCGCTCGTCGTATGGAAGCCGCGATCTGCTCTGGTCTTCCGCGTGAAGTGCCACGCGGGGGGTCTCCAAGTCGCCGGTGACATGGATGACGATGCGAGTTTGCCCAACGCGCGTGAACGCGATAATGTCAAGCTCGGGATTGATTCCCTCGAAAGTCCTGAAGCCTATGGTTCCATGCTCGATTCGGAAGGTCTGTCCGTAGAAGAACACCTTGCCGCGAACGACGTTCAAATCGCCGAAAAGTGCTATCTCGCCGGTTTCTGTGAGGATGTGGATTCTGCCGCTAAGTTCCGACTCGAGCAATGTCGTATTTATGTTGATATTTCTCGGAAGGTCGATGACGATATTGAGGTCTATGGGAATGTCTTCGGATGGGGTGCCGCCTCCACCGGCCTCGAGCTGGACTATGTTCGCATATTCGACCTCGATATCTCCTGATATTCCAATTCTCTGGCCGTATCCGATGTGCAGGTCTGCGCCCGCACGCGCGAAAATGCCCTCTTCAGGGAAATTCAGCGGAAGCGATTTGGCTTTTAAGTGAAGGTCTGGTTTTGGCTCGGAAGGATTCGATACGTCCACCGAACCTGCCAGCGAAAAGTCGCCGAACTGCCTTCGCCTCTTGGTGAAAATCCGCTTCATCCTCTCCCACAGCGATTTGCTCCCGAAAGGCAATGCGCCGATTCTTCCGGATAGCGAGTCGATATAAACGGTGCTCCCCTCGAGACGAACATCCATGTGCATTCGCTCGATAGGGTCGGCCATGTTGCGCAGGCCGAGAACACCACTGTCCCATGTGAACCCGCCCTCAACGAAGATTGAATCTTTGTGGCCGCCCACGCTGGCGACAACATCGAAATTTCCCACTGCCGAATCGACTTCGGGGATAAAGGCGTGGATGACCTCCGCCCTGTGGCCTTTACCCCGGGCATCGAACGAGAATGGCAATTTCTCGTCTTCGAGGTCGATTTGCCCGGTGACCGTGTATCGCTCCGTGGGACGCGCGACGAGAATAGGCTCGATTTCGAGCATTCCATCGTGGAGACGTCCCTCGGCCTTAGCCTCATCCCAAAGTAGGCCGCTGGTGGTGAAGTCGGCCACATCGAGCGCGAAACTGCCCGTGCCGCCGCCCTCGGACGAGTAGAACATTTTGCCGGAGATAACGCCATCGATGTCATCCGCGCCGAGGATTTGCGCCACATCGCCAAAGCGGAGGTTGTCGAGCGCGGCATTGAACGTGATTCTGTCGGAGCTTCCCTTGAGTCCCTCGACGAAGAAATTGCCGCCTAACATACGGATATACAACGGCGAGGATGAAATCTGGTCATCCGCTACTTTCAAATAGAAGGTCGAATCGAGAACAATGGGCTTTTCGAGGAGAATAAGCTCGAGGCCGTCAACTTTAATGCCGACCGAATCGCCGTTCACAACGACTTCGGCCACCGTCTTCAAAGAGAGAGTATCTCCCCACACGACCAGCGGTCTTACGAAATATCTATCTCCGGAAATTCTGATATTTGTCAATAGGGAATCATAACCGAGCGGCCCGACAGTGCCCTCGCTGAAAATGTAAATATCGCCGTGCATCACGGTTGCCAAATCGTATATGGTCAAATATCCGGTGAGGTAATCGTGATGAAACATCGCCGTCACAAGCGAATCGCTCATAATATCGAGGCTCAGAATTGGATGATCGACAGTTCCGAGAATTTCGGCATTTTCGAGGCGAAGCCTTCCGCCCACTACATCCTCCATGCCAAACCACGATGCTATCTGTGCGACATCTCTCGCCCACAGGCCGAACTCGATATGAATCTCGCCATCGAAAACCATGACACCGCCGAGAGTGAGGAAATTCTCGCCGGTGAGCACCTCCCATCCGGGGTAGAAACGCACCGAGTCGGGCGATACGAAGAGGCTCCCAACAGCGGCATCAAAGGGGAAGCCGAGAATGGAACCGGCCTCGAGATCGCCGCCGATGAGAAGCTCAATGCCGTCATCGAAGATTGTGCCGACAATGCGGGCGTTGCCGGTGAGGTCGGTCGGCAGACTGCCGTCGAGCATGAATGCGTTGAGGTCGAAGTTCCGCGTCGTTCCGTCGAGCTTCATCCCGATGCCGCCGCCGGTTTCGGCCTTCGAAAAATCGAGCGAGAGCCTCGCCGAGACGGGCGAGCCCCACGCGCTACCGCGGAGGTTCGGAAGCTCGAGCCGGTCGTTTCTGAAAACGAGGCGCGATGATGTGTTCCTCGCGGGGATGTCGAATATCTCGCCGTCGATGAAGACATCCCCCTCGACAAAATTCTCGCCGCCTCTGAGGTCGATGCGCACGGCGCCGAAGCCTTCGAGGAAACCAAGCCCGAGCAACGAATCGACCTCGACCAAATCCACTATATCGCCGCCGCCGGCAAAACGCCACTCGAACGGTTCGAAGCTCGTAATCGCGCCGCGAACTTCGAGTGCGGTGCGAACGAGCGCGATGCTCAAGTCCATCGTGAGCGAGTCGTCGAATGCTAAGTCGCCGCGCGCCGAGTTCACTCTGCCTCTTCCGGGGAGAAACACGCCCATCGAATCGATGGCAAGCTCGACTCTTTCCCCGACAACCACAGCGCCGCCGCTATAGCTGAACTCCTCAGCGGAGAAGCCATCGGTGACAAAGCTCGCGCTCTCGATTGTGAGTTCCTCTATGGTCGCGGTCAAAGGCTTTACAGTCTTCGAAGGAACCGTGGGCTTCGGTTCGGTCTCCGCTTTTGGGCCGATGCGAACGTTCGGCCCCCAAAGCTCGAGCCGATGGACAGTCTTCGATCTCCACGAAAAATCTGCGCGAAGGGAGTCGAAATCGACCGAGATGCTACCGTCGGTCATGGTGAAGACGAGGCTATCGAGGTGAATATAGTTACTTCGGAACTTGAGCCTGTCGAAATCGACGGAGGCGTCGATGTCCGCCGCTCGAAGCGCGGCCCGAGCCGCAAATTTTTGTAAAGGCGTCCAAAATGTGAGCAGATAGAGCGCGGAAATCGCGATGATTGCGACAGCGAAGAGCGCCATGATGACGAGCACCATAGTTTTCAGAAAAAATCTCCGTTTTCCGCGACTTTTCGCCAAGTTATACCTCGGCCTCGGCGTATGTCCAATGGTGGTTTATCATAAAATTTGCAAGCGATGCGCATCCCACGCCGATGATGTTAGCTATCGCATAATTCAGGCCGAAAGCGGAGGTCAGCGCGACGAGGATGGGATAGTTCACGCCGAAAGCTGTGATTCCCGCAGATGCGTTGTATTTGAGGGCACGCTTGAGTCGTCGGCCTCCACGGCGGTCGCGCCATGTCCACGAGTCGTTCATCATCCAAACGCAGACTATCGACAGCTCGATTGCTATCAAGCCGGCCAGCCACGGGGGCAGTCCCCCAAGCCCGACGAGAAGCATCAGCGAGCCTTGATTGACACCGAAGCCGAGAACTCCTACGAGAAAGAACTTCCAACCGCGCCGAAGATATTCACGGGCGGGTATTTCCAAATTTCCTCCAAATTACGTAAAACGACCTTGCATCGAAACTCGGTCGAGACGCTATGTCCGATGACTCAAGCCTTGCCGCGTTTTTCGAGCGTCTCGGCGACCTTTTTCTTCAGATAGCCAAGGTCGGAGGATTTTATAATGTAGTCCTCCGCCAGCCATGTGAGGAAATTGTCCTTGTATGCCGGATACGCCGAGTTGATGAGCACCGGCAAGTTGCGGTTTTTCACCATGATTTTCTCGAGTGCGGAGATGCCGTCCACACCGGGCATACGGATGTCGAGGATGATGAGGTCGAAGTTCTCCTTCGAGATTATGTCCAGTGCCTCCTGCGCAGATTCCGCGGTGCTAACCTCATAGCCCTCGTCCTCGAACTCGGTCTCATAGAGCGTGCGGATGTTCGCCTCGTCGTCAACGATAAGAATTTTTGCCATGTTATCTCCTTTGCTTGTGATGGGTTATTTGTAAACTTAAGAGCTATAAATACTTTGACTATTTTCAATTATACCTGATGTCTTTTCGGGCTTGCCACCGTCAAGCCCCTACACTCTCAACTCTCGACTCTCTGCGGAAGTTTGATGAAAAATGTCGTCCCCTCGTTCTGGTGCGATGAGAACCAGAGCATCCCGCTATGCGCCTCGATAATCTGAAAGCTAATCGACAGTCCCAGCCCCGTTCCGGATGACTTGGTTGTGAAGAACGGCTCGAAAATCTTACCTTCATAATCGCTGGGGATGCCTACGCCCGTATCGATTACTTCCGTCCAAACGAAACCACCGTAGCATTTAGTGACGACTTTCAGTGTGCCGCCGTCGGGCATGGCTGATATGGAATTCTTGAACAGGTTGAGGAAGACCTGCCTAATCTGCTCGGGATCGATGGAGATTTCACCGATGCTTTCCTCCAGCTCAAGTTCGACTTCGACGCCGGCGCGCTCGAACTGGTCTTCTATCATCTCTACTGTGCGGGCGATAAGTCCGTTGATGTCGGTGTTTCGGCAATGAGGCTTGAAGCTCCTCGAATATGACAGCACATCGTCCACGATGCCTTCGAGTCTATCGACCTCTTCGAGAATAATTCCCGCGCCTTTGCGGATGCTCGATCCATCGGGTGCTTTCTTCAAAATGTTCCTGGCGAACCCCCCGATAGAAACCAGCGGATTACGAATCTCGTGCGCCATCTGTGCGGAGAGTTTGCCAATGGCCGAGAGCTTCTCTGTTCGCAGAAGCAGTTCCTGATTTTCGCGGAGCTTCTCGTATGCCTCTTGAAGCTTCTCGTATTGCTCGGCTATTTTGCTCGTGAGCATACCGCGTTCGATGGCGAGGCTGGCGTGCCCCGCGAGCATCTTGACTAACTTCAGCCCCAGCTCCGAAATATCCGCCTTGGTGATGACATTATCCACAACCAGCACACCAACAGGGCGCCCCATGGCAAACAGCGGCACCACCGCGAAATCCTCGGTGCGCAGGGTTTCGGCCAGCTCTCGCGATTCGGGGTTATTGAGTGCATCTTTGAAGATTTTCGGAGTGGTGCTGTCGAGTGATTTTACCAATAGATTGTCGGTGTCGTCTATATCGAAGCGCAGATTCGCGATTATCGTGTTGACCTCGATGTCGCCGTCGGCCATGGCTTTGCGGTATGTTTTGAGTGCATCGGCGAACGAGTTGATCTTCTCCGAGGCAAGCTCCGACCAAATCCTTCCGGCCTCCTCGGGGCTGGAAGGCCCGACCGCGTATCTTCCAACCAGCTCACCCTTGTCACGGTTAAGAAGGAATAAAAACGCCCGATTGAAGCCGCAACCCTCGCGCGCCGTCACCGCCGTGAGGAATATGTGCAAGTTCTCGTCGAGGTTGTCCACGGCTTGGAGTGCCTCGGACAGCTCCATCAGCATCGCAAGCTCATCGATTCGCCGCGTCAGCTGGACATTTGCGGACTCGAGGTTCATCTTGGTGTTCGCGAGGTCAATGACGACATTTTCCCTGTCGGTGACATCGCGAATAATTTTGACGACTTGGACGATCTCGCCGCGGCTGTTCTTCACGGGACCGGTGAGAATCTCGAATGTTCTGCCGCCAACGCCTTCGATTTCGGCCACCTCGAAACAGCGATGGGACAATCCAGTCGAGAAGGTCTCTGCGACTGTGCAGTTCTTGCAGAACTCTCTTTTGTTCTCGAAGAGCTTGCGGCAAGGCAAGCCGACATAGTCGTCGCCGGCGTTGAACCAGCGCCGGAACACATCGTTCGCCCACACCAGCGTATAGTCGGTGTCGAGGATGAGGATGCCCTCGTCGAAAAGCTCCGCGAAGGCATCGAAACGGCGTGCGGAGACCTCGTCGGTTGTGACGTCTTTGACCATCAAAAGAACGCCGTTCGATTCGCCGTTAGATGTTACGGGAATGAATATTCCGGTGAAGTAGCGTCCGTCGGGCAGTTCGAGAATCTTTCGGACGACATCGCCCTTTGTAATGCACTCGATTCGACCTTCATGGAATCCCTCGGTCTCGTTCCACGGCGCAAGATCGCTACTATGGTCGATTGAGTCGATGGAGTCAATGCGCGAAAGATCGAGAAAAGCATCGTTGGCGCGCACGATGTGGCCGCCCGTTGACATCAACAGCAAGCCCAGAGGGAGGTTTTCGAGAACCGCAGTGAGCCAATGCGTTCGCTTGAGAAGCTCGTGCGCGGTCTCGCCGATGAGCGACTCGGCGGTGAGTTTTGTTTTCTCGCTAATTTCGTCCATCTTATCCATTTTGTTAAAATGCACTGTGCATCTATATATAATTAACGAATCTACGCTGATAAATCAAGACAAAACGCGAGGGCGGGTTTGTAGGCAACCCGGAGTTGCGACTTTTTTTGCCAAGCGGAAATCCATTCTCGGATTGTCCTCGAAATCGCAATCGGATTGGCGGCGCGGAAAAATTTGCCCAGATATTGTTATGACTTGACATTCATCCATTATCATTTATCTTATGCGGATATATAGTAGGCTCACTAACATGGAGATATTATGCGCAAAATTTGCTATGTGTTCTTCCTAATCGCTTTTATAACAACGGCTTGGGGGTTTTCCAACCTCGGGACGGAATTCTTCGTCTGTTATCCGGCAAATGCTTGCAGAGAGCCTGTGGGCATTCCGCCAGAACCGGCATCATTTTTTAATTCTCAGCTAATTCTCACATCGACATGGGCTACCACCGGCACAGTCCGCAATCACGACGGCAGTTTTACAGTGCCGTTCACGATTCCGCCCAACTCCGTGACTACAGTCACAATAGATAGCACGCATTGGATTCGCGCGACGGAGACAGTTCAGAGAAAAGGACTTTTCGTCCAGTCGGACAATCCTATTTCGGTGTATTTTCTGTCCTATGCAACACCCGGCGCTACGAACGATATGGCGCTAATTTTCCCCGTGCCGAGCCTCGGGACAGAACATATTACCATGTGCTGGCGAGATAATATTCCGGCATATAATCCGCTAATAACGAATCGCGGGCCGAGCATGTTCGCTATCGTCGCACCTTTCGACGACACCGAGGTGGAAATTATTTCTACCGAGCCTACAGAAGGCGGCCGTGCCGCAGGTGTCCCATGGACTGTGACGCTCAATAGCTATGATACTTATCAAGTTCTCGCAAACTCCCCCAACGCAAGCACTCTCCGAGATTTGACCGGTTCGATAATTACTTCGAACAAACCTATCGCGGTAGTCTCCGGCAGTCAGATAGCGCAAGTTCCGGACGCCATCCCTGCGGCGGATTATCTCATCGAGCAAATGCCTCCGGTCTCAGCATGGGGAAAAGTATTCAACGCCTTCCCAATTCAACCTCGAAACTCTTGGGCACGCGATGTCATCAGGATACTCGCATCGGAGGACGGAACAAACATCACGGTTCAAGATGGTAGCGGTATTACTCCCGTCACGCTCAATAGAGGAGAGTTTTGGGAGTGGAACGGCCAGCCCTGCGACGAGGGGCTATATGGCGTTCCATTTTTGAGCTTCGCGGCATCTTGCGATGGCAAACTTCTCGATAGCCCGACGCGCATCATTTCCGATAAGCCTGTTCTCGTGGGGCAATATATTATGGGCGGCGTTCTCACGCGGGGCGAGCCGAATTTATTCACCGGATTGGGGGACACTCCGCTCGGAGACCCTGCGTTCATGATAGTCCCTCCCGAGGAGCAATATTCCAAGCGATACATCTTCTTGACTCCGGCAGGCTATAATAACGACTTTTTGAACGTCACCATCGAGGCGGGATACGAGGGAACAATCACCCTCGACGGCGGCCCGCCAACATACGCCACGCCTTGGTTCAATATCCCCGGCACATCATACCGCGGCGCGAGAATATCGCTATCCCCCGGCGCGCATATTATTGAGGCCGACACTACGATGATGATTCAGATGTATGGCTATGACAACACCTGGGCATCTTATGCGGCAGTCGCCGGCCAGAATCTCAACCCGATTAACGCCAATTACACTATTATCAAGTATTGCGAGGATACGCCAGTAATGAGCGGAACGCAGACCACATGGCGCATTGTTCTCATTCAGGGAGGCGGCGACCCCGGACACGGCATTTGGTTCACCGACACGCTTCCGCCGGGGTTCTCATACAGTGCAACTCCTGCTACTATCGAGCTTTTTGGCACGGCCACGCGGGATAGCGTCCTCGACCCCTCGCCGGGCGATGAAATCCTCAACTGGGGATGGTTCAGCACGACCGAGGGAGATTCCATCGTGATTACATTCACGGCGGACATAGAGTTCGGCGTAGAGGGCAGGTTCGATAACCCGATTCGAATTTACGATGAGGAAGGCACCACCGTCCACAATGCCGGCGGTCTTATCGGCCCGCAGGACGATGTGGTTGTCATTCTTCCGCTTAATCCCATCGCCGACGCCGGACGCGACACAACGATATGCGCTGGCGACAGCGTGCGAATTGGCGGTGCTCCCACCGCCGACAGCGGGACTCCGCCATACACATATTCTTGGGAGAGCGTTCCGGCGGGGTTCTATAGCGCCGCAACAAACCCTTATGTGTCCCCGCTCGTTACGACACAATACATTGTCACCATCACCGACAACAATGGCTTCACCGATGCCGACACATGCAGGATTACTGTATCTGATGTTCCCGATGCAGACGTTCATATTCCTCAACCATGCGGGTTGATTACATCATGCTACGATCAGGAAATCGTATGGTGGATTTTCGACTCGTTCCTCGGCGTCATCCCCGAATCGACCGTCGTTGTTGTTAACGGAGTCACATATACACCCGGCGCTGAGCTTGAGGTCACGACATCGCCGGCGGGGACGACATACGCGACATTTACGCCTGCCGAGCCCGGCTGGGCGCACGGCGATATGGTTGTCGGGGAGCTTATTCAGGCGATGAATTACGCCTTCTGCGCTACTTCCGTGCCGCCATGCACTTTCTATGTCGATCTTGAGCCGCCATTAGTGACGGACACTATTCCCGAAGACGGCTCGACCTTGTATGAGGCGTCTCCCGCTATCGGCCTTTCGATTGAGGATTTCCCTGCGGGCGTTAATCCTGAGAGCTTCGACTACATCACGATAACCGTTGACGGCGTGCCTGTCACCGGATGGACGCATTCATGGGACGGCGGGAATCTATCCATTCACGGGCTGACGTTCGAGAACGGCGACACCGTGCGCGTATGTCTCGACAGCCTTTTCGATGCGATAGATTACGACTACTGCCCGCCCAACGACACGGCGTTCTGCTGGGAGTTCTACATTCGGCTATCGACACCGGAGGCCTGGATTGTCGAGCCGTTGGACTTGAACCTCGATGGTGTGGTTGCCAGCGCGTGCACTTGCCAGCCGATAATTTATCACTTGCACGACGACATCGGCATCGACGAATCGACGATTCAACTCGTTGTGGACGGCACGGTGTTCGACATCACCAGTCCGCGACTGACATATTTCGCCGACACGCTCATTTACCAGCCGGTCATGCCCTGCTGGACGGAGGGCGTGCATATGTTCAGCCTCACTGCGGATAACCTTGCGGGCGTGGGGCTTCCGTCGCCGGTTGCGGGGATGGTCACAATCGACCTTACGCCGCCTTACTTCATGAACATTGCACCGCTTCCGGGGTCTTATGTGGGCGCATCGCCCACCGTCTCGATTCGCGTGTTTGATGCAATCTTGGGGATAGTCGCGGATGAGGTTTATATCACCATCGAAGGCGTTCCCTATATGCCGCCGCTTGCGGGGCTTACATGGGACGGCACGAACTTCACGGCAAATCTGGCGACTCTCGGCCTCGCTTTCGTCGATGGCGACACTATCGATTTCTGCCTCATGGGCGCGCGCGACAACCCGGACTACTGCCCGCCCAACGAAGCTGACACTTGCTGGTATCTCGTTGTGAATCTTGCGGCGCCTACGGCTTCGGTCCTCTCGCCGGATGAGGGCACTATCAGCGCCTGTGTCGATCAGGGCGTGTGCTGGCTGGTCGAGGCCTCGAACGGAGTCAATCCTGCGACTGCCGTGGTGACAGCGAACGGCGTTCCATTCGACTATCTCTCGGATGAGTTGACCTACTCCCCCATCTCCCCGACATCCGGCGAACTTTGCTTTATGCCGACCTTCGCATGGGGTGATTACGACACCGTCCATGTCTGCCTCACAGAGATAGAGGACTCGATGGCGCACGAGCTGACAGAGCCGGTATGCGTGACATTCTACATGGACTTGGTTCCGCCGGCAGTCTATAGCATTTCGCCTGCACCCGGCTCGGAGACTTCAACCACGGAGCCGACTATCGATTTCTGCATCGAGGACGAGGTCGCGGGCGTCGATGGCGACTCGCTGGTGCTTACTGTTGATGGAGTTCCATACTCATTCGGTGCGGGCTGGGTCTCGCACGATACATGTCTCACTTGGCGTGCTTCCGACTTCGGCGTCCGCTTCGCGGAGGGCGAGACAATCGATGTCTGCATCCATTCGGCGGACGCGCCGGACACCTGTCAGGCTAACGCTATGGACACATGTTGGACACTCATCATGCCCCCCCCCCACGTCTATGCCCACGCGGGCGTGGATGTCGCTGTCTGTCCGGGGGATTCGATTCGCCTCGGTTGCGATCCGAGCGCTTATGGCGGAGTTCCGCCATATACATGGGAATGGACGGAAATCGGCGGCACTTGGACAAGCTCCGAGCCGAATCCGCTGATTTACCCGACGGCAACTGCGAGCTATGTGCTCCACGTGACGGACGATGCCCTTATCCCGACGGAGGATTGGGACACTATTACTGTTTATGTCGATTTCGAGCCGACAGGTGCGCCAGTTATGGTCGCGCCTGCGCCGGGGGCAATGCTTCCGCCAGAGCCGACGCCAATCGAACTGGTTTGGCGGACGCCCGACGGCACGCCCGGTTTCACATACGATGTCATAATCGATGGGGTTGTCGTGGCGACAGACATCTCCGATACGACTTACTCCACGCCCTTCCCGTGCGGCGGCGTTCACAGCTGGGGAGTCATTGCATACAACCGTTGCGCGACTGAATATTTCTTCTGCGAAGCCGACACGCTGGGCGATTCGACGTTTATCTACATCGGGCCGGAAAATATCTATTCAGCGACAGCTGTCGATTCCGGCAGAACTTTCCGCACATATCCATGCGACGGCCCTGTGCCCACGCTGGAAAGGCCGTTCGTGGGCGCATTCTCGTCATGCGACCCGGAGAGCATCATCATTTTCATCGAGGACACCGCGGGCATCGTGGAAGCAACTATCGAGCTGAACGTTGACGGGACCGTCTATACGACCGCGGACGCCGAGCTTCGATGGATTGCACCGAACACGCTCATTTTCTCGCCGGGAGCGGGCTGGTGGTCTGATGGCGATGTTGTCACGGGCGCGCTCATTCGCGCTGAGAACCCCTATGGCGTCGATATTGTCGAGCCACTGCCGTTCAGCTTCACGCTGGATTATTCGCCGCCGGTTTTCTCCGCAATGACGCCTCCGGTGGGCGGATATGCCCCATTATCGATTGCAACGGCGAGTTTCAATGTCGTCGATTTGCTGTCGGGCGTCGATCCTTCGCTGACATGTATTTCGGTGGAAGTCGGTGGAATCACCGATACATACTGCGTCGGCGATCCATGCGTGACATTCCTTGCGGGCACGGGCGATTTTTCGTTGAACCTCACCTGCGCGGGATACACATTCGACCGCGGCGACACCGTCACTTTCTGCGCAATCTCCGGCGATACGCCGGACTACTGCTCGCCCAACATGGACACGACCTGCTGGACGATACACATCATCGACTGCGACCTTGTTGTGACAATCAACACGCCCGACACGATAATCTGCGGTGCGCCGGACACGATAGTTCTGCCGTTGGATGTCGTCTCCACGGGCGGGACGCCGCCGGTGAGCTACAACTGGTCGCCGGCATGGGCGTTCGATGACCCGACAGCACTTGCCCCGACGGCCACACTTCCATACATTCCGGGGACTTACATGCTGTTCGTCGAGGCCGTCGATTCCACGGGTTGTATCTCGCGGGACACGGTGCATGTGACGATGAGCAGTTTCACGGCTAATGCCGGCGGGGATATTTGGGTATGCCCCGGCGGTGTGGGCGTTGTAGGCTGTCCGCCGACAATATTCGGCTCCGCAATCGAGCCACTGGACATCCGCTGGAGATACCCCGACGGGACAATCATCTCCACCGACCCGAGCTTCGTCTTCGAGCCGGAATCGACGACAACTATCATTCTCCGCGTCGAGGACGCCGTGGGTTGCTCGAACTGCGACACGATGATAGTTCATTACGAGCATGTCGTGCCCGGGCCGTTCGGGTGGATTTTCCCCGAGCCGGACGAGACGCTTGCGGTCGGCGAGGTCGATATCTGTTGGGAAATGCCCGAAGGCACAGCGCCGATATACTTCGACTTCTTCCTCGACGATATGCTCACCTTCGAGGGCATCACCGACACTTGCGTGACGGTCGGGCCGTTCCCATGCGGGGAACAGCACTGGTGGTTCGTCGAGAGCTACAATTACTGCTATCCGATTGACTGCGCCGGAGATACGCTTTGGTGGGATACCACTTTCGGCGGAGTTTTCCCCGGAGACACCTTCGCAGAAGGCTTCGACCCGCCGTTCTGGATGGAGCCTTGTCCGACAGGTGTTCCCGTGATAGTCGAGCCGCTAGCCGGCGCGTGGTCGGCATGCGATGACCAGATGATCATTCTGAAGATAATCCAGCCGGACGACGGCCTGCCCATCGACCCGACGACCATCCGCCTCATCGTCGAGGACAGCACTTATATTGTCGATGGCGTCGTGCTCTCATGGCTCGATGACACACTGCTCGTGTTCGATCCGCCGGAGCTTTGGACGGATATGCAGGAGGTAAATGTCCGCCTCATCAGCGCTGAGGACACCGACGGCAACACAGTCAACGGTCTGCCGTTCGCGTGGAGCTTCTATATCGATCTCGTGCCGCCGGTTGTGAGCCTCGTCTCGCCGCCGCCGGTAGATCAAACATCATCGCCGGGGAGCTTCGAGTGGACTATCACCGATGCCGGTAGCGGCGTTTCTGCCGCATCGATAGTCGCTATCGTCGATGGGACTCCGTTCGCGATTGGCGCGAACCTCACATGGTCTCCGCCGACGCTGACATTCAATGCAATCGGCGCTGGGCTTTCGTGGGTGGCAGGGGACTCGATTATTATCGAAATCGTCGCCGGCGACTCGCCGGACTACTGCGACCCGAACATCGACACCACGCGCTTTGCATGGTTCGTCCGCGACCCGAACCCGCCGATTCCGTCGGTTGTCACGCCCAATGACGGCGACTTCACCGCCTGCGACCCCGAGAGCATTGTTATCCGCATCGAGGACCCCGACGGCGTAAACGAAACGACTATCGTCCTCGAAGTCAACGGCGTGAATTACACCACCGCCGACGCCGAGCTTATTTGGGACGAGCCGCTTCTCATCTACCACCCCTCGCCGATGTGGAGCGATGGCAGTATCGTTCAGGTTCGCCTTCTCCACGCCGAGGACAACTTCGGCAACGACATCGCCTCTGCGCTGGTGTTCTCGTTCACCGTTGACCTTTCGCCGCCCGAGGCAACTATGATTCTGCCTCTGCCGAACTCGATGACGCGGAACACCTATCAACCGATAGACATCGAGATTGCCGATGCGCTATCCGGCGTCGATCCTACGGCGATTGTGCTGGACATCGACGGACGGACATTCACGCATGGCGATTTCGGATGGGCGGCGACAAGCACCACCGACGGCATACTCGGCTTCCTTCCGCAGAGCCATGGGATTTCGTTCATCGCGGGCGACACGGTGAATGTGATGATTACCGTCTATGACTCGCCCGACCGTTGCGACGCGAATGTCGCGCAGTTCTCGTGGCAATTCATTATCGAGCCGGAGATAGGTTGCGCGGTGATTCCCAACCCGATAACGCCCAACTTCGACGGCGTGAACGATGAGGCCGTGTTCACATACCCGAACATGATGTCCGAACCGGCGACCATCATCGTCTTCGACTCCCGGAATATCGAGGTTTGGCGTAGCGAAGCTGACCCCGTGTCCGATTACGATGAATTCAGCGGCAGGGTATGGAAAGGCCTTGACAGCAATGGTCGTCCTGCACCGGCGGGGCTTTATCTATATGTCGTCATCGTCGATGGCGAGGTGGTATGCAACGGCACGGTAGTCGTGCTGAGGTGATGGAAATTGGTATCGGGCGCGAGGGATACTCGCGCCTTATGCCCGTTGGATGAGTTCCCTACGAAACGGGGATGAGAGTTGAGAGTGGATTGTTGCGAATCGAGGTGAACCATGCCGCAATTTAGATACGAGGGCAAATCGGTTAGCGGTCAACTAATCGAGGGCGTTCTCGAGGCCAAGAGCGCGGAAGAATTAGCCGCGTTTCTGCGGCGGCAGAGAATTACCGTCACGAAGATAAAGAAAAAGCCCAAGGCGATGAACATGACCATCGGCACGGGCGTGAAAGCCGTCGAGATATCGAGGTTCACGCGCCAGTTCGCAGTCATGATTGAAGCCGGTTTGCCGCTCGTCCAGTGCCTCGACATCCTCGCCGACCAGACCGAAAACCCCGTTCTCCGCACCGCAATCAGCAAAATTCGGGATACGGTATCAGGCGGTTCGACACTCGCCGCCGCGCTGGCCAAACATAAAAAGATATTCAACGACCTGTATGTCAACATGATTGAAGCCGGCGAAATGGGCGGCGCGCTCGAGTCGATTCTCCGAAGGCTCGCGGACTATCAAGAGAAAGCCGATAGGGTCGTCCGCAAAGTCAAGGGTGCGCTCATCTATCCGATTATGATGATCATCATGACCATCGTCTCCACTTTCGCCATGCTGACGTTCATCATTCCTACTTTTGCGGATATGTTCAAAGAACTGGGAGGAGAATTACCGAAGCCCACTCAGGTCGTTATCGCTTTGTCGAATTTCATCGTTTCGAACTTGGTTGTCATTTTCCTCGCATTGGGCGCGCTGGTTGCGGTATATGTTATCCTAAACAGCAAAAAGAAGTCGCGCTTTTACATCGATATGATAAAACTGGGAATTCCCTTGTTCGGCGATCTTCTGAAGAAATCGGCCGTAGCACGTTTTTGTAGAACCCTCGGCACATTGCTCCGTAGCGGTGTTAATCTCATCGATGCGCTGAACATCACGGCGAAGACAGCCGGCAACCTCGTGCTTACTGCGGCAATCCACAAATCCATGATTTCCATCTCCGAGGGGGAAACAATTACCGCGCCTCTTGCCGAAACAAAAGTCTTTCCGCCCATGGTTATCCAAATGATTAGCGTCGGCGAGAAGACCGGAAACATGGACGAGATGCTCGAGAAGATAGCCGACTTTTACGACGAAGAAGTAGATGCCTCCGTCGATGCATTGACCAGCATGATAGAGCCGATTATTATCGTATTCATGGCCGTTATCATCGGCGGACTGCTCATCGCGATGTATCTTCCGATGTTCGACATCGTCGGGCAGATTAAATAGGGCTTGCTGTCAAAGGGCGAGATTGCCTCGCCCTTTTTGAATTGTTTCCGTTTCGACGTTCAAAGGGCATAGAGATGATACAACATCCCACTGGGAAAAATATTGCCGGTGCATCGACAAACGCTCCACCAATCGACATCGCGGAATACTTCCGTAGCAAAATTCGCTGGCTACTAATTGCGCGTTTCGGGATTTTCATTTTCATTACCAGCGCCGTCCTGATAGTCTTCTCCGCAAGGGGGCTTCTTTCCACGCTTTTATTCGTCTATGGCCTCATAACTCTCGGATATCTGCTCACTCTATTATATTGGGAGAAGACACACCGAGAGCTTAGTTTCAAGTTTGTATGCGGCGTTCAGCTCTTTTTCGAGCTTCTCGTCGAAGTGGGCATAATCTACTATTCCGGCGGCGCGGGTTCGCCTTTTGTGTTGCTCTTTGCGCTATCGGTTATTACATCTGCATTCATCTTCGATTTAGTCGGCACATTGATAACAGCAACCGGCGCGGTGCTTTTATACAGCGCCATGGTGATTTTGCAGGTTCGGGGTGTCCTCGATATCTTAGCTGACATGTTCCCCATTTCCGCGATGCTATATACCGATACCGACCTGCTGTTTTTCACTGTGTATATCTACGCGCTTTTCATCTACCTCATTGCCTTCATGATGGGCTATATTTCCGGCAAACTGAAGCTCCGCACCGGCCAGCTTCAAATGACCGGCGAGGCGTTGCGGCGAATCAGCATGGATACCGATGACATACTCATGCACATGCGAAGCGGCCTCATCACGCTCGATCCCGAGGGCAGGATAGTCTATCTCAACAACGCCGCCGCGGCGCTACTTAGCATTGACGCAAAAAAGATAAAAGGCAAATTCCTCGATGAGATTCTACCCGCCGACGCGCGCGTTTTCTCCGACAAACTCTCCGAGCTTCTCAGCGCGGGGGTCCAGAGCGAGAGGCGCGGCGAGTTCATCATGAAATCCGGCGAAGAGTTCCGCACAATGCACATCACTTGCAGTTTCCTCACAAGCCCCGAGGGCGGCCTTCGGGGGATTATCGCCCTCTTCGAGGATGTGACGGAGCAGAAGCGCCGGGAGGTCTATCTCAAAGAGGTCGAGAAGATGGCCACGATTGGCGAGCTTTCCGCCAGCCTCGCCCACGAAATCCGCAACCCGCTCGCCTCCATTCGCGGCTCCGTCGAGACAATCATGAATTCGGAGGGCATCGCCGACAGCGACTACGAGCGAAGACTGATGAACCTCATCGTCAAGGAAACCGACCGCTTGACCAACGTTCTCGAGGAGTTCCTCGTCTTTGCGCGGCTGAAAGAGCTACCCGTTGACCACATAACCTACAACCGCGTCGATCTGGCGAAGATAATCTCGGAGATTGTCCTCATGCTACGCCATAATCCGGACTTCGCGGGGAAGGTCGAGATTGAGAACCGCCTCGAGGGCGAGCTATGGACGCTCGGACGCGAGGAGCAACTCAAAGATGCCTTCTATAACCTTATTATAAACGCTAAAGACGCTATCAGCGATGAAAGCGGAACGATTACAATCGACCTCGCCCGCGAACGCTCGGGCTTTTATGCCGAGAAGCGGCTCATCGGCGTAAGCATCACCGACAGCGGCCAGGGCATCCCCGAGGAAATCCTTTCGCAGATTTTCACGCCGTTTTTCAGCACAAAGCCACGCGGGACGGGCCTCGGCCTTGCGATAGCACAGGGCATCGTCAACCGCCACCGCGGAATAATCGAGGCGGAGAACATAGAAGGCGGCGGCGCGCGCTTCACTGTATTCCTCCTCAAAGCCCCATCGCAGAAGGACAGCATCTTCGACCAATAGGAGCGAACCCCTCGCCCTTTACCTTTTACCTTTCACCTTTTACCCCTCTTCGGTCATTTCGAGGAGCAATAGCGACGAGAAATCTCGCACAATATCCGGAGATTTCTCCCTTTCGGCTCGAAATGACCGGTAGGACAGGATTTCTCGCTGTGTTCGGAAATTACAGGAAATACACGCGCCGTGCGGATAGCCTTCCAATATATGGACAAAGGCAATTCGAGACCTATCGGGAATCTGACATAGGAGTAAAATTCGAGGTGATTTTTGTTTTGAATGGGACTTCAGCGAAGATGATACATGCAACAAAATCGAGCGCTTTTCATAAGCGCGCCCGTCCGGATTTGAACCGGAGGCCTTCGGCTCCGGAGGCCGACGCTCTATCCAGCTGAGCTACGGGCGCAGATGTATTATCTCATTGCGATATGTCGCCAGTCGATATTGTCGCCGTCGATGGTGAGAACGCCCCAGCTCGGTGGCCTTCCGCCGATGTTGCCGCTGAGCGACCCGGGGTTAATCATGCGGACGCCATCGATAATTAGATCGCAGGGCTTGTGGCTGTGTCCGAAGATGATGATGTCGGGCTTTTGAGAGTCGTCGAAGACTTCGAGAACCCTTCGCTCGATTCCATCGGGCGCGCCGGAGCCATGGGTAATCCCTATGCAGACTCCCTCGACATCGAAAGTCAACTTCGCGGGCAAAACATCCGCCACTGCCATCTCGTCCATGTTCCCATGGACGGCGCGGAGTTCGCCTTGGCTTTCAAGGAGTTCGAGCGATGCTATGGATGTGTGATCTCCGGCGTGAGCAATAATATCGCACCGGCCGATTTCCCTCAGAAAACCGGCCGGATACGCCGAGATCCTCTGTCCGACATGCGTGTCGGAGATGACTGCGATTTTCACCGCCATCGGCTACTTCTTCTTCTTGTGCCGATCCTTCTTCCTACGCTTTTTCCTCTTATGCGTAGCGATCTTCAGCCGCTTTTTCTTCTTGCCGCAGGGCATATAGTTCCTCCTCGGGCGCTGTGCGCCGTTGTTTCGTTACGAATAATTTGGTTATAATATAGATGAAAGGCCCTTCGCGCAAGTTATTTTCTGGACTTGCTGAATTTTTATTGAAGCGAATTGTCCCGATGTTCGATTTTCAACACGACGAACCGCAGGTTCGGATGGGAGCAATAGATTGACTTCCTTTCCCAATTCAAAAAACTGACTAAAACTTTATCGCTAAACTCTTAGCAGACAAGCAGATAGACACCACACTCCTTTACCGGAGAATATATCCAGAAATCTTATAGCATTTCAAATTTGCGGGGATATAATATGCGGTTATGTCGCAGAACAACGAAAATAGGGCATCGGGGCGCGATTTGACGCGTGGCCACATCGTGGGCAACCTCATACGCCTCTCCCTGCCGATAATGATAGGCAACTTCCTGCACACACTGCACAACATCGTGGATGCCTTCTGGCTTGGCAAACTCGGCGAGAGAGCGGCAGGCGCGGTGTCTGTCACGGGCATCGCGTTTCCGGTGGTCTTCACGCTCCTCTCCTTCGGCGCGGGCTTCGGCGTCGCGGGGACTGCGCTCGTTGCGCGCTTCGAGGGTGCCGCCCTACCCGACCGAGTCCGGCGCGCGGTGGGACAGCTTCTTCTCGTGTCGGTTTTTTTCTTGACGATATTTCTGTTCGTCGGCCTCTTCTTCGCTGACGACATACTCCGGTTGATTCAAGTCCCCACGGAAATTTTCGAGCTTTCGGTAGTTTACGTCCGCATCGTTGTCGTGGGCATGGCCATCTCGCTCATCGCTATGCTCTATCAGGCCATCGCACACGGCTCGGGCGACACCGTTTCGCCGATGATAATCGTCGCCATTTCGGTTATCATCAACATTATTCTTGATCCGCTAATGATTTTCGGAGTGGGGTTTTTCCCACGCATGGAAGTCGCGGGCGCGGCATGGGCGACTTTACTATCGCAGAGCATTGGCGCGATTATCGCTGTCGGATTCTTCCTCAAGCGCGACAAAACGCGCATCCCCTCGCTTCAAGATATAGTGCCGGATATGCTGATGCTCAAAAATATCTTCCGCATAGCGATCCCCGCATCGATTGGCCAGTCCGCAACAAGCTTCGGCTTCCTTTTTCTACAGGGTTTTGTCAACACTTTTGGAACAATCGTAATCAGCACTTTTGCCATAGGCAACCGGATGACCGGCGTGTTCATGATGCCCGCTATGGGCATAAGCAACGCACTTTCGGCGGTTATCGGCCAGAATCTTGGCGCGGGGAATATTCGCAGGGCTGAGGAGAGCTTCCACAAGGCGTTTATCCTTATAATGATTATCATGGGTGTTGGAAGCGCGCTGGTATTCCTCTCCGGGGCAGAGCTGACTAAATTCTTCATTGACATGCCAGAAATTGTCGAAGTCGGCGTGCGTATGTTCCGCGTGACGTCAATCGCGTCGTTCATTTTCGGCGCTATGTTCGTGTTCACCGGCGTATTCAACGGTGCAGGGCTGTCCGGCGCGTCATTGCGCGTGAACATAGGCAGGCTATGGCTTTTCAGGATTCCGCTGGTGTATCTTCTATCAGGGAAACTCCTCGAACTACCGTTTATCGCGCGTTCGCCCGCCGAACCGCTTCTGGCGCTTATCGCCCAGCCGCTGTCGGCATATCCCTATGACGCGCTATGGTGGTCGATGGTTTTCAGCAATTCGCTGGCGACACTCTGGTGCTATATAATCTACCGCAAGGGCAAGTGGAAGAGGCTGAAGTTCGAGTAGTGCTATAAGCGGGCGGCGCTGGCACGGGGGTTGCGTCTGCAACCCGCGCGCCAGCGCTACCCCACCGAACGCGTAGATTCCAACGCTAGCGAGCTAACGGCTCGCGCCTATGTTGCTCGACTGGCACTACTTCAGATACACCACCCGCCGCGCCGCTGTCTGCCCGCCGGAGGCCGTAGCCCGGACGAGATACACGCCGGAGGGAAGATTTTCGTCGGGTTGCCAGATGAATTCGCGGGTTGTAAGGGAGCGCCCCTGTGCGCTCCCGTTTTCCGAATTACCATCAAGCGGGAAGGCGCGGGGGCCTTCCCCTACGGAAATGTTTTCGACGATTCTACCTGATACATCGTAAATCTCGACCTGTATGGGCAATTCATGCCTCGCCCCTACGCCGTCAATGGTGATCGTTACCGCAGAATTAAACGGGTTCGGATAGGTGGAGATGGCGAATCTATCAGGCAGTTTCCCCGCATCGCCAATGCCCAAGAACGGTTCGCCCGGACTTTCCGAAACAACGCTACTTACAACGGCGTTGCGCCTGCCCGGCAATCTCATTCTGCCGTAGTCGTCAATGTAGATTCCCTCGTCGGCATGTTCGAGTTCGTCATCACTGCTCTCGCCACCCTGATTGATGTCGTGTTTGAATTTAATGCGTCGAGCGCCGCCCGGAGTGGTCTCTGTTCCCGTGATAACAACTGAGTGTCCCCTATCGTTTCCCTCGGCATCTATCCAGCGATAGTTAAGCTCGACATCCTCGCCGGCTTCGAGTTCGGCTTGAAGCCATTCCCATGTGGGATATGGCCCCGTGTTCTGACACTGCGCCACCGTCGCGCCGCTGGAGGATTGAATGTTCGTGTCGTAAAATTCATTTTGGAATTTGACATTGATATTCAGGCCGAGCATCTCGATGAGATCGAGTTTGCCTCTAATCATCTGTGCCGAGGTGACGCCGCTAGCAGGTGCCCGCCCCATGAGACTGCTGAGCAGTTCCAAAAGCTCCCTATGCGATAAATCGAAATCGATATCGTCATAGACATCTTTAAGCCACATGAAGCTATTCGCCGTCGATGCTACAGCGCAGGCGTTCTTGTCGCCGGCGTAGTCGGGCGTGGGCGGATGGCTTTCGCTATCGAGGTCGATATTTGGCACTCGACAGCCGCGGAACTCTTCTTCTTCAATTACATCGCCGTCCTCGTAGTCTGGGAAGGGGGGAACCTCATCCGGTGGCGGGTCGATTTCCTCGTCGAACAACGCGCCGTCGCCGATATCCTCCACGAGTATTTGCGCGAAAGCCTCGTTGTATTCAACAATAGGGGGCATGGAGCCGAGAGTATGCGGGGTTCTTACTATGCCATAGATGGCGTAAGTGAAATCATATCCCATATCCGGATCGACATCGGGGAAAAGCAAATACAGGGGAAACCTCGACGAGATAGTTTGTTGGTCGGCAATCCATGACGAGCTGGGAAGCCACAGATTGCGCACTATCCACGCAGGCATGAAATCGCTGTCGAGAGCGACCACATTGACGAAAAAGCCGTCAGGCTCTGGCGTGTATGAAATCGCAACTCGTCCGTATCCGCTCTCGAAAACCGTTCCACCCTCGCCAAGCTCGAGGACGTGGTGGAAACGAACTTCCTCGGGAATCCACTCCACGGCGGAAAGTGCCCCTGCGAAAAACAGAATGATAACAACGGGAATCCATTTGATAGTGAGTTTCATAGTCCCTCCTTATTCGATAGTTTGGTTTCAGCGCGCCGTTTCGCTAAAACTTCAGAACAATCGAGGCGTTCGTAAAGCTATATCACGGCGTCAAGTCCTCTCAATATGGCGTGCCGGTGCGCCTGCCCAGCCCGAAAAGAATAGACACTCATCGAACTACGGAAAGTTAATGTCGTAAGCCCCCGGCACGATTCCGCCGGAATGCCCGCCCGTTGCACCGGTGGCGGAGACGTCAAGCTCGCGGTCTATCCAAATGTGTCTGTTCAAATTGACCACGCCAGTGCCGGTTTTGTTAATGTATAGGTCGTAGAATGTCGTGTTCGCCGAGCCGCCGATGGTGCTCGTGCCTGAACCGTCGAATGTTACACGGTTATTCCCGTGCGTGAATGTGCCGTTGTTCGTCCAGTTGCCGGCCATATTCATCGCTTTGCCGTTGGCTTGGAACTCCGCGCCGGAGTTTATCGTGAATGTCCCGTTGACATCCAACGCCAAGGATTGCGAAGTATGGATATAGCGAGTATCGCTAATGTTGACATGATTGAAATAAGTTCTCGGCGTTGTGGTCGTTCTTACATAGATATAATT
>DSAF01000088.1 GCA_011388305.1 Candidatus Zixiibacteriota bacterium | reverse complement strand
GAGCAAGAAAGAGTATATAATGAGTGTTCTTCGGATGAAGCCGCGCTTGACCGTCACTCTGAAAACCCTGTTGACAGTGTGTTCCACCGTCTCGAACACGCTTCCGGAGAACCACAGCAACATAAGAAGCCCGATTATTCCGATTACTTGCTTGCCCATCACCAAATCGGCGAGGATTCCCTCGACATCCAGCGTCCCTTCGGGGAAAATCTGGTCGATTTTGCCAAAGGTCGTTATCGCGGAAACCGCCGCCGTCGGGCTTCCGAGAATATACCCAAAGATCGAAAGCCCAAGTAGCGTCATCGGGAGGATGCTCATAAGAAAATAGAAGCTCAAAGCTCCGGCGGTCGTCATGCCGTCATCGGCGGTGAAGCGCTTATAAATACGCATAGTGGTTTTATAAGTGTCTATCGCCCAGTTTTTTATGCTGTTTTGGATACTCATTAACCTCTATTCGGTCGTGTTTGCATCTGCCCAGCGAGAGAGCATTTCCGGCTTGACCTTGCGCCGTTCCGGCAAAGCCCCCGCGATTAGAAAGAGCAGTAATGCCGGAATGAGAAACCATTGGAAACGATCCTCATAGTTTGTGAAAATTCTCGCGTCGATTTCGGACTTCTCCATGCCGGATATGGCTTTGATAATTTCGTTAAGCTCCGCCGAACCGGGGCGCGCCGGATAATACTTGCCGCCGGTCTCCATCGCGATTCGCTGGAGCGTTTCCTCGTCGAGCCTGCTGGTGACTATCTCGCCGGCAGAATTGCGGATATAACCCGTGCGATTGCCGTAGCGGTCAAATGTTGGAATGGGGACGCCCGTTGGCGTGCCGATACCGATAGTGTAAATTATTATGCCCTCCTCGGCGGCGGCCTTCGCGGCAGGGAGCGCACTGCCCTCGTTGTCCTCGCCGTCGGTGAGCAGTAGGATGACCTTAGCGCGGCCTTCGGATGTCGTAAAGCCCTTGCTTGCGATTTCGATTGCCCTGCCTATAGCCGTCCCCGGCTCCGGAATGACGCCGACATCGATGGCGTCGAGTATCATCTTGGCGGTGCCGTAGTCGGTGGTCAGCGGGCATTGCAAGAAGGCATCGCCGGCGAACGGGACTATGCCTATCCTATCGCCTCGCAATTTATCTATCAGATTTTTCAGCTCGAACCGCGCCTTGGCCATTCTGCTCGGGGCGATGTCCTCGGCATGCATCGAGCGCGAGACATCAATCGCCACGATGATGTCGATACCCTCACGCTTGACTTCCTCGAGGCGCGTGCCGAGTTGCGGTCTTGCCATGGCGAGGACGAGAAGTGCATATCCTGCAATGAATAGCGTCCTCCGCGCGATGAGTAGCCCGCGGCTTCGGCTGGCGGTGAGCCTCTGAACGAGTTCGATTTCGCCGAAACGCGCCAGAAGGCTTCGTTTGCGAAGCTCGACGAGCCAGAAGAATATCACCAATAGCGGCACGCCCAAAAGAAAAAAGAAAGCCGATTGACTTGCAAATCTAAACATGTTCGTTATGGTTTTTGGTGAACACTATCAATGCTTGAGCGGCGAACTTATTCGCGCCGGGAATAGCTAACAGCGCGCCGTCAACGGCGTATAATAGCGGTGATAAGGCAGATAGCGCTTTCACGCGCCGAAGCCTCTCGACAATGCCGAAGGGGCGCATTTTCACATCGCCGAAGATTTCCCCGAGAGCGGCGATTTCTTCACGCCGGAGCGCGCCGCCGCCGGGGGATTCCTTGCATGGCACGGGCACGAGACTACGCAGTTTGAGGAAGAACTTCCCCACCTGCAAAGGCTCGAGGAATATCGCCCTTCCTCCCGGGCGCAGAACGCGCGCCAGTTCCGGCCCCGCCGTTTCGAGCGTTAGATGGTGCAACGAAACTTGCCCCACGACAAGGTCGAACGATTCATCCTGAAGGCCGGTGTCCGACGCGCTGGCGCAGAGAACATCGACATCCACGCCGTTAAGCTCGGCGGAGCGGCGCGTCAGCTCACACATCTTCGGCGACACATCGATTGCGGTCACCTCCGCGCCACAGAGCGCAAGCCTCGCAGACGCATAGCCGTATCCGCAACCGACATCCAGAACGCGCTTGCCCTCGACACGCCCGACGGCAATCCAAAACGCCCTGTGCCTCGGCGGCAGGGGTTCATCGAAATCGACATAAAGCGCTCGCTCGCTTTCATCTGCGATAAATCTATCCGCCTCGGCATCAAAATGCTCGGCCTCACGGGCGTCGTGCTCGCGTTCGTGCTCCCTCCGCTTGAGCGGATTGTCGAAAAAGCGCTCTATTTCAGCTTGGGACAGTCTCATTACGGCAACTTCCTGAATAGCGTGTTGCTCAAGAAAATATCGGCCAGCAACAATAGTGCGCCAATCACGAGGAAGAAAGGGAAAAGCTCACGATATTGAGTGAACTCATCCACTTCTATTTTAGTTTTCTCCATCTGGTCGATTTCCCCAAATATTTTCCTCAATCCGTCGGTGTCCGTTGCCCGGAAGTATTGGCCGCCTGTGAGACTCGCAATTTGTGTAAGGCTCTCTTCATCGATTTCGACATCCATACGGACGTGCCGCGTGCCGAAAATTGGGTCCTCAACGGGGAACATCGCATGTCCCGGGCGTCCTGCGCCGATAGTGTAAACCTTTATGCCCAGTGCCTTAGCGAGCTGAGCGGCTGTCATCGGGTCGATCTCTCCGCGATTGTTGACACCATCGGTGAGAAGAATGATAACCTTCGATTTTGCACTTGAATCTCGAAGGCGGTCAGCGCCGGTGGCTATTGCCGTTCCGATTGCGGTTCCATCCTCGATTTGGCCAATCTCCACGCCGTCGAGGAACTCGAGAAGGACTCCGTAGTCGAGCGTTAGCGGGCATTGCGTGAAAGCCCTCCCCGCAAAAACGACGAGGCCGATTCTGTCATTCGACCTGCCTTTGATGAATTCTCCCGCGACCATCTTCGATGCCTCAATCCGGTTTTTGGGTTTGAAATCGAGGGCGCGCATCGAGCCGGATATGTCGAGCACTATCATAATATCTATGCCCTCGGTGAACGTTGTTTGACGGACACTGCCCGCCCGGGGCCTCGCCGCGGCGAGAGAAAGAAAAATTAGGCCGAATAACTCCAGCCACGCCAGCGCGCCAAAAATCATCACCCTCGCCGATGGGCGTGCGCCTTTCAGAAGGCCGACATTCGAGTATCTTAGTGAGCCTCCGCGACGACGACGACGCCACACAAAAAGTGCGAGGACAACAGGAATCAGCAGGAACCACCACGGCGAAGCGAAATCTAAGAAGCCGTCAACCAGAGGCCCGAAGATGACATTCGCGGTTCTGTTAATGAAATCGCCTATCATTCGGCCTCCTTTCCGGCGGGGAGTTCCTCGACATTGGGCGCGGTCTCCGGTGATGGTTCGGGTTCGGGCGGCGTTGTGTGCTCTACGAAGTCCTTCGCACGGTCAATTAGATTGTAATGCCAGTCCTCCGGCGGAACGAACTTGGCGAACTTTACGAGGTCGCAACGCTCGAGAATATCCAGAAGAAGCTTTTCGTCGTCCTCAACAATAGGATATGCCGATGCCGAGAGGTTCTCCATCGTTTCGCCTGTCGAAAGTTCGAGTGCTCGGACGCCCATCTGCCTCTCGATATACTCTCGGACGATATCGGAGAGGCGCGAGTAGAACAACTTGAATTCTCTGCGGGAGAGCCAATCCCCCGCGACGAGGGCGGCGATTTCGCCCAAAGCCCACTCGCGAGGCGGAACCGCCGGCGCGGAGAAGCTGAGTATCGCGCCGGGGATATTTCGCCGTTTACGCCAATACAAAAAGCCGACTATCAATCCCGCAATGATAATCGCGACGACGGCAAGCCCAATCCAGAAACGCGCAGGGCGTTTGATGCGCTTGGGCGAGGTGATGTCTCGCAGAAGGTCATCCTTGGCCATCTGGAGGACTCTGCCGGCGGCGATTTGTTTCTCCATGCCCGCATAAGTCGTGTCCATCTCGGTGATTGCGCGGATGCGCTCCCAATCGGCCTCGGAGAGCAGAGATTTGACCGTGATGGGAATCGGCTCGGTGCGGAGGAAAACTGTCGTGTCATCGGATGAGTCGAAATATGCGATGGCCGTTGGCGGAATTATCCAATCTCCGACATCATAAGTGCTTATGTAATAAGTCATTGCCTCGCACTGGCGCCCATCGTCGAGGGGGGTGCGATCGACCGGCTCGAAATCAACAATCTGGAACTGCCCAAGCTCTGCGGCGGCACCCGGCCAGTGTATTGTAATATCAGGCTCGCGGACAATCTCGACCGTGTAGGTTATCAAATCGCCGATAGTAATAGTCGTCGGCTCGGCCGATGTCTGAATGGATGCCTTCTGCGCCAACGAGGCCATCGTTGCCAATGCGATAATCAATAATATACTACGCCATTTCATGCTACTATTCTTCGGGTTTGCTCAGGTTCTCCGGAAATAGCTGAACGTTCTCGGTTTCCATTAGTTCTTCGAAAATCTTGCCTTGAAGCTCGGCCATCTTCTGATATCGGAGTTTCTGTTCGACTTGCGAACGAACCTCCTCGAGCGGCCTATCGCCAAAATTTGCCTTGTTCATGTTATAATAAACTTCAATGTCCGATGAGGAGATTTGCACTCTATCGGCGATTCTCTCCTTGAAGAACGCCGCGACGATGATATTCATCTGCGCCGATTCGAGTTGATCGAGAATTTCCGGCCGTTGGTCGTATCCGGCGCGGATTGCGGCGTTATATATAAGCTGTTGGCCAATATATTCTTGCAGGAATCGCTGTTTCCCGACGGCATCGCCGAGCTGTGCCGATACCTCCCTCGGAAGTTCCTCCAGCGCGCTTTCTACCTCTTCGGCGGTGATTACTCTATCGCCGATTTTCGCGACTATCCGCGATGGGTCGTCGGCCTCGTCTGCGGGCTTGCCGAGCGAGACGCTTCGCCTAAGCAGGCTCTGTGCCTGCCGCGACTTGCCCATTCTGTCGAGCTGTGCGACTGCTTTGCGGTTCACATCGTCGATGAGCGGGTGCATAGGGTAAAGCTCTTGAAACTTGAGGAACGCCGCCATTGCTCTCGCCGGCTGATGGAGCTTCTCGCCGGAGATTGTGCCGACTTGGTAGAGAATGCTCCCCGCGTCGCGGTCGGAGAGGCGATATTCGGCGAAAATCCGCTCATATTCATCGACGGCCTGCTCATACAGTTCCGCGTTGGCGAGCTTGGCGGCGTAGCTTCTGGCCTCGTCGAGGCTCATGGGCTTGCGCTGTGGCATGGCTATCATAATAATCAGCGCGATCGCGGTGCAGAGTGTGCCCGCGAGGCTTATGATTAGGGCAATTCTTATCGTTTTACTCGGATCGCCTGTCTTATCCATAGCTTATCACCTTGTCCCTTATACCTAATACCCATAACCTATAACCCATAATCCAACACCTAATATCTCGCCGCCCTTTTCTTAAAGAACGCTATCAACTCGTCTATATACGGCTTGTCGATACGAATGTCGATTTTGTCCACGCCGATGCTCTTGAAAACTTTCTCGCGCTTAAGCTGTGCCTCGGATACATTGAGGCCGAACTTCGACCGAAGTTGCGGGTCGGATGTATCTATGAGGACGGTTGTGCCGGTCTCGGCGTCCTCCATCTCTACAAGGCCTATGCCGGGCATTTCAAGCTCGCGCGGGTCGGTAATGACTATCGGCACGAGGTCATGTTTTTTGGCGGTGACGGCCATTGCCTTCTCGTATCCCTCGCCGATAAAATCGCTTATCATGAACGCGATTGCGCTCCGTTTGGTGATTTTGTTCAGATAATCCAAAGGGAGCGCGAGGTCTGTCTGCGTGTCCTCGGGCTTGAAGTAGAGCAATTCTCGCAAAATGCGAAGGACATGGCGCTTGCCCTTTTTGGGCATTATGCATCGCTCAATTTTGTCGGTGAACATGATGAGGCCGACGAGGTCGTTGTTGTCGATTGCCGAGAACGCCAATAGCGCGCAGATTTCGAGGGCGATGTCGCGCTTCATGCTCGTTGCGGTGCCGAACTCGCCCGAGCTGGACACATCGACCATGAGCATGACGGTCAGTTCGCGCTCCTCCTCGAAAATCTTGACATAAGGCTCTCCGGTTCTCGCCGTCACGTTCCAGTCGATATTGCGAATATCATCGCCGACGACATACTCGCGCACCTCGGTGAACTCCATGCCTCGGCCTTTGAACACCGAGTGATATTTGCCGGAGAAGATGTCCTTGACAACCTTGTTCGTCCGGATGTCGAGGCGGCGGATTTTCCTAAATATCTCCTTGGGTATCATGTTGGTATAGGTTTTGGGTTATGGGTTATAGGTTTTAGGTAGTTCACTCTCCACTCTCAACTTTCAAATCTCAAATCTAAAAATACCACCATACCGCAACTGTTGCGCCGAACGGCCATGTCGCTTTTGGGACATGAAAAGTCGATACCGCAGAGGACGAGCCGCTATCGACGATGTTAAGTTCCATGCCGGTCGTGAATCCCAGCGCGATATTCACATCGCTAACGCCGACCTCCTCGAGGAAGACTTCGACGCCCATGAACGCCCCCGGCCTGAGGCTTATCGTATTCGTATGATAGCTATCATCGCCGGCTTTGAAATCCTCTGCGGAGAACGCGATGTCGAACTGCGGCTTCACCACGAAAGCGATGTTCTCCTCGATGCGCATGGGGATATTATATCCTGCGAGCGCGCCGAGCGAGAAGCCCACGCCGCCGGTGTCGTTTTTGTAGAACTCGGGAATGCGCACAGCGAAATCGATGCTCCGATACCCCGAAGTGGGAATGCGGTATCCTATGGCCAGCGGCGCGTTCATTATGCCAACCGCCGGGCCGAGTCTCGGCGGCGTGCTTTCCGTCACATCCTCGGCGGCCGAGAGTGTAATAGCAATAAGCAACACGAGTAGAAGCGCTTTCTTCATTTTTCTCCTTTAGAAAATCCTCCGGCCAAATCCGGAATGAAAAGCCTGCCTTTGCCGGCTCGTTTGGCCATATACATGGCCTTGTCGGCGGAGTCGATTAGCTCGTCCGATGACATCCCCGGGCGCCACCTGCAGATGCCTATCGATGCGGAGATTCCGCTATCCTCGAAAGATTTCTGCACTCTCTTGGCAATTTGCACGGCGGTCTCTGGTAGCACATTCTGAAGAATCGCCACGAACTCGTCGCCGCCGTATCTGAATCCCGTCCCGTGCCCCGCGATGGCGGATTTGATTGCCTGTCCCGCGCTTCGGATGAGC
This sequence comes from Candidatus Zixiibacteriota bacterium, assembly GCA_011388305.1. Taxonomy (GTDB): domain Bacteria; phylum UBP14; class UBA6098; order UBA6098; family UBA6098; genus UBA6098. The sequence continues at coordinate 31,977 of DSAF01000088.1, read as the reverse complement.
TGGTCTCCCCTGCGGTGGCCGTATTTATCGTTATATTGCTTCAGCTCGTCGAGGTCGATGAAAATTACCGACAATTCGCCCTTGCCTGCCGATGTCAGGCGGTCAAGCTCCTCCATGAGGAATATCGAGCTATATAGGCCTGTCGCGCGGTCAATGTCGAGCAGGTCTTTGAGTTTGCGCGACTGGTTTGCGGCCCTCGACAGCGCGAACATCCCAAAAATCCCAATCGCCAATATCGACAGCGCCGAGATGAGCAAATATAGGCCGGACTTCTCCGCCGGAAGCACCTGCCCAAGAAAGAACAGCAGGGCGAAGAGCACAACGCAGATTCCTATGAGCCACTGCACCATAAGCGGCGTCCGAATGCCGGACAAACTGTCCGGAGATTCGACAAGCTCCATGAATGCGCGGTCCCAGTCGCTCTCTTTGCGCTTTTTATTTTCGGCGGCTTTGTTCATCTACCTCTCTCGACATATCGTCATCAAGGCACCTCGACGGCACCGAGAACTTTGCGAACGATGTCCTCCGATGTAATCTCCTCAGCCTCGGCCTCGTATGTGGGAATCACCCGGTGGCGAAGCACGTCCATCGCGATTGTGCGGACATCCTCGGGGGTGACATATCCACGGTGTTGCATGAATGCGCGTGCCTGCGCGCAACTTCGCAGATAGAGCGTTGCGCGGGGGCTGGCGCCGTATTGGATTAGCTCCTCAAGCTCGTCGAGGCCATATTGCGAGGGCTTTCTCGTTGCGAAAACTAAATCGAGTATATACGATTCGATTTTCTCGTCAACATAGATGTCCCTGACGGTTGCCCGCGCCTTGACGATGTCCTCGGGTTTGACGGTCGCGGAGGCTCTCGGCGGCTGGATTTTGCCGTGAATGCGCATCACCTCGCGCTCCTCCTCTCGCTCGGGGTATTCCACGATGACTTTGAGAAGGAAGCGGTCAACCTGCGCCTCGGGAAGGGGATATGTCCCCTGTTGCTCGATTGGGTTCTGGGTAGCGAGCACCATGAACGGGTTCGGCAGTGGGAATGTCTCCTCGCCGATAGTCACCTGCCGCTCTTGCATCGCCTCCAGAAGCGCGGACTGGACTTTCGCCGGCGCGCGGTTGATTTCATCGGCGAGAATGATGTTGGCAAAAATCGGGCCTTGCTTCGTGGTGAATGTGCCTTTGGCTTGATTATAGACCAAAGTCCCAACTATGTCCGCCGGCAGAAGATCCGGCGTGAATTGAATCCGCTGGAACTCGGCCTGCACGATGTTCGCCAATGTCTGCACAGAGAGCGTTTTCGCGATTCCCGGGACACCCTCGAGAAGGACGTGTCCGTTGGCCAGAAGTCCGATAATTAAGCGGTCGATAAGTAGTTTTTGGCCGACGATTACCTTGGAGAATTCGGCTCGCATGTCCTCCACGAAGCGCGACTCCTCGGCGATTCGCTCGTTCAAGCGCATGATTTCTTCGTTCATATCACCTCGCTTTTTGTATAGTTATTCTTTGTCGTTTTACGATGGCTCTTCCTCGGGGGCAAATCTCTTTTCGCCGAAAGTGAGCAGGCCTTCGAGCGCCGTCTCGATTGCGTCGCGGTCGTCTGGCGTGGGCTTATGGGCGGCGAAGCGCACTTCGTCGCAAATCCCCAGAGCCATGTCGATGCTTCTCACCGACGAGACGCCTTTGTCTTCCAGCGCGGAGACCATCTCCCGTTTCGAGAGCTTGGATGTGTCGATGGCGTATCTGTCGAATATATAGTTGTAAAGAATTCGCGTGATTCCATCGATGTAGGCCGCCATATCAGACTCTCTCTGGGGCTTGAGTTTGGCGAGCCGCTCGCGGGCGGTCTTCTCCGGCGGGTCGGGGATTTGCTCAGGCGAAGCCTCCACCGGCGTTTTTTTCGAGAGAACGAATGCGATAGCCGCCCCCGCAATGACAATCGCCACGACGATGAGAATGACCAGCCAATCGGCGCTCTCCTTAGGGAGAACCGGCTCGGTGACCTTGATTTCGAGGCGGCTCGTCGTCAGCGACCTGCTCTCGCCGTTCGGAACGAAGACATACTGCACCCGAAGCGGGTTGAAATATGCCATGCCTATCGAAATCGGCGTGTAGCTGTATCGGTATTCTTTGATTAACTCGGTGCCGCCGTCGCGGCGCTCCGTGCGGTTTGCCTGCGATGTTGCCACGAGGGTGAGATTGCTCACCGGCGGCGAACCCGGCTCGGCGATTGCGTAGTCGTCGGGGTTGCCACGAAGTTTGAGCTTCATCGTGAAAACAAGCGTATCGTTTTGGGCGACTGAGTCCGCCGAGAGCGAGCTTTCAATCTCGATGTCGCCCCACTCGGGAACGGAAGTCGCCTCGGCCTCCTGCGCGAGAATGCCGGACGCTAAAATAATCAAAACATAGATAATGGCCATATCGACCTCCGAGGCCTATATTTCCTCATTCGGGGGAAACCGCTCCGAGCTTTGACAAATGTTGATCGCGTCCGCCGCATCTTTCGCAATCCTCATTTTACTCGCCGCTCGGAAGCGGCATTCCCGATATTTGATAGCCCGAAGTTCCCCAAGGAGGTAAGGTGCGAACGAGCTATCGTTTGTCATCGTGTAAATTCAATGCAACATACATCATCCCGTCGCCTCTTCCGACGAGGAGAAGTAGCGGCCTCCCCGATGGTGTTTTTTGAAGCTGACGGTTGAATTCATCGATTTTGCCGACCTCACTGCGATTGACCTCGAACACGATGTCGCCGGGCATAATCCCCGCGCGGTCTGCGGGGGAGCCTGGCTCTACGGATTTGACGATGAGGCCTTTGGAATAGCCGAACTGCACGAGGTCGGACGGCTCCGCCGGCTCGAGTTCGATGCCGATGTCCGGGGATTTCTCCGGCTCGGGCTTCAGTTCCGCCACCGCATCGGGTGAATCGCCCAAAACGATGTCGATAGTTCTCACTCTTCCATCGCGGATAATTTCGAGAGAAATCTTGGTGCCCGGGGGATTGGAAGCGATAACATTTCTCAGCTCCGATGAGGTTTTCACCGGCCTGCCATCTATTGAAATCACGAGGTCGGATGCTTTGAGGCCGGCTTTATCGCCCGCCTGCCCGGAAACGACATGAGTTATAATAACGCCGTCCGTCCTGTCGATGCCCATAGCATCGGCCAGTTCGGGCGTAAGGTCTTGTATGTTGATGCCGACATAGCCGCGCCGGACTTTGCCGTGCTCGATGAGCTGATCCATGACGGCTTTCGCCATGTTGCTCGGGATGGCGAACCCTACGCCGGCGGACGATCCTGTGCGCGTGGCTATCGCCGTGTTAATTCCGATAAGCTCGCCGTTCATGTTGACCAGCGCGCCGCCGGAGTTGCCCGGATTGATTGCCGCGTCGGTCTGGAGGAAATCCTCATAATCGGTGATTCCCACGCGGTTTCTGCCTTTCGCCGAGAGAATTCCCGCCGTCACGGTATGGTCGAGGTTGAACGGATGGCCGACTGCCAGCACCCATTCGCCTATGCGAATCTTGTCCGAATCGCCCAGCTTGATAGCGGAGAGCGGTCCGTCCGGCTCGATTTTGAGCACTGCGAGGTCGGTTTTGATGTCTGTGCCGACCACCTCGGCGTCGAATGTTCTATCGCCGGCCTTGACGCGGATGTCATCGGCGTTGGCTATGACGTGATTGTTTGTGAGAATATATCCGTCGGTCGTGACGATGACGCCGCTTCCCAGTCCCTGCTGGCGGAACTCGTCGTATTGAGGCTCGCGGTCGCGGGGACTGTCTGGCAATCCGAAAAAGCGCCGGAAGAACTCGTCGTCGAAGCCGAAGCTCGGCCTCCGGATGCGTATGACTTGCTCGGAGTAAACCGTGACGACGGTCGGCATGATCTCCTCGGCGATGTCCGCGAAGTTCGGGAGCATGATGCCATTTCGGGGCGATGGGCGTTCCTGCGCCCCTGAGGTGGATACCTCGACTTTGCCCGCGCGGAAAAGGGCGTCCCAGTTGGCCGTCGCGATGACCCCCAAAAGAAAGCCCGATATAATGAGCGTGGCGGTCAACGCCGTGGTGCGCTTAAGTATGCTCATATCGTCCCCTCTCGGCTGTCTGCCGGAGCGCGAAGATCGAGGGCATCGGCAATTTGAGAGAGATCGAGCGGCTTGCCGAAAAAAGAATCCGCGCCCATGGCGATGCTTCGCCGGCGGTTGTCGTCAATGTCCTTTGCGGTTACTACTATTGTGTATATTGTCGAATGGCGAGATTTAATCTGGCGGAGAATATGCAGTCCGTCAAATTCGCCCTCAATATTGATGTCGATGATTGCCGCGTCGAATGACGGTGAGAAAACGGAAGCGAAATCATCGGCGTTCTTGATGCACTCGCATTCGACGCCGAAGCCCGATAAAAAGTCGGTCAGCGTTTCCGAAGCCGCGCGGTCATCCTCCAGAATCAGTATTTTTCTAATCTTCATCATCGCGCATTTAATAAATGCAAGCGAAATGCCAAACCACGCAAAATAGCGTATTTATGCGCCTCAGTAGCGATTTGATCGATCGAGACGGGATAGTGGGTGTTTGTCATATTGGCAAAAGATTTTGCTTGTAGTTCGCGCGGGGGCGTCGGCGGCCGTGGACGGCCAGCGAAGTAGTCGGGGCGGGATTGGCGCTTAGTGCAGAGTCTTCCCACCGACTACTTCGCTCCCTCCTGCGATTTGACAAATCGCAGGAGGGGCCGACGCCCCCGCGCTCGGATATGGGAATTTTGCGCATTGGCTGAAATTCGCAAAAAAAATTACAAAATAACTTGAAAATTTTGATATGCTGTATAATATCTTTCAGAGATTAGACTCTTGGTCGTAAAATTAACATGAGTTTTTAGCGAGCCTAACTTTCGGAGGATATATGAGAAGACGCGAACTGGATAAACTTCGCAACAAAAGGCTGTTCCTAAGTTCTGCGGAGGAGCTTTTCGAGCAAAAGGGCTACTCCGGCACGACAATCGAGGAAATCGCCGAGCGCGCGGGCTTTTCCAAAGCCACCATATACAATTACTTCGGCGGCAAGGATCACCTTTTAGTCGAGCTTATTCAGGAAAAATTTCGTAGCCTTCTCGAAAGCGCCAATGAGATTTTCTCTCGCGAGAACACGCTCGAGGAGGGCATATTCGACTACATCACGCTGTCTTTTGAGTATTTCCAACGAAATACCACACTCTTTAGAATGATGATGGCCGACGGAATGCACCACTCCGAGTTAGTCCATAACATTATACACCCCAATGTTTTCGAGGGATTGCAGAATCTTCGAATGAGCCTGACGGCCTTCTTTGAAAAGCATCGCGATAAGGCGAACCCGAACATCGCTACGGAGGATTTGGCGCTGATGCTCATGACGATGATAGGCGGATATGCCAGCGAGATGGGATTGCTGTGTAAAGATTTCGACATTATGTCCAAAAGGAAAGACGTTTTAGAGCTGTTCCTGCACGGCGCGGCGAAAGTTAGCTGAAAAGATTTGTTCAAAAGGACGCAGATGAAAACTATTATTACATTATTATTAGTCGCGCTCACGGCGGCGCAGTTCGCCGGAGCGCTCACTCTGGATGACGCAATCGAGCGCGGGCTGGAGGCCAACGCGCAGGTCAAGATTGCGCAATATGGCCGAGATTCCGCCCGCGAGGACGCGAAGATTGCGCTAACCAACTTCCTCCCGCGCGCCAAAGCCGAAGGCTCATACACGCGCCTCGGCGAGGTGCCGGTCATCCAAATGCCGCCCATGTTCGGCGGCATGACTATCGAGATGGGCAAGCAGGATAATTATAGGCTGAATGTCGGCGTCCAACAGCCGATTTTCACCGGCGGGAAAATCGTTCAGGGTTATCGCGCGGCGCGGTTTAGCGCGCTCATGCAGGAGCAAAACCTCCTCAGCGAGAAGACATCCACCGTCGTGAATATCGCGCAAGCATACTACGGCGTGGTCAAGGCCGAGCTTTTTTTGGAGAACATGCAACAAGCCCGCGAGCGAATGGACGGCCATCTCGCCGTTATCGAGGGCATGTTTGCGCAGGGAATGGTTTCGCGCAACGACCTGCTCCAAACGCGCGTGGCAAGCTCGGAAATCGACCTCCTGATAATCCGCGCGAACAACGCCGTCAACGCCACTCGCCTCGGGCTGAACTTCCTGCTCAATTTCCCCTCGGACACCATGCTCGCGCTCGAGCCGGACACATCATCGGCGAATGTCGCATGGCCTGCGCTGAGCGACGGCATCGAATACGGCCTCTCATGGCGTCCGGATATCCGCATGCTGGAGCTTGGCGTCAGTGCGACACGCGCCGTCGAGGCTATCTCGTGGGGAGCTTTCGCGCCAGATGTCGTCGGGATGTTCAACTGGACATATCAGCGCCCCAATCAGGCCTTGGAGGAGGAATTCTACGACTCTTGGAACGTCACGATCGCGGCAAGTTGGTCGCTTATCTCCTTCGGCGAGAGGATTTTCTCCGTCCGCAAAGCCCGATTTAACAGACGACAAACCGCCGAGACCCTCGATATGGCTACCCGCGCCGCCGAGATGCAAATCCGCAACCAGTTCAACGCCCTCGATGAGGCCGAAAAAGCCCTCGAAGTATCGAGAAGGCGGCTCGAACAGGCCAACGAGGCATACCGCGTAGCAGTCGCCGAGTTCGAGACGGGGCTGGTCACGAACACGAACATCCTCGACGCGAACAGCACGCTTATTCAGGCGCAGGCCGAATACATCTCGGCCATCGCCGATTTGAAAATCGCCGCAATCGAATACGAGGCCGCCATCGGCGCAGTGGTGACGGAGTAAGGCAAGATATGCTTCGCTTTACCCATAAGATGGAATCTCGCGCCTCTTTTCTGTCATTTCGAGGAGAGCGAAGCTCGACGAGAAATCTCAGCCGCCCAAGAATAGCGAGATTTCTCGCTTGGCGCGAAATGACTAACGGGACGAAAGCGTCAATCACCGACCAATGTTTTGAAATTTAGCTGTCTGAACAAATAAGGAGTCAAAGATGACAAGGAAGATATTTTTTGCATTAGTAATCGCGATGGCCACGATTGGCCTTATAGGTTGCGGCAAAGACCAATCCGAAAAGGTCGGATTTATCCGCGAAAGAGTTTCCGTCGTCCTGCATGAGGTTGAACAGACCGACCTCGAGGAGACGGTCAAGTTCACCGGCAGGCTCGAGGGCGAGATGGACATCATGGTATTCCCCCAGATGCCGGGAACAATCGAGCGAATCTTCGTCGATGTGGGCGAGAAAGTCCCGCAGGGACGCCTTCTCGTTCGCATGAAAGGCGAGACGCTCCAGCAGGCGCAAGCCCAATTCGAGGCCGCCGAGCAGACATACGAGCGCATGAAATCGCTTTACGAAGATAGCCTCATCGCCCCGCAGAGCTATGATCAGGCGCGAGCGGGCTATCTCGCCGCAAAGGCCGGATACCACCAAGTGCTCGACAACACCGAGCTTAGGGCGCCCTTTGCTGGCACTATCGTGGGGAAATATTTCAACGAGCACGATGTCTATGCCCCGGGGATGCGCGGAATCGTCCGCCTCGCAACCACCGAACGCCTCAAGCTTCCCGTGACTATCGCCGCGAAGGATTTCCGGAGACTTTCTCCGGGAATGTCGGCGCGCATCACTTGCGAAGTCTTCCCCGATACAACTTTCGACGGCAAACTCGATCACCTCTCCCCCGGCGCCGACCCAATAACAGGCCTCTTCTCCGGCGATATCATACTCGAAAACAAGGGCGGGAGGCTTCCCGTGGGGGTTTTTGTCGAGGCAGAGGTAATCGTGAATGTAATCGACAACGCCCTCGTTGTTCCGCGAACCTCCATCGTCGCCGACAGCATCGCTTTCGTGTTCAGCGGAGGCAAAGTCGAGCGCCGAGTTGTCGAGACGGGACTCATGACGAGCAGAATCGTGCAACTTACTTCGGGCGTTAAGGCCGGCGAGATGGTCGTCAGCAGAGGGGCGGTTGGTCTTCGCGACGGCCTCGAAGTCCATGTCGCGGGGGAGGTTGGAAAGTGACAATCCCTGAATTTTCAGTCAAGCGGCGAGTGACAATATCCATGTTCGCCCTTATCCTCGTGGTGATGGGGATTTGGGCGTTGTGGGGGCTTGGTCTCGACTTGTTCCCCGACATCGAATTTCCCATGGTCACCGTGACAACGGTATATCCCGGCGCAGGTAGCGAAGAGGTCGAGAAGAACGTCACCGAGCCGCTGGAGGGCTATGTCGGGACGGTGAGCAATCTCAAGAAGGTGCGCTCCGTTTCCCGCGAAAACTTATCCATGCTCATTCTCGAATTCGAGTGGGGGACAAACATCGATTTCGCCGCACAGGATGTCCGCGCATCGCTGGACGAAGCGTTAGACTTTCTGCCGGAGGACGCCCGCAGGCCGTTCGTGTCGAAGTTCGACATCGGCCAGATGCCGGTTATGACCATCCCAATCACCGGAATGGACGACACGAGGGCGCTGAGACAGTTGGTCGAAGACCAAATTGCCGCGCCGCTTAAGCGCATCGACGGTGTGGCGAGCATACTTGTCTTCGGCGGCGACGAGCGCGAGGTGCAGGTCTTCCTCGATGGCCTCAAGATGCGTGAACTGGGCATTTCGCCATCGGATGTCCAGAACGCAATAATGGTGCAGAACATCAACATGCCCGCAGGGCTTATCAATATTGGCGAAGAGGAATATCTTCTGCGCACAATCGGCGAGTTTGGGAGCGTCGAGGAGGTCGGCGAGATAGTCGTCGGCGCGACGCAGTTTGGCCAGCCGATTCACCTTGCCGAAATCGCCGATGTGAGGGACGCGATAAAGGAAACGCGTTCTTTCATCCGCGGAAACCGCAAACAGGGCGTCGTGATGATTGTCTTTAAGCAATCGAACTCGAACAGCGTCGCCGTGGGAAACCGCGTGAAAAAAGCACTCGATGCACTATGGACGGACATGCCCGACAACATCGAATACACTTTTGGGCTTGATATGGCCGACAGCATCACTCGCGTGGGCAATGCCACATCGATGAACGCGATAATCGGCGGCGTTCTGGCAGTCCTTATGATTTGGATTTTCCTGCGAAACTGGCGGCCTACATTCGCGATTGCGCTGGCGATTCCTCTCTCCGTGGTGGCGACATTCATCCCGCTCCGGCTCGCCGGATATACGCTCAACATCATGACACTGGGAGGTTTAGCGCTCGGCGTGGGCATGCTTGTCGATAACGCGGTTGTCGTTATCGAGAACATATATCGAAACATCGAGCTTGGCAAACATCGTGGGGAGGCATCGAAAGTCGGCGCGAATCAGGTCGGGATGGCGATCACCGCCAGCACGCTCACTACAATCGCGGTTTTCCTCCCTATGGTGTTCTCTGCGGGGCTTGCCGGCCAACTCACGCGGGGACTTGCAATGACAATCTCGTTCGCGCTGATATGCTCGCTTGTTGTCTCTCTGTCGATTGTTCCGATGGTCGCGTCTCTGCTTTTCCGGCGCGAGAAGACAATAAAAAAGACCAAGCTCGGCATCTTCGACAGGGTTCGAGCGAAATACCGCAAGTCGCTCGAATGGGCGATTTACCATAAAGGCGCTATGGTATTGATTCTCATTGTGGTTCTGGCCGTGTCGGCGGGGGTTTTCACGTTTGTGGGAAGCGAATTTTTCCCGAAGGCCGATGACGATATGGTAACTATCAACATGAGACTGCCCGTTGGCACGCGCGTGGGCGTGACGGACGAGAAGGCTATGTTTCTTGAGGACATCGTCTTCAGCATTCCGGAGGTTGACCGCGCGATGACAATGGTCGGCTCGGAGGCACAGATGGGTTTCGGGCCGAAAGGCTCGAATGAGGCTATGATGATGGTAGTCCTCGACCCCAGCAGAAGGCGCAAAAGCGGCGAAATCGCCGATGAGATAACGGAGCGATTCCCGGACTTCGAGGGTGTGGAACTTGAGCTTACAGAGATGAACATGATGAGTTCCGGCGAAGGCGACATCGATATCAAGATTTTCGGCGAAGACAACGACCGATTGAGAGAATACTCTCTGGTGATTGCCGATGTAACCCGTGATATTCCCGGCTTTGCCGATGTGCGCTCCAGCGTGGAACAGGGCAAGCCCGAGATTGAGATTCGCATTAACAAGCAGAAAGCGTCCCGCCTCGGCGTTCCGACATACCTTCTGGCGAACCAAATACGCACGCTCACGCTCGGCGCTGTCGCCACGCGCCTCCGCGACCGCGCTGGCGAGGAGACCGACATCCGCGTGCGCCTCCGCGAGGACGAACGGCTGGACATCGAGGACATTATGAACATGCCCATCTCAACGCCCATGGGCTTCGTTCCGCTGAAGGAGGTCGCCGATTTCATCGAGGCCGAAGGGCCGGTGCGCATCGAACGCGAGATGCAGACGCGTCTCGTCCACGTCTATGGCAACCGCAGAGGAAGAGACCTCGGGAGCATCGTGAAAGACATCGAGGAACGAATCGCGCCCATCGTGGCGAATTTCGAGCCGGGATATGACTATGAAATTTCCGGTGAACAGGAGCAGATGAAGGACGCATTCCAAGATTTGGCCATTGCCATGCTTTTGGCGATTATCGTCGTATATGCAATCATGGCCGCGCTGTTCGAATCGCTCGTTCAGCCGCTTGTGATAATGGTGGCGCTTCCGCTGGCCGCAATCGGCGTAGTATGGATTTTCCTTATCTCCGGCTCGACGCTGTCCGTTGTGTCCTTCGTGGGGGTGATCATCCTCGCCGGAATTGTGGTGAACAACGGGATTGTGCTGGTTGACCATACGAATCAGCTCCGCCGAAACGGCCTCTGCAAAGAGGACGCACTCGTTCAAGCGGGCTATGACCGCATTCGGCCGGTGCTCATCACTGCGCTCACGACGATTATCGGCATGCTCCCTATGGCTATTGCCCGCGGCGATGGCGCAGAGCTTCGTTCGCCCATGGCGCTCACTGTCATCGGCGGCCTTATCTCGGCGACTTTCTTGACACTATACTTCGTCCCCGTGTTCTATTCAATCGCAGATAAGCTCTCGATTCGCGCGCAGAAAAACTTCGTAGCACTCGTCCATGGCGAGGAAGAAGCTAACGGCCTCGCCCAAACCGATAATAGTTGCGAGCTTGCGCCGGAGTAGTCGATAAGTCAATAATAACTAACGAAGGCCGAACCCGCGGGTTCGGCCTTTTCTTTGGCTCGCGCTTTCCGGCGGCGTCGGCTCGCATAGCTACGCAAGCGTAGCTATGCGTAGCGGCGAACCGGAGCGGAAGCTCTGTGCCAAAAGCATAAGACATCATTCCGGTTCGCCGAAGCAACCTTCGGTTGCGCCGACGCCGCCGGAGCGAGCTTCATCTGAAATGCAATAACGGGGATACGGGCGCTATTGCGCCTCGGCGATGCGGATTTTTCGCGCTTTACGGAATATCCAGAAGTAAATAACACCCCACATGAATCCCAAACCATAGCCGAAGTGAATAACGAGGAAGCTCAGCAAGGCCGCGGGGATGTATCTGAAACCGTGCTTGAAAGCGATTTTCAACGCGGAGCCTATCGCGGCGACAGAATAAATTCCCGCCAGCGCGAGAAGAGCATACAGCGCCGGCGCTGAGAAAAAGCTCGCAATCCCCAGCGCGACCACCGCCAGAACGAAAAGTGGCGGCACGAGATGCCGCTTGCGGACGGCGTTCACGAAGCGGCCAATCATGAATGTCCGCCACTTCGCGGCCTTGAAATACTCTTTCCAGAGGCTCGCGTATGTCGGCCGGTTGAAATACAGGCTTTTGATTTCCGGCGAGAAGTAAATCCTCGCGCCGCCGGCGGTAATCCGCTGGTTAAACTCGTAATCCTGATTACGCGTGAGGCGCTCGTCGATATACCCGAATTTGTCGAAAAGCTCTCTTCGATATGCCGCAAAACTCGGATTATCGATATATTGGGGCTTGTTGCCGGTTCTGGCCGTCACGCCGCCGAGGCCGAACACGCTGTTGAGCGCGTATCCAATCCCCTGCGGGACGGTCCTCTCATCGTTGCAGGTGCTGATTATCAGCCCCCCGACTGCGTCCGCGCCGGTCTTCTCGAGAAATTCGATTTCCTTCTCGATAAAGTTGTCGGACATCATCGCGTGGCCGATGAAGTGAATGAACACATCGCCGCGGGCGTTCTTGTATCCGGTGTTGAGGCCGCAGGGCGTGTTGCCTTTGGGATTGTCGAGAATGCGAAGCTCGATATCGCTTCTCTCGGCGAACGACCTCGCAATCTCCATTGTCGCGTCCGAGGAACAGCCATCGACAATGAGAATCTCGATAAGCTCGTGCGGATATGTCTGCCGAGCGACAGAATCGAGGCACCTTGCGAGATATTTCTCCTCGTTCCGCACGGGAATGACAACAGACACAGAAGGCGGCGAAACGCCCTCGGTGCTTATTCCCTCGGCGCAAACAGGCGCCTCTAATTGTGTCTTTTCTTCAGACATAGATTGGTCAATATATAAACTACTTCGTCGATGTCAACATTAAACATTTCCCCTCGACGTTATAGGCGAAAGGGGAGAATATCGCTTTAAGAATTGATATTGCAGTTTTCATTCCAAAAACCTCGCGCCGGAAAATTGCAAAATTGTTTCTTCGGAAATCACAAAGTGGAATGAATTCTGCACAATCATAAAACTGAAATGATGAAGAAAGAACAATGTTTTCAAAACTTGACATTCTGTCTATAGTTCATATTTTAATGCAGAATTGAAAATTCAAACTCGATTAAGGAGTAAAATGAAAAAGGCACTACCCGTTATCCTCGCCGTAGCACTTTCTGCGATAGCGCTCTTCGCCATCACGGAAACCACTGCCGAGAACGCCCCCCAAGCCGCAACGGAAAACGTTCAGCAGGCGGAACAACCCGCCCAGACCGCAACGACCGCACCAAAAGCAACCGGTTGCCCTCATCGCGCACAGGTTCAAAGCCAGAAACATGAATGTCCGCACTCCAAGGCAGAGGGACACAACTGCTCCGCCAAGTCCGCCGAAAAAGGCGAACACAAGTGCACTCATGCCGCCGGCGAACATAAGTGCGGCCACGGCAAAGACGGCGCCCCCTGCGGCGAGAACTGCTGTAAGGTGACCGGCGACAAAAGCTCATGTTGCTCAGTAGCATCCAAGAGCGCCGGCGAGACCAATACCGAAACTAAGCCCGCCGTCCGTAGCCTCGGCTGTGGCGGGTCGAAAAATTAGCTCGAAGAAAACTCGTTTTTTCGGAGGCGTCGCTTGCGGCGCCTTTTTTTTATATAAAAAAAGGGGCGCATGAGCGCCCCTGTGGTAGAAAATCCCCCAAGGACGCTAAAAGTCAATCGCCACGCCGAGGCTTATTGTGAGAAGATCCGTGCGAGATAAGGTCAAGAAGAAATGCAGGAGGGAAATCGATATTTCTGTTTCTGAAGGACTAACCCCGACATCGAATCGGGTTAGACAAGCCGATTTCCCTTTGCAGTGCAACAAGTTAGAATTCGAGTATTGACATATTGAGTATCGTAAATATAATTGTATAGTTATAGGCCTATAGTATTATAGGGCCAATGCGCTGACTTTTTTGCATTAAAATTGACTCAAACCGAGGAAGAGACATGAAGAAATTTATTCCCCTCGCTATTTTCGCTGTGGCTTTGTTAGTGACCGTTTTCGCGTGTGCTACGGCGGGGCCTTCGCCCCAGCAACTCGAAGAGCAGGAGCGCGCCCGTCAAGAAGCGAAAGAAGCTCGAAGCGACTCGCTCGAGCAGGAAGTGCGAATAGCTTGGTCTTTGGGAATGGAGTATTACAAAAACACCCAATATGCGGACGCGATTCGCTATTTCAAGCAGATGGTCGAAGAACTCGACCCGATGGATAACCGAGGCTGGAGATACCTTGCCGACAGCTATTTCCGCATGGGCGAGCACGATAGCGCATTTGCAGTCTATGCCGAGGGAATCCAGCGCTTTCCGGAAATTGCATTCCTTCACCGCGGGCTGGCTATGCTATACCAACGAAAAGCCGCCGAAGGCCAGCCGGAGCTGTTGGACAGCGCAATTGCATCATACATTATAGCTTATGAGCTGGACAATACCGATGCCTACTCCCCGACGCAAATCGGCATGGTTTTGCTCTCCCGTGGCATGCTCGATTCCTCTTTGGTGTGGTTCACAAGGTCTGTCGAGGCGGATCCCAATCAAACCGATACATGGCTCAAAATGGCCGACCTCTACCTCGTCCGTGGGAATTGGGAAGGCGTTCGAGAGGCGTATCGTAATCTCGCTCGAATCGACCCAACGAACACGGAGTATGCCCTTAACCTCGGAAGGGCACAGGCAAACACCGGCGATTACGAGGACGCCGTCGCCACGCTCGAAGCATACATCGTGTCCAATCCCGAGGACTATCGAGGTTACCAATACATGGGGCTTGTTCACGCCGCCAAGGAGCGATACGACCTCGCCCAGAGGTCTTTCATAGATGCGGAGAAGCTTGCGCCTACGAATGTTCGCCTGCTATTGGACATCGCGGACACATATATTCAGATGAAGAGATTCGATCAGGCGACGCAATACCTTAATAAGGCACGCCAGCAAGATCGCAACTCCTGTCAGGCGATAGTCGTGGAGGGGGACATCTGCGTAGGCCGCGCCCGTGCCGCCGTCCCCGAGGAGGGCGTCGGAGTGCGCGAGAAACTTCGCTTCGAGTGTTGCTATGAAATATACAGCAGGGCTGTCAACCGTGGGGACTGCGACCGCTGGGGCGATGTCGCCCGCATGAAGATGCGCTATCTCGACCAGTTCTTGCCCACTGCCCAAGAAAAGACGGAGTTCTTCTTTATTCACCCCGATCTCGAGGGCAAAATTTGCGATTGAGGAGCCACATTATGGCGAAAAAATTAGCCCTAACGGCAGTTCTTTCGGCGATTCTGGCTGGCCTCTTCACAGGTTGCTGGACGAGCCAATCCGAGAAGCAACATCTTCTGGCCAAGCCTAACTATGAGGCAAGTTTGGCATATTATCGCGAGGGAAAGGTCGCGCAGGCCAAAGAGGAGATTCTGCTGGCACTGGAGAAATACCCCGAATTCACCGAAGCGCATATACACTATCAGGTTATCCGCGCCAGAGAAATCGAGCCTAAGGAGCTTCTCGACGAATATGACCGGCTTCTTAAGCAAAACCAAAGCGACGCGCGATTCCACTTCCTCTATGGCCGACTGTTGGCAGATATCGAGAAGCAGGAGGCCGTCTATCAGCGCACCGTTCAGCTCGATGAGAAAAGCCCTTGGGGGCACTTCGGCCTCGGATGGGTGTCGTTCAAACGGAGCGACTATGAGACGGCGGTGAGCTACTTTAACAAAGCCATCGACCTCGACCCGGAGAACCCGTTGTTCCACAACGACTTGGGCGGCGTATATTATTTCATGGGCATGTATGAGGAGGCGATAGCCGAGCTGTCGCTCGCGAGGGAGCTTAACCCGCTGTATCCCGTGCCGTTCGCCAATCTCGCGACGGCCTACTATCAGCGCGGCGATTTCGACATGGCCATCGACATGCTCGAGGAATATCTTCGCCTCTTCCCGGCGGCACCTGACGCGCAAGAGACGCAGAGAAAACTCGTCCAGCTTCGGGGAAAATAGCCCATGTCCAATACGGAACACCGCCTCGCCGGTGGCACATTCGGCGTCCTTATGAAGTGGGCGGCCGTTGCTGTGGCGGTTATTCTGCTGGGCTTCAACCTCATTAACTTCCTGCAATACAAGCGCATAGAGCCAATTCTATCCGAGAAGATAGCGGACGGCCAAGCTCTCGAAACCCGCGCCATCGCCGAGGCGATTCGGCCGGCGAGAGTCCGCTCGATGGCCGTGGACTCATCGGGCATATACGCGGCGCTTCTCGCCGAGCAAATCGACCGATACGCCGAGGACGGCTCGTTCGCCTCGATAACGATTCTCGACACGCTTGGGAACATCGTCCATTCGACGCAAAGAGCTTACGCGCGAGGGGATTTTTACCCATATATCGAGAGCGACCGCATGGCGTTCAACACCGCGCTTGGAGGCGCGACTTCCGGCGGTGAACTCTACCGCGTCGGCGGGAGGCAATTCCGCGGAACTTACGCGCCAATCGCCGACGAGCTGGGCGCGACGCGCTGGGTGCTTGCGGTCGAGGCGGGCGCGGAATATTACGAGGTTCTTGCGCTGTTGCGGAGAAATCTCCTCATCTTCGCGATTCTGTCGATTGTTGTGGCGATTGCCGGCGGGGCGATTCTCCTCTCTACCATGATGATTCTGAGGAGGATGGAGCGGCGAATCCTCAACATCTCGAAGATGGCGACCATGGGACAAATGGCGGCGGGAGTCGCACATGATTTGCGCAACCCGCTGTCGATAATCCGCGCATCGGCGGAGCGGCTGGCGAAATCCTCGCCGGAGAGGCGCGAAGGGCTTGTCGAATCGATTGTCGAGGAGGTCGCGCGAATCGATGGCACGGTCGAGGAATACCTCGCGATGGCGAGGCCGCATTCCAAGGACGAGTCGGTCTTCTCGCTCGGCGGTTTGGCCGAGGAGGTCGCAGGGAGCTTCTTCGCAGGAGACGGGCACAAAGCGACTACCCTTAAGGCGAGCTGGGAGGGCAATGCGAAAATTTCCGCGCCGGCGGGCGCAATCCGACGGGCGATAATCAACATTCTCGCAAATGCCGTCGAGGCACTCCCCGACGGGGGAACGATACGCATCCGCTCGCTCGACGAGGGCACCCGAGTGCTCCTCGTAATCGAGGACGACGGCAAGGGCGTGAGCCGAAAGCAGGCCGCGCGCATATTCGAGCCGTTCTTCACCACCAAGCCCGAGGGCACGGGCATAGGCCTCACTCTCGCCAAGAAGATTATCGAGGATGCCGGCGGCGAACTGTGCCTGAAAAAATCGGAGCTTGGCGGGTGCGCTTTCGAGATAGCTTTTCCGAAAGCCGAGGTGTAGTTTGGCCCGAAAACTGTTGAATATTTAGGCTGGTTTTGACAACATTTTAATCAATGATTGAGAAAATGCTGATGCGAACAAATAAAATGGTTTCAACATGAAAATATTTGCGATAGGTTTTATAATCGTCTTGTCTATTACGTCTTTCGCCGATACGGCCGATACCACCGATACAGCCATCGAGGAGCTTGTAGAGGAGGCTCGAGCCGATTTATTGGCAGATATGGTCGCACCGACAAACCTCACGATGGTAAATTCCATCTATTCGGATTTCGCGCCCTATGTCTCGGCGGACGGCCAGAGGCTTTACTTTTCCAGCAACCGCCGAAACGGCATCGAGGATTTCTATGTCTCGGAGTTTCAGAGCAACCGCTGGCAGACGCCAACTCCGCTCGGCGCGCCAATCAACACCGATGCCAACGAGGGGAGCATGGCCGTCTCCGTTGACGGCAACACGATAATCTTCACCGCCTGCGGAAGAAAGGACGCATACGGCACCTGCGACCTATACATCTCCGAGCGCGTGGCGGAAGGCTGGAGCGAGCCGCGCAATCTCGGCAGGAACGTCAACAGCAGGGGATGGGACGGACATCCCTCGCTGTCCGCCGATGGCAAGACGCTGTTCTTTTCGAGCGACCGTTTCGGCGGCTTCGGCGGGAGGGACATCTGGCTCTCCCGCAAGACAGACCGAGGCTGGAGCCGGGCGGAGAATATTGGATTTCCAATAAACAACGCCCGCGATCAGGCCAGCCCGTTCATCCATCCCGACGGCGTCACGCTTTACTTCTCCAGCGCCGGCCATGGCGGCCTCGGAATGCTCGATGTCTTCAAATCGGAGATGGACTCATTGGGAAGATGGAGCGAGCCTTTGAACCTCGGCCCGCCGGTGAACACGCCCGACTCGGACTACTTCTTCAGCATACCCGCCAAGGGCGATTTGATATTCTTCTCCAGCGACCGCGCCGGCGGATACGGCGGATTCGACATTTACTATCTGC
Source organism: Candidatus Zixiibacteriota bacterium (assembly GCA_011388305.1). GTDB lineage: Bacteria > UBP14 > UBA6098 > UBA6098 > UBA6098 > UBA6098. Next base: position 13,971 of record DSAF01000088.1, on the reverse strand, counting down.
CGTTGTCCGAGGCTCTGCGCCCGAAAGTCGTCGCGACGCTATCCGGCTCGGTCAGCGACAAGGAGACAGGCCTCCCGCTGTCGGCGGAGATTACCGTCGAGCGAATCGCCACCGGCGAGGTGCTCGCCAGCCCGCGAACCAATCCCGAGACCGGCGAGTTCTTCATCGTGCTTCCAGCCGGCGAGACATACGGCATCAGCGTCTCCGCCGAGGGATACGCATTCTCCAGCGAAAGATACGACATCCCCGTCGAAGAAGGCTATCAGGAGCTGAAGATGGACTTCAAGCTGTCGCGCCTCGTCGCCGGCGAGACGTTCGAGATACGCAATATCTTCTTCGATTTCGATTCCGACTCTATCCGCTCGGAGTCCATCCCAGAGCTTAACCGCGCGGTAAAACTCTTAGAGGACAACCCGTCGCTTCAAATCGAGATTCGAGGACACACCGACGCCATCGGCGCAGAGGAATACAACATCGACCTCTCCCATCGAAGGGCGTTCAATGTGCTTAAATATCTCGTCGAGAACGGAATCGAAGTCCGCCGCCTCGCCGCGAAAGGATATGGCACCTCGGAACCCATCGGCGACAATATCACCGAGGAGGGGCGGAGGCTCAATCGCCGCACAGAATTCCACATCATCGAGGACTGATGGACAGGCGCAACTGTGCTAACGCAATGAATATCAAAGTTTTAGAGAGGAGAGACTGATGTGTCTCGCATATCCCGGGAAAATCGTTTCAATCGAAGGCGATAGCGGAGAGATCGATTTCGGAGGATTCACCAAGAAGGTCAACCTCATGCTCCTTCCCGATGCTAAGGTCGGAGATTTCGTGCTCGTTCACGCAGGATTCGCGATAGGCACAACCACCGAGGGCGATGCGATCGAGACGCTGTCCGCCCTCAAGGATGTCCAATCCACCTTCGACGAAGGACATTCGTGAGCTTCACCGCAGGGGACATTCGTTTTATGCGCAAGGCACTGTCTCTGGGGGCAAAAGGCAAAGGCTCGGCGTTTCCCAACCCGCCGGTGGGCGCGGTTTTGGTCAAGCGCGGCGCGATTATCGGAAGCGGCTGGCACAGGGCGAAAGGCGATAAACACGCCGAAGTCCTCGCAATTGAGAGCGCTCGCAACACCGGCCACGACACCGATGGCGCGACGATGTTCGTCACGCTCGAGCCGTGTTGTCATCACGGCGCGACGCCGCCATGTGTCGATGCGATTATCTCGGCAAAAATCGCCAGAGTCTTCATCGCTTGCAGAGACGATTTCGACAGCAGAGTCTGCGGCGCGGGGATGTCCGCGCTGAGGGCGGCGGGCATCGAAGTAATCGACGGCTTCCTCGAAAATGAGGGCACCGAACTTATCGAACAATACCGCGTCCAGCGCACGGAAAACCGCGCGTTTCTCTCGCTCAAATGGGCGCAAACCGCCGATGGCCACATTGCGACCAAAACCGGCAACTCGCAGTGGATTTCCGGCGAGAGGGCATTGCGATTTGCGCACAGACTCCGCGCGGAACACGGCGCCGTAGCCGTCGGAGCCAACACGGCGATTGTCGATAACCCGCGCCTGACCGTCCGCAAATATAGAAGCCGCCATCATCCCGCACGGGTCATCCTCGCCGGAGACCGCGAGCTTCCAGCCTCGCTCAACGTTCTCGCCGGTGATGTGCGGACGATAGTCGTCCGCTCCTCGTCCGATGGAGAGAGACTTCCCGAGCATGTCGAGGTCGTTCAAATCTCCAGAGATGAGGACTTTTGGCCGATCTTCCTTCGGAAGATTTTCGATATGGGCATTGGCTCGGTTCTTTTGGAGGGCGGCGGCGAGGCAATCACGACGGCCATTCGCGCGCGCATCGCGGATAAAATTCACATTGCCGTCGCGCCGAGGCTCATCGGGGGGGGGAAACCGGCGATAGGAGATTTAGGCATAAATAGTCTGGCAGAAAGCATAGACCTCGACCGTGTGAGATTCCGCAAAACCGGCGATGACATGGTGATAATCGGCTATCCACAATGGACTTAATTATTCGATTTCCGAATCCTCCAGCTTGCCGGAGGCCTCCAGCTCGGCGATAATCATCCGCGCCCTCTCCGCTTGCGAGCTTGGAACCACAAGACGCCAGCCCACTCCGTCGTTGTTCAGAAGCCCCGAATCAACCAGATATGCCGTGTTCAAAAAGCTCGTCCCAATCAGGTGCGCTTCGATTCCTTCGTTTTGCAATATCTCCGCGACCATCTCGCCAATCCAGCGAAAAGTGACCTCGAGAACTACCGTTTCATGTTCAGTCATTATGCTCCTCAAATGTTTCGGGAACTCTCGGCGGCGGGGGAACTGACGGGGCGGGCGGCATATCCGGCGGCGGAGGCATCGCGCCCGGCGGAGGTATCTCCGGAGGCTTGCCGTAATCGGGCGTGGGGGCAACCTTCGGCGGAGGCGGCGGTTTTCGCTTGTCGTCCATAATAGCAAAGTTACGCAAATTCCGCCGCAAGTCAATGACTTGCATCAAAAAAGAAAAGCCCTCGGAAGAGGGCTTTTCGAAAAGATATAAGTCGGCGCATTAGGGATGAAGCTCGAGGAGAATGCTCGCATCGCCAACTATCCATGCTCGGTTTGCATTGAGGATGAATATATCGTTGAGAGCGGCCTCGGTGAATCCCGCCTGCTGTCGATACCACGTCTCGCCGCCATCGACGGTGTGCAGAATATACCCGAACTTGCCAACTGCCCAGCCAACCTCGCTATTAACGAATGCGATCGACTTAAGAACCGTGCCGGAATAAGGCGGGAGTTCGAGTTTTTCCCAAGAGTTGCCACCGTTAGTTGTCTTGAGGATGGTGCCTAAAGATCCACAGACATAGCCTGTCGAGGAGTTCACCATGTCGATTCCCGTAAGCCCTTGCTCGGTGCCGCTTGAGAGTTCAGTCCAATTGCCGCCGCCGTCGGTGGTCTTGAGGATAGTGCCATATTGACCCACTGCGAAAGCAGTCTGCGCGCTAAGAACATCGATATCGAAAAGCTCTGCAAGCGTGCCGGAGTTCTGCTCGGCCCATGTCTGGCCGCCGTCATCGCTATGAAGGATAAGGCCGCCGTTGCCCACAGTCCAACCGTTATTCGCATCGGCGAACTTGACTCTGTTTAGTCTTTGGCCGGAGAGGCCTTCGAGTGAAGCCCACTCGCCGCCGCCATCGATGGTGTAAAGAATTGTCATGAGGGTATCGAGAAGCTGATTAGTCGAAAATCCGACTGCCCAACCGCGGTTTTCATCAAGGAAGAAAATGTCTTGAATCGTTCTCTCGGTATATGAATCCTGATGAATCCAAACTCTTCCGCCGTCTTCGGTTTTGGCAATTCTTCCGCCGGAACCTGCAATCCAGCCTTCGGAGGATGAGATGAAGTGCACGGCACTTAGTGAAAGGCCGAGGCCGTAGCTACGGAAGAACCAATTCTCGCCGCCGTCGGTAGTATGTTTGATTGCCGCGGTTCCGCGAGACATATCGTCGCCGACAATCCAGCCCTCATTTGCGTTGAGCCAGCTGATGTCGTAGATGGTTCCGGTGACATCGACATTGATGAGGCTCCAGTTATTGCCCGCGTTAACAGTCTTCGCGACCGTGCCGCCTGCGCCAACCGCCCATCCCAGATCGGGCGTCACGAATTTAATCTCTTGGAAATGTCTTCCGCTCCCGAGAATTGCCGCGCTGGACATTCTCACTGCGTCATCGGTCGTCCAAACTTTCCAAACGGCGCCATCGGGGCCGAAAAGAAGGCCGGTGGTGTCATCGGAGAAATAGCAAGCATGGTAAGCGCCAGAGCGAGGAATCGTGAGGATATCCCAGTCAACTCCTCCGTTCTTCGAATAGTAGAAGTAAAGCTCGCTGTCTATGACGAGTGTGTCGCCGACCGCATATATCCACGAAGGATTGGGCGCGTATCCGGTGGTGAAGTTGATAATGTCCTGATTGACATAGACCGGCGTGTGATCCCACGTCGTATCGTCATCATCAATAATCATCGTTGACTCGGCATCTACGATGCCAAGATCGACTTCCGTCCATGAGGCGCCTTCATTGGTGGATTTGAGGAGTGCGCCTTTATAGCCGACGATAAACAGCGGGTTAAACTCGCCGGTGCCGGGATAGACTATCTTCACGAGGTCTTTATCTTCATCCACAACGCTCGGAACGCTCGCATCCACCCATGTGACGCCATCGTCGGTAGAGGTGTATATCATGCCGCGCTCGCCTACCATAATAAGGCGGGATGGCGTCGCGAACATGTCCAGCGCCTTTCTGCCGGTGGACTCGTCGAGAACAATAGTGCTCCACGAGCGGCCGGCGTTAGTAGAACGATAGACGTGTTCGTTATTCGCGCCTACAACTACAACGCCCGAGGATATGGGCCACACAGCGCCGGGGATTTGCATTGAGTAAGTGTTCACGAGGCCCCATGAGGAACCATCTTTCATCGCGCCGTCGTCCTCGCCATCTTTGGAACACCCCGAGAAAAGGAGTATAGAGGCGGCGAAGAGCACCGTCAGTGTAGCGATGAACGGACTAAATTTACCGGACATTTTCCGCTCCTTGCAATTTCAATATAATTCGAAAAGCGACTAACTATGTGAATATATGAAACGCATCGAAGACAGTCAACAACTTTTTGACCTCTGCGAATTTCTGCTATTTATTCCGCGCTATATTTTTCCATAGCTTCCCCAATTTTCTGTGTTATCTCTTCGATGTGGCGGGACTTGAGGGGCAAGCGATTGGCCAATTTCGGTTTTTTTAGAACCAGCGTGAATTTTGACTCCGACTCCTCGACCGAAACAATATTTTCAAACGGCATAAAAAAGCGCGGCTGGCTTATCCCGATGGAATCGAAGAGAAGGCCGTGGGAGAGAACTGTCATCTCGGTGGGAACTCTTTCGCCGGCAATGTCATAGACAAAAAACAGCGCCATGCCGATGACCAAAAGCCCGGTGACGAGAAATATCATGTCCGTGGTGAAAAGTAGCACAAACGACACTGCGACCATGAGAAGCGCTATCCACAGCAGAGCCTTGCGCGGATAAATCGGGTGCGGCTCGACGCGGAATGATGCGAACTCCATCGCCTCCTCGAAAACATCAGAGCTTGCCCATTGCCTCACGGCCTCATCGCGGGCGATAGTCAGGGCTATCACTAAAAGTCCCGCAAAAAGACCAATTCCGAGTAATGCCATTTTTCCCTCCTATGCCTCGAAGAGGCCGCTGATAAAACCCTCCGGCTCGAAATCCACCAAGTCATCGATTTTCTCGCCCACGCCGACGAGCACCACCGGCACGCCTATCTCGCGCATAATCGCGAGGGCGATTCCGCCCTTGGCGGTGCTGTCGAGCTTGGTGAGTATTATCCCCGTGAGGCCAATCGCCTCATTGAATATTCGCGCCTGTGCTATGCCGTTGTTTCCGGTCGTGGCATCAAGGACGAGGAAAACGTCATGCGGCGCGTCGGGAATCTTCTTTGAACAGACGCGCGAAACCTTCTTCAGCTCCTCCATGAGGTTGACCTTGGTGTGGAGCCTTCCGGCAGTATCGACTATTACCGCGTCGAATCTCCCCGCGACTGCCTTGGATACGGCATCGAACGCCACGGACGCCGGGTCTGCACCGGATGTCGAACGGACGATTTCGACGCCCGCCCTCTCCGCCCAAATCTCCAGCTGGTCGCTGGCCGCGGCGCGAAATGTGTCCGAGGCCGCGAGAAGCGGACGCTTGCCCATATTTTGAATTCTTCGCGCCAGTTTGCCGGCTGTGGTGGTCTTGCCGGTGCCGTTCACACCTACGAGAAGAATCACGTGCGGCTTTTCGGTGAGGGCGAATTTCGCCGACACGCCCTCGCCGATAATCCTGCCGACTTCATCCCGAAGAAGCGCCATCGGGCCGCCCTCGGGGATTTTGTTAGCGCGGGCGACGGACTTCATGTGTTCGACTATGTTGCTTGCGGCATCGACGCCGACATCCGAGGCGATGAGCGCCTCCTCGAGTTCTTCAAGCTCGTCCTCCTCGAGCGTTCTTCCCGCAACGAATATATCCTCGACGCGCGTGTTCAGAAGTTTCCGCGTCTTCTCGAGCGCTTTCTTAAAAGTTTCGAATGCCATGTTCTCCTTTTCTATTTATGCAGTTAAAATACGCCGTTTCGATGAAAATTCAAGCGATTTCGCGAGACGGCGCGGCCACCTTCGAAATCAACCGAGACCCGCGCCGAGATGAAAATTTTGCCGGCCAACCGCGAGCCAGAATTTCGCACGCCCTTTTAGATGTTGACAAATCAATAAATGGGTATATATTGACTGCCTTGTTGATTCGATAATTAGAGAGGATAATTATGCGTATAACTAAGAGAAGTGTCAAAAAGCGTTTGAGAAAACACGGTTTCCGCGCGCGGATGAAGTCGCACAGCGGCAGAGATATTCTATCGCGGCGGCGCAAGAAGGGCCGCCATAGGCTCTGCGTCGAGGTGACTATCAAGGGCGAGAAAAAGCAGTAATTTTGGCCTTGCCGCTCGAATTCCGCATTAGAGGCAGGCGCGCCTTCGATGAATTCCGAACAAGTGCAAAAATTTTGCATGGCGGCTCGCTCGCTGTGAAAGTCGTTGGCGGCAAAGATGGAAGAGCGTTCGCTATCGCCGTGCCCAAGCGCATAGGCAACGCCGTCCGGCGCAACCGCCTCCGCAGGGTGCTAATCGAGTGGATCAGGCTCAACATGGCGATGTTCCCCGACGGAAGGCATTATCTGCTTGTAGTCCGCGACTCCACGGCGGACGAAGGTGCTCTGCTCGCGGAACTTCGCAGGCTCGCCGAGAGGATTCCCCGCGATGAGTGAGGCGGGAAAGATATCGAGATGGCCGTTTTTGGCCGCAATTAAGCTATATCAACTTACTCTCGGCGCAGTTATGCCGCCGTCTTGCCGGTTTTATCCGACCTGCAGTCAATATGCGTTCGAGGCAATCCACAAACACGGCGCGCTACGCGGAGGATGGCTGACAGTCAAGAGAATCGTCCGGTGCCATCCGTTCAACCCGGGCGGATATGACCCTGTGCCCGAGCTTAAAGGAAAATAATGGACAAGAGAACGGTTATCGGAATAATAATTATTGCGGCCATCCTGATTTTGACGCCATATTATATGAAGTTCGTCAGCGGCGACCCCGAACCTGTCGCCGCCGAACAAACCGGCGAGGCCGAGACCGACCGCACCAGCCACGAGCGCCGTGGAGAAGTCCATCAGGAGAGGCCCCGGCAACAGGATATTTCCCCCAGCGGCGATACATTGCTTCCGATGCACTCAATCGGCGGCGAGATAGATGATGCTCTCGACACAATCCCCGAAAAGCTCGTTTTCGTCAGAACGCGACACTATGACATCGAGCTGACAACCCGCGGCGGCGACATCAAGTCGTTCACGAGCAGGGAATTCCCCGATGTTTTCGGCGAACCGATGAACTTCTGCCACAGCGAAATAGTCGGCCCGAATTTCGAGGTCGTGGCCTATCGAGGACGCGAGGTCATATCGTCGGCGGGGCTGAACTTCGTCGTCGATGTGGACACGCTCGTCTTGAACGAATTCGACGACGAGGGCGCAGTCACATTCGTGGCATATCTTCCGGAGGGCGGCCTTCTTCAGCGGCGCTATCACTTCCGCTATGACGACTACGCTTTCGAGCACACCACGCTATTCGCCGGAGACAGCGCATTCGACCGCTTGGATGAGACTGTCCTCTGGTGGCGCAAGGGCCTCGAGCCTTCCGACCCCGCAGTGAAGCAGAATGTTTCGCAGAGCTATCGTGCGGGCTATTATCTGGGCGACACCTATCACAGCGAGAAGTTCAGCTCGAGCGAAAGTCCGCGCTTCTTCAGCGAGGGTTCGGCGGGCTGGGTCGCGACGCTCAATAAATATTTCGCCGTGATGATTGCCCCAATGGAAGGCTATGCTCTCGGCGTCCGCGGCGATGGCGTATGGTATTCCTCGGATAAATTCGACGGCTCAAACAGGCAAATCCCCGCGATAGGCGTGGGGCTGAGCTATCACGGCGGAAATATTCCTTACTCGAGAACCGACCTCGTCTATATCGGCCCGCGCGATTTGAAATTATTGAGCGAATACGGCAGAAAATTCGAGAAGGCCGTCGATCTCGGCTGGCGATGGCTCGCGCCGATAACGAAAATATTTATTCTGATTTTCGACTTTCTATTCGGCATTTTGGGCAATTACGGCTTCGTCATCATCGTCTTCAGCATTCTGATAAAAATCGCCTTCCTTCCGCTCTCGCGCAAACAGATGCAGAGCATGAAGAAAATGAAAGACCTCCAGCCCAAGCTGGATGAGCTTAAGGAGAAATACGCGACGGACGTCAAGAAGCTCAACGAGGAGACGATGAAGCTCTATCAGAAGGAGAAGATTAACCCATTGGGCGGGTGTCTGCCGATGATTCCACAAATGCCTATCTTCTTCGCGCTGTTTGCGATGCTTCGGAACTCCTTCGCCCTGCGCGGCGCGCCGTTCGCGCTATGGCTGACAGACCTGTCTGCCAAAGACCCATACTATATTCTGCCGATTCTCATGGGGATTTCGATGTTCATCCAGCAGAAGCTCACTATGAAAGACCCCAAGCAGAAAGCCATGGTCTATATGATGCCCCTGCTGTTCCTTTTCATGTTCAGGAATATGCCATCGGGCTTGGTGCTCTATTGGCTATGCTTCAACATCTTCTCGCTCGCCCAGACGCTGTGGGTCGAGTATAAATCCAAGCAGGAAAGCGCTTTAGCCAAAGCGTGATGGCCGAATATCGGGGCATTCTCGATTTTCCGCGAGACGATACCATCGTCGCGATTGCCACTCCCGCGGGGCGAAGTGCGCTCGGCATTGTCCGGCTGTCCGGCGACGATTCGCTCGATATTGCGGGCAAAGTGCTTGAAAGTTCGCTCGACTTGCACTCGCTGTCCGGCGGAACGGCGCGAGCTGTCGAGATTCGCATTGGAGATGGCATCGTAGATACCGGCGTCATCACGGTTTGGCGCGCGCCGAGGTCATTCACAGGCGAGGATGCCGTCGAGTTCACCCTCCACGGAAGCCCGATACTGCTGACCGCGCTCAGAGACAGGCTCATCGAACTTGGCGCGAGGCCGTCCGCGCCCGGAGAATTCACGCTTCGGGCGATACTCAACGGCAAAATCTCGATCGCCGAGGCGGGCGCGATAGACGCGATTATCGGCGCTATCAGCATCTCCGCGCTCAAGGCCGTCGGAAGGACGCTGTCCGGCGAGTTTACGGAAAAAATCGGCGAGATTCTCGGCGCGCTCGAGGAAATCGAGCTTAAACACACCGCGCAGACAGAGTTCCCCGAGCATTTCGACGAACTGTCCTCAGATGAAACGGCAGAACTGCTCGCGAAAGCCGTCGCCCAACTCGACGCGCTGGCGTCCGCGCTTAAATCCAGCGAGAGCCTTACGCAACGAGCCGTGGTCGTCATTGCCGGCGCGCCGAATGTGGGCAAATCCACGCTGGCAAACGCGCTTCTGGGCGCAGGACGAAGCATCGTCCATCACGCCCCCGGAACGACGCGTGACCTTGTCGAGGAGCACTGCCGGTTTGGCGATGTCGAGGCGGTCTTGGTTGACACGGCGGGAATTCGCCAGACCGCCGACGAGGTCGAGCTTATCGGCGTGAACCTCGCGCACCGCAGGCTCTCGGACGCAGATATGGCGATAGTCGTCCTCGACGGAAGCTCACCCGAAACTGCCGACGAGGAGGCCGTCCTCAAGCTCACCGGCGAAATTCCGCACATCGTTGTTCTCAACAAATGCGATCTCCCGCAAGCGCGCGAGTTTTCGGGCGCAATCCGCGCCTGCGCCCTCACCGGCAAAGGCGTGCAGACAATCCGCGAGAGAGTCGCCGAGATGCTTATCCCCCCCGACAGCGAGCCGCTCTGGGCGGGAGCATGGCAAATCGAGCGCATCACGACGGCTCGCGAGAATCTTCAGAGCGCAATTGATGCCTGCCGGCTCGGCCTGTCAGATGCCGCCGCTATCGAGCTTGCCTCCGCAATTTCGCTCGTTCGCGAGGCCGGCGGCCTCGAACAAAACGCGGACATCATCGGGCGCGTGCTCGAGGGCTTCTGCATAGGCAAGTGATCGCATTTCGCGCCCCTTCCCCGTCGAAATGGTAGAATTATGTAATACTTTCGTGTCGCGGCGTGATACTCCACAAATCCCCGCTTGACTTATAGCTTGCTTTCGGGTATATTTGCCGCATGTCAAAGGATTGCTCAAATAGGCCAAAAGTCGGCGGTCAGGCCGTAATCGAGGGCGTTATGATGCGTTGCGGCGCGAACATCGCCACCGCCGTCCGCCGTAAAAACGGCGAGATTACCACCAAAGTCGAGAGCAAAACGCCGTGGTCGAAGAAGAACTTCCTCTTCGGCCTGCCGATTATTCGCGGCGCGCTGAACCTCATCGAGATGCTCTCCGTAGGCGTATCGACGCTCAACTGGTCGGCGGACATCGCAATGCAGGACGAAGCCGAGGAGCGCGGCGAGAAGCACGAAAAGAAGTCCGCCACATGGCCGGCGATGCTCCTCGGACTTGTGCTTGGCGTGGGGCTTTTCGTGTTCCTGCCGCTATTTGTCGCGAACCTGTTCGGCCTTGAGCGAGAGGCGTTTCTGTTCAACCTCGCCGCCGGCGGCTTAAGAATCGCCATTTTCATCGGGTATCTCATCGCGATAAGTTTTCTGCCGGATGTCAAGCGGCTCTTCCAGTATCACGGCGCAGAACACAAGTCCATCTTCGCGTTCGAAAACGGCGAGGAGTTGTCGATTGAGTCCGCGCAGAAATTCCGCACGTTCCATCCGCGTTGCGGAACGAGCTTCATCCTCATCGTAGCGGTGGTGGCGATATTGTTCTTCGCCGTCGCGGACGCCCTCCTGACACATTTGACGGGCATCGTCCCGAATGTGCTCGAGCGCTTTCTCTTTCACCTCGCGCTATGGCCTTTGTTGGCGGGGCTTTGCTATGAGGTGCTTAAGCTCTCCGCCGCCCTCTCGGATAGGTTCCGCTGGGCGCGCTTCACGGTTTGGCCGGGGCTGGCACTACAAAGAATTTCGACATCCGAACCCACCGACGACATGGTCGAGGTCGCCATCGAAGCGCTTAAGAAGGCCGTCGGGGAGGAGTAGGTTTTAAGTTATAGGCGATAGGTAAAGGGTGTAGGTATTTGACGGTGGCAAACCCGCGTTGACATTACGGAACAAGATTTCTCGCTACGCACGAAATGACAAATTGTAGGGGCGAGCCGGTGGACGAAGGAAACCCCACGGGCGCCCGCCCGATAAAACTAATCGAACGAGATAATATGCTATTAGACAAACTGATAAAAATTCGCGAACGATATGACGAGCTGACCCGCGAGCTTTCAAAGCCGGAGGTGCTCTCCGACTCGCGAACCGCCGCCCGTCTCGGCAGAGAGTTCCGCGAGCTGGAGGCATCGCTTCCGCTCATCGATGAGTATGAGCAAATCTCCGGGGAAATAGCCGAGAGCGAGGCGATTATCGCCGAGGCCGACGACGATATGCTCGAGGAAATCGCCCGCGAAGAACTTCCGCGCCTCCGCGAGCGCCTCGAAGAACTTGAAGAGAAGCTCACGCTCGCGCTCATCCCGCCCGACCCTAACGAGGGCGCAGATGTTATCGTGGAGATTCGCGCGGGCACCGGCGGCGACGAGGCCGCGCTATTCGCGGGTAGCCTATTCCGCATGTATTCAAAATTTGCAGAGCGAAAGAGGCTCTCAGTAAGCATCCTCGACTCGAACCCTACGGAACTGGGCGGCTTCAAAGAAATCGTCTTCGAGCTTTCCGGAGATGACGCCTATTCTGCGATGAAGTTCGAGTCCGGCGTCCACCGCGTCCAGCGCGTGCCGGAGACGGAGTCCGGCGGACGAATTCACACAAGCGCGGCATCCGTGGCCGTTCTGCCCGCCGTCGAGGATGTTGACATAGAAGTCAACGAGGAAGACCTGCGAATCGACACATATCGCTCGTCCGGCGCCGGAGGCCAGCATGTCAACAAGACCGAGAGCGCGATTCGAATAACGCATATCCCCACGGGCATTGTCGTCACGTGCCAAGACGAGAAATCGCAACACAAGAACAAGGCGAAGGCATTGGTGGTGCTTAAAAGCCGGCTTTATGCCAAACAACAGGAAGAACTAAAGGCCGAGCGCGCCAACGAGCGAAGGCTTCAAGTTGGCTCCGGCGACCGCTCCGACAAAATCCGCACATACAACTATCCCCAGAACCGCGTCACCGACCACCGAATCGGATACTCGGCGCACAATTTGCCCGCCGTGCTCGACGGCGACCTCGATAACCTCCTCGAAGCTCTGCACAAAGCGGACAAAGAGGATGCGCTTAAAGATATTGGATAGAGATAGGGGCACACGACCGTGCGCCCCCATGGATTAACTCGAAAAGATTACTCCGGCCTTGTGCCGATTGCCATGTAATAGCGCAGGGCGCCGTCAACTTCGAAGAGCTGTGCCACCGCGTCATCATCGAACGCGCCAATCGCTACCGTGCTGAGGTTCAGCCCCTCGGCTGTAAGGTATATATTCTGCGCGATGTGGCCGACCTCCATGTTCACATAGCGATCAGCGCGGTCGCCGTAGCGCGATGCGGTTCTCTCGACTATCACATAGAGCAATATCGAGACCGCCGCAGTGCGGACGGAGTTCTGGCCGAGCGATGCTTCGGAGAGTTTCCCCGCTAAATTGCCCTCCTCGATAAGCTCCAGCGCGTGGTCTTTCTCGATATATCGATAAAGCCCCGGGGCAAGGCCCTCGGCGCGCTCTACGAGGATGTAAGTATCGACGGGGTATGTCGCGCCCGCGCTCGGGGCCGCGCGGAGCCTTCCGCCGGGGTCGGTGATACCCGCGGACGACCACAATAGCTCGCTGATTTGCTCGAACGTCACTGCGCCGTCGCCGAACGTGCGCCGGCTCCTCCTGCTCTCGATTGCCGAGTGCAGGTCGATGTCGTTGCCGGGCGGCGGTGGAAGTTGAATTATCTGTCCCATGGCTACCATTGATAATAAAAGTATCGCAATGATAGCTTGCCTCATAGGCTACTCCGTCACTTCCTCGGCTTTGAGGATATATATTGGGTTTTGCGGACGACCCATGCGCGGGTCGGCGAGCGGCGTCTTTTCGATTTCATAGACGGCGTCCATGCCCTCGATGACATTGCCGAAAATCGTGTATTGATTGTCGAGGTGCGGCGCGGGCTTGAGGACGATGTAGAACTGGCTTCCGCTTGATGCTCTCTCGGGATTGACCTGATCGCCTTGGCGGGCGGTCGCCACCGCGCCGGGGACGTGCTTGAGGTCGGGCGAAATCTCCGCGGGGACTGTGTATCCGGGGCCGCCGGTGCCGTCGCCCTTGGGGTCGCCGCCCTGAACTACAAAGCCCGGGACGATGCGGTGGAAGGTCAGCGAGTCATAAAAGCCCTCGTTCGTGAGTTTGAGGAAATTCTCGACTGTCTTCGGCGCTTTGTCCGGCCTCAGCTCTATTTTGATGTCGCCGTGCTCGGTTTTGATAACGACGATTGGTCTGTCGGTTGTTTCGGCCATTTGTTGTGTTTCTCCTTCCGGGGCTTTTGCTTCCTCGCCATTGCATCCCGTGACGATAATCAGGGCGCATAGGATTGTTAATAGGACGTTCTTCATGTTTTCCTCCAGTCTTAGATTAGTAAATTTCAATGATTTCAGGGTAGCTTTGCACTAAATGGGTCTATGTGAGTGAGTTTAGTTGACATTATCGAATAATTTTCTTTCATAATTTGAGTATCGAACCTGAGCTGAAGAAGGGTTTTGCACGACTTATCGCTCTTAAAGGTCTCCATGTTTTCAATTTGCGGTTCAACAATTCAATATATTTGAATTC
>DSAF01000089.1 GCA_011388305.1 Candidatus Zixiibacteriota bacterium | reverse complement strand
GGGGTAAAATCCGCAGAGCCATCTCGGTCGATTGCACCTTGAAATCGCGGAAAGGGTCTGTTATACCCGTTTTAGCCGAGATGCTTCGGTAAATCGCCCTCGCGGCGACTGGTGCAGGCGCGCCATCGAGGAGAATCTTCGACGCCTCCACCGCACCGGCGAAAAGCTCGCGTTCAAGTTCCTCGCTCACGCCCGATTTGCGAATTGTCTTGAGTGCGTGGGCGAGAAGGCATGGTATGCAGTCGAGACGGGTCATTTGTATTGGCAGTTGCCGTGATGGCTGGGGACGTTGGACTCGACGACCTCTTCCAGCGCGCCCGCTTTGAAATCCTCTATTGCCTTATCGATGCTTCCAGAGCCGTGGAACACCCGGACACCCGCCTGCTGGAGCGTTCCGAAGGCTGACGGCCCGAAATGCGGCCCGATTACGGCCTGCGCGCCGGCCTCGGCGACCAGCTTGGATGTCTGCACACCCGCGCCGTGCCTCATGGAGGCGTTGGCAGTGTTGTCCATATATTTCCTCTCGCCGGTTTCGGTGTCGATAAACATGAAACCCGCGCCCCTGCCGAATCTGTCGGCGATGTTCACTTTGTCGTGTGTAGCGATAACTACGATCATCTTCTCTCCTTGTAGTTAGTTATAATGAGCATATGCTCATTTAGTATAAAGATAGGAAAGGCTAATTTCAAGGGCAAAGTTCATATTTTTTGATCGGCAGAGCACATGATTGCCCTTGATTTTGATATTCGCGTTTCAAGGGGGATACTATGCAGTTTTCCGCGCAAAAATCGGTGGTGACTAACTTGAAATATCGAAATTCGGCGCGGAATCTGCTTGTTCCTTAGCAATAATAGCACACGAAAGAAAACGAGGAGTGATATTGATTAGCGCCGAAGAATTGCTCAAAAGTGAAATCCCGATAATAGACAAATGGCTGGACGACTTGCTTCCGGCGGAAACCGAGCCACCACAGACAATCCACCGCGCGATGCGATACTCCGTCCTCTCCGGCGGCAAGCGCTTGCGTCCCGCGCTGGCGATTATTGCGTTTAGGCGCTTCGGCGGCGAGGGCGACCGCATCTATCCGCCGGCATGCGCGCTCGAGCTGATTCACGCATACAGCCTTATCCACGACGACCTCCCCAGCATGGACAACGACGATGTGCGACGAGGTAAGCCCACTAACCACAAGGTGTTCGGCGAGGCAATCGCGATTCTTGCGGGCGATGCGCTTCATGCGCTGGCGTTCCGCAACCTCGCCGAAGCGGGGGACATTCGCATTGTGGCCGATGTGGCAAGTGCTATCGGGACGCGCGGGCTTGTCGGGGGGCAGGTGTTTGACCTCGAGGCCGAGGACACCGAGCCGACTGCCGAGATTCTCGAGGGAATCCATCGCGGAAAAACAGCCGCGCTGATTGCCGTCAGCCTCCGAATGGGCGCGCGGCTCGCCGGCGCTGATGACGAGGATGTCGATGCCGTCTCGGCATACGGCGAGAAGATTGGCCTCGCATTCCAAATTATCGACGATATACTCGACATCACAGCCGACCCGAAAAAATTAGGCAAGCCAGTTGGCTCTGACGAAGAGCACAATAAGGCGACATATCCCCGGCTGTTCGGCATCGAGCGAAGTCGCCAAATTGCCGAGGAGCTTATCGCGAGCGCGAAAGCATCGCTCGGCGACGACCCGAATAACGAAGAGCTTCACGCCGTCGCGGACTTTATTTTGCGAAGAGCATATTGATTTGGATTCGCTGGCACATAATCTGCGCGAAAAGTATTTGCGGAATTTGTGTTGCGATGTCTCTTTAGAGGTGACAGGATTTTGTCAAAAAAAACAAACAGCATTATAGGCAAGACAATCTTAGTAGCGGCACTTCTCGGCCTTTTCGGCTCGGGATGCGCTTATTATAACACTTTTTTCTTGGCACGGAAGAACTACCGTCTCGCCGAGAAGTCCCGCCTTCGTAGCGCTTCCGAGACGCTCCCCGGCGATGCCAAGGCAAAATACGATATCGCCATCACCAAATCATCGCGAGTTCTGGCTTTCTATCCCGAGAGCAAATGGGTCGATGACGCGCTTTTTCTTCTTGGGATGTGCTTCTACCGCACCGGCGAGTATGCCCAAGCCGTTCGCAAATTCGACGAGCTTTCCGAGGCTTTTCCGGAGAGCCAATATATCGCCGAGGCAAGCTACTGGCGAACGCTTTGCATTTACGAGCTTGGCGAGTTCGATGCCGCTCTCGAACAGCTTCGAGACCTCTCCGAGGCCGGAACTTTCGCCGAGCGAAGCACATTTATGATGGCCGAATTGCTATACCAGCAAGAAGACTACATCGGGGCGAAGGATGCCTATATGTCCTATATCGAGGCATATCCGCGGGGGCAATACCGAAGCCTCGCCCGATATCGCCTCGCCACCATCGAGTTCGTTCATGAGAACTACGTCAAGTGTATCGAGCAGGTGAGGCAAATCGTCGAAAAGGAGCTTACGCCGGCGGAATTCTTCGGCTCGCGTATGCTCATCGGAGAGGCTTTGACCGAGCTTGACAGCCTCGATTCGGCGCTGGAGCACTATTCGCGCCTCCGCAAGGAAGACGCATTCTACACGCGTTGGCCGGAGGTTGACCTCCGCATAGGCGACGTCCATTATCTCCTTGACGACACGACTTCGGCGATAGAGATTTGGAGGGATGTCTGCCTCTACCATCCGCGCACGGAGAACGCCGCTTGGGGCTGGTTCAAGCGTGGAGACCTCCACCTGGACTTCAGTGAGTTCGCTGTGGCGAAGATGGAGTTCGATTCCTCGGCGGCGCAAGTCAGCACGGGAAGGGTTCGCGAGCTGGCATTGCAGAAGAGTGCATCTATCGCGAGGCTTACGGAATTTCAGAACTTGCGCGATTCGTCTCACGACACCTTGGATATCGATGTGGCGGGCACGGGCGTTGCGCTGGCGGAGATGTATCTTCTCGACCTCAATATGCCGGATTCGGCACTCTCGGAGTATAACTTCGTGCTGAAGAATTACCCAAATGACTCCCTCGCCCCGAAATCAGCATACGGCATCGGTTGGATTTACGCTCATCAGAAGCGCAACCGCGATAAGGCGGATTCGGCTTTTGCCGAGCTTCTCAAGCAATACCCCGAGAGCGACTATGCCGTCGGCGCGGCGGATTATTTTGTCGGAAGAGGTGCCGCGCTGGACTCGCTCGGCGTTCAGACTGTGGCATTCTACTTTGTCAAAGCCGAGGAGTTTCTCCTTACGCACAACAGAATCGACTCGGCGCTGGCGTATTACCGCCTCGTCGCGGATGAATACCCTAAAAGCCAATTCCGCCCCAAAGCCATCGCCGCGATGGCATATATTCATGAGTATAAGACCTTCAACTACCAAATGGCCGAATCGCTTTATACTTTCATCGCCGACAGCCTTTCGGGGTCGGAGTTCTCCGAGCTTGCGGAGGTTCGGCTTGGTCGTGCGGCACCAAAGTTCGAAACTGAGCGGCCTCCGGAGTTCGATGAGGTAGCCGAGGCCGAAGAGCACCCCGAGGAGCGTCCCCAGCAGAGAATGGGTCAATCGCGCGATATGGACATTCGTCCCACTCAGGGCGGCGTTATCGATCCCGCGACCGGCAGAGAGATGCCCCGTGCGCCGAGACCGCGCTTCCCCGTCGAATTACGATATCCCGAGGCCGAATGGAGTAGCAGGCTTGAGGGGCGCGTTGTCCGCCTCAAAATTCGAATCGATGTGTTCGGCAAGGTCGAGGAGACGGAAATCCTCGCCACATGCGGAAGCGATATCATCGATCAGGCGGCCATTAGAGGCGTGGAGAATAACGAGTGGGACACCGAGGAAATTCCGCTGGAATACCTTGGGGATTGGTTCTACTACGAAGTTCGTGTGCAGAAACCTGCATTGACAATCGATAGCCCAAGATAAGGAGAGAGATGATCGAATTGAAACCCACGGAAGAGCTTGCCCCGAGAATCGCCATCGATGAGGACAAGAAGGTTCTCATAGTGAACGGCCCAAACCCCCTCGAGGGCCACCTTCGCCCTGATTTCCGAAGCTGGGCTGAGCTTTCCGGCATTGATGGAGAGTCCTTCGACGCTGTGTTCGCATGGTTCACCGAGCCGGACGCATCACGCGCCAAAGTCATTGTCGAGGAGTCGGCGCGCATCGTCGCCCCCGGCGGCGATTTATGGCTGGTTGTCCCTAAGAGGAACTCCCTCGAGAAGAAGTTCACATCCGGCGTGTCCGAGGACTTCGTGCTTCCAATGGCTTTGGAGAAAGGCTTCACTCGCAAGAAATCCGTAGGCTTCGGCCCGCATCTGTCGGGGATTAGGCTACTGAAAAACGCATAAATCCTCCCGAAAAAATGAAAGACCGTCGCGGATTCGAACTCGAAACTTATTGCGTCGTTGATCTCGATGCATTTCGCGAGAATATTGCAAATATTCTCCGATGGGTCGAGAAACGCGCGGTAATTTTGGCCGTAAAGGCCAACGCTTACGGCCACGGCGTGGTGCCGATATGCAGGGAGGCTCGCTCTGCGGGCATCGAACACTTCGGCGTCGCGACAGTCGATGAGGGCGTGCAAATTCGACAGGCGGGCATCGAAGGCGAGATTATCGTCCTCACGCCCGCGACGCTCGAACAAATCGAGACCATCGTCGAGTTCGACCTCCACCCGAATGTGGTGAGCCAGACTTTTGCCCACGCCCTTTCCGTCGAGGCCGAGCGGCAGGGCAAAAAAGCCGCCTGCCACATCGAAATCGATACCGGCATGGGGCGCACGGGCTTCTGGTTCAGCGATGCCATCGGCGAAATCGCACATATTTCGCAACTTCCGTTCGTCGAAATTGCGGGGATTTTCTCGCACTTCCCTGTCGCCGACTCGACGCGCAAATCCGACATTGATTTCACCAAACTCCAGCTGAGGCGGTTTTCGGTCATTGCGGAGAAGCTCAAAGAGTTGGGCATCTCGCCGCCTTTGATTCACTTGTCGAACTCCGCGGGAATTCTGTCGCATCCGGTCTATGGCAACGGCATCCGCCCGGGAATACTCGCATACGGCTTGTATCCCTCGGCGGAGACGGCGAGCACGGTGAAAGTCAAGCCCGCGCTCTCGCTTTATAGCAGGGTGATTCAAGTTCGCGACTATCCGCCGGGAACGAGCATCAGCTATGGCCGGACATATACCACTCGCGGGCGCGAGCGAATCGCGGTGTTCCGCGCGGGATACGGCGACGGCCTCCGGCGCGCTCTCTCGAACCGGGGGTTCGTGCTCATTCGCGGCAAGCGCTTCCCGATAGTTGGCCGGGTGTGCATGGACATGACCATGGCGGATGTCACGGGGAGCGAGGTCGAGCTGGATGACATAGTCGTGATTTTGGGCGAGGACAACGGCGGCAGAATCACCGCCGAAGACCACGCCATCTGGGCGGGGACGCTAAATTACGAGATACTCACCGGCCTCTCCGAGCGCGTCAAGCGGCTATACAAGAAGAACGGCGAGATTTGCGAGGCCGCAGATTTGTCATAGATGGCACGAATTGACACGGCAAGTCAAATTGCGACAACTTGTGACACAATCTGACACTCTCTTAAAAGCTTGTCTTCGGGCTTAATTAGCCATATCTTACTGTCTTGCATTATGATACACCGCTTGCTATCGAAGTGGCACGCCTTCTGTATAATATTATGGTGACATGAACAAATAAACCATAAGGAGGTGAATCATGGCAATCGTTCGTTGGAAACCATTCGGAGACATAATGGACTGGTCGGATGAGGTGGACAGGAGAGTTCGCCGGATGTTCGGCGACCTTCAGGAGTCATCTCCCGCGCCGTGGGCGCCGAGTGTCGATATTAAAGAAACGCCCGACGCCCTCGAGGTAATCGCCGAAATCCCCGGAATGCGCAAAGACGAAATCGCCGTCTCCATGCAGGAGGGCGTGCTCTCTATTTCCGGCGAGAAGAAGACCGAAGAGCGCAAGGAGGGCGAGAACTGGCACCGCACCGAGCGCATTTTCGGCTCGTTCCAGCGGAGCTTCTACATCCCCTCGGAGGTCGATGACAAGAAGATTCAGGCGAACTACAAAGACGGGGTGCTCAAGGTCATCCTCCCGAAGAAGGAAGAGCAGAAGCGCAAGCAAATCCCCATCAAGGTGGAATAACGCACGGGGGGCGGAAGCCCCCCCCAATTTTGACATCGTTTGAAGATAAACCGTAAGGGCGAGGCATGTATCAACTGCATAATCACAAATAGATTGAGACCTCAATCGTAGGGGCGAGGCATGCCTCGCCCTGTGTATAAAAGCTGTTATTCAATATGAAAAAACAAACCGGCAATAGAAAATCAATTCGTATCAAGGGCTTTGACTATTCATCAGCTGGAGCATACTTTGTGACAATCAATACGAAAAATCAGTCAAATATTTTTGCTGTTGTCAACGATGGGATTATCACGTTAAGCGAATATGGTAAAATTGCGAAACAATGCTGGTTGGACATACCTAATCATTTTACAAATGTCGAATTAGATGTATTTGTAATAATGCCAAATCATATACATGGTATTCTGTTTTTGAACGAGTATTATGATAAGGGCGAGGCATGCCTCGCCCCTACGCAATCCAATGTTTCAGATAAAGGAACTGTCGGCAACATAGTCGGCTCGTTCAAGTCAGCTGTAACTAAACGCATCAACGATATTAGAGGGCTTTCTGGGGCAACAATTTGGCAACGTAATTATTATGAGCATGTCATTCGGCACGACTCGGATTTGGATGAGTTAAGAAGATACATAACTAACAATCCTAAACAATGGGATAATGACGAGTATAATCTTGGATTGTAAAGATAAAATTCCATTACACCCAGAAAGGACAACCATGGGAAAAATCATTGGAATTGACCTCGGGACGACCAATAGTTGTGTCGCGGTCATCGAGGGCGGCGAACCAGTCGTCATCCCCAACTCCGAGGGCGGCAGAACTACACCGTCAGTCGTCGCGTTTAGCAAAGGCGGCGAGCGCCTCGTCGGAATCCCCGCCAAAAGACAGGCAATCACTAACCCCGACAAGACCGTATATAGCATCAAGCGTTTCATGGGACGCAAGTTCAAAGAGGTCGAGACGGAGATTTCCGAGGTGCCATACAAGGTCATCTCCGGCGACGGCGACAGCGCCCGCGTCAAAATCGACGACAAGATATTCTCCCCGCCGGAAATCTCCGCGCTGATTCTGCAAAAACTCAAAACCGATGCGGAGAACTTCCTCGGCGAGAAAGTCACCGACGCGGTAATCACCGTGCCGGCATATTTCAACGACGACCAGCGCAAAGCCACCGCCGACGCCGGCAAAATCGCGGGGCTGAACGTCCAGCGGATAATCAATGAGCCGACAGCCGCGAGCTTGGCTTATGGCCTCGACAAGAAGCATAAAAATCTCAAGATTGCCGTGTTCGACCTCGGCGGTGGGACTTTCGATATAAGCATCCTCGAAATCGGTGATGGCGTGTTCGAGGTGAAATCCACCAATGGCGACACGCACCTCGGCGGCGACGATTTCGACCAGCGCATTATCGATTGGCTCGTCGATAAGTTCAAGCAGGATCAGGGGATAGACCTCTCGGAGGACCCGATGGCACTCCAGCGGCTCAAAGACGCCGCAGAGAAAGCCAAAATCGAGCTTTCCAGCACGACATCGACAAGCATCAACCTGCCGTTCATCACGGCCGTAGGCAATACCGCCAAACACCTCGAATACAACCTCTCCCGCGCAGAAATGGAGCGAATAGTCGAAGACCTCCTCGGGCGCATCAAAGGGCCGGTCGAGAACGCAATCCGCGATGCGAAAATCCCGAAAGACGAGATCGATGAGGTCATCCTCGTCGGCGGAATGACGCGCATGCCGAAGGTGCAGGAAATCGTGAAGTCGCTGTTCGGCAAGGAGCCGCACAAGGGCATCAACCCGGACGAGGTCGTCGCTATGGGCGCGGCAATTCAGGGCGGCGTTCTTGGCGGCGATGTCAAGGACATATTGCTCCTCGATGTCACGCCACTTTCGCTTAAAATCGAGACCCTCGGCGGCGAGGCCACCACGATGATAGAGCGCAACACGACAATCCCCACCAAGCGGACGGAGGTTTTCACCACCGCAGGCGACAACCAAACGCAAGTTGAAATCAATATTCTGCAGGGAGAGAGGCCGCTCGCCCGCGATAACAAATCGCTGGGGAAATTCTACCTCGACGGCATCCCGCCCGCGCCGCGCGGAATGCCGCAAATCGAGGTAACATTCGACATCGACGCGAACGGCATTCTCAACGTCAAGGCTAAGGACAAGGCCACGAACAAGGAGCAGTCGATTCGCATCGAGGCATCCAGCGGACTATCCGAGGCGGAAGTTGAAAAAATGGTGAAAGATGCCGAGGCGCACGCCGATGAGGACAAAGCGCGCAAAGAGGCAATCGACGCGAAAAACGCCGGCGACAGCCTTGCATATCAAACAGAGAAGGAGCTGAAAGATTACGGCGACAAGCTCTCGCCCGCCACACGCGACAATCTGACCAAAGCGCTCAAAGCCCTTCAGGATGCCCTCAAGGGCGACGACACCGCTGACATCAAGGCGAAGACCGAGGCCTTGAACACGGCTTGGCATTCGGCGTCGCAGGAACTCTATCAGGCGCAGAAGACCGAAGAACCGCCTCCGCAGGGCGCGCCCGAGCCGCCCTCCGGCGAGGATGCCTCAGGCGACGACACTGTGCAGGATGCAGATTTCGAGGTCGTGGAATAGCGTGGCTTAATAACCAATCCCTCAAGGGCGCACCGTCATGTGCGCCCTTCTGATTTATCCTCCCGACCGCGCGAAAAAATTGCCTTGCCAGCGAGGATTTGTGCGTATATTGTTATCGATGGCGGAAGAATTCGACATAGTTGAGAGATTTCGGGGGAGCATCGCGGCGTTCGGCCTCGAGGGGAAAACTCTCCGCGTGGCGGTTTCCGGCGGCGCGGACTCGGTGGCACTGCTCGAGCTGTGCAGTGCCGCGGAGGGCGATTTCGTCCTGCGTGCGCTCCATGTAATTCACGGCATTCGGCCGGAGTGCGAAGCGGAGGCCGAGTTCGTGAGAAGCCTCTGCGATGAAATTGCCGTCCCCCTCGACGTGGTATCCGTCGATGTCCCCTCCCACGCGGAGATTGTGGGAATCGGTCTCGAAGAGGCCGGCAGAAAGTTGCGATATCGCATTTTCGCGGATTTCGTCGAACGCGGGGAGGCGGTCGCGACGGCGCACACCGCCGATGATGTTGTCGAGACGCTACTTTTCAACCTCACCCGCGGAACCGGCCCGCGCGGACTCGCGGGGATTCCCAAAGAGCGCGACGGTATAATCCGCCCCCTGCTCGACTTCCACAGAAGGGAAATCGAGCGGTGGCTCCGCTCTATCGGCAGAGAATGGCGCGAGGACGAGTCCAACATCGACCTGCGCTTCAGCCGAAACCGTGTCCGTTGGATGCTTCTGCCCGAGCTTCGCAGGGTTTTCGGCGATTCGGTGATAGACAGACTTCGGCGCGAGGCGGAGGTCTTCTCGATGTGCTCGAAATTCCTCGAAACATCGGCGGAGAAGCTCTGGGACACTGCGATACTTGCTAAGCTGGATAGCGCGACAATCTTCGAATCGAGTGCCGTGCTCGAGACGGCGTGGGGATTCGGCGAAATTCTTCGCAAGTGCGCAATCGAGTTCGAAAAGCCGCTTAAGGACTTCGATTTCGAGACCGTTAATCGCCTCCATCAGTCGTGCAGAACGGCACGCAGGGGGAGACGCTTCCCTGTTTCCGGCGGGCTTCACATCGAAGCCGATGGCGAGCTTGTGATAATTTTCACCGAAATCGACATCCCCCGCGAAATCCCAGTCAAACTGCCGTTCGTGTGCGAGCTTCCCAAAGGCATGGGGCGCATCGGAATAGCCGAAACCGGCGACGGCATCGCCATTCCCTTCGATGGCGCACCGCTATCCCTTCGCCCCGCCTGCGCCGGCGATCGAATCGACACTGAGCGCAAGCTCCGGCGCTTTCTCGCCCGCAAACAAGTCCCGCGAATCCTTCGAGACGCCGTTCCGGTGCTGTTCTCCGGCGACCGCCCGATATACTCGCCGCTCATCGGCGCGATTTGTCCCGAGCCGGCAATCTTCGAGCTTCGCGTTCGATACGACGGGCCACTCGAAAATATTCTAAACCGCAAAGGAACACCATGCGCGAATACCAAGTCAAAGAGCTAATCGACCGCGAGACCATAGAGCGCAGAATCGCCGAGGTCGCCAAGGAAATCGAGCGCGACTATGCGGGCAAAAACCCGATTATGGCAGTCGTTCTCAAGGGCGGATTCGTCTTCGCCGCAGACCTCCTGCGCTCGATAGACACTCCGTTCACCGTGGATTTTATAGGCGCATCAAGCTATGAAGGCACGCAATCCACCGGCGACATCAAAATCACCAAAGACCTCGACAATCCAATTACCGGCAGGCATATCATTCTCGTCGAGGACATAGTCGATTCCGGCCTAACGCTCTACAATCTGGGCGAAGTTCTTCGCAAACGCGGCGCGCTCTCGGTGAAAATCGCGACGCTACTAATCAAAAAAATCGACCGCCCGTTCCCGCTCGACGTAGATTACTTCGGCTTCGAGATTCCCGACGAATTCGTTGTAGGATGGGGACTGGACTACAACGAGCGCCATCGGGGACTTCCGTTCGTGGGCTATGTGGAGTTCACGGAAGATTAGCCCCCGCAACGAATTAGCCTCACGACGATATTTGCCGAGCGAAGGGTGATATAGCGCCCGCCCTTAAACTAAAACTTTTACTAAATTCTTTAAGTTCTTTATTGACATTTGATTAAAAATGTCTATTTTTATATTGCTATCGAAATATCGTTAATTAAACCGGCGTCGGAATTATGGCAAATAGGAAAGCATCGCAGGCGAAACCGGAACGCACGTTCAGAGAAATACTCGCATCCTCTCTTCTGGCGCTCTTTGCGCTGTGGCTTTTTCTGTCGATAATCGGCGCGCCGCCATCGTCGTCGTTTATTCCGGCAAGCTCATTCAACCGCTTCGGCGGGCCTGCCGGTGCGATATTCACTGCGCCCTTAGTCTCGGCGTTTGGGTATTTTGCAGTGTTCGTGCCGGTTCTGCTTATGATTTTCGCTGTTGGGCGTTCGTTCCATCTTCCGCTTCGCAAAGTTCTCGTGCTTGCGGGGCAAGTTGTCGCCGGCCATGCGATACTCGCCGGCCTTCTGGGCTTGCCCTCCGGCGTCCTCTCGACGGACATTGTCGGCGATTACGGCCTCCTGCTCTCGGCGACAATGAGGTCGGTGTTCGGCGGATTAGGCGCGTATGCTTTCTCGATAACGCTTTTCGTGGCCTTCGTCGCGGTGATTACGAGGCTCGACATTCGAAGCACATTATCGTCCGCCGGAAAGGGCATATCCGGCGCGAGAAGCTGGATATCCGCCCGCAAATCTCGAAAGCAGACGCGCGACGAATCATCTCGCGAAGAGATTTTCGCAAAATATTCCGGCAGGGTGAAAGAAGAACACACCGGCGGAATCACCGGAAGCTTAATCCCCGGAGAATTTGCCAGCGCCGAACCGCCAATCGAGCGCAGAGCGCCCGAGACTATCGAGGTCGCGCCGGAGAAAGCGCACGCTAACGACAATTCGAACTCCAACTACATGGAGTTCATTCCGCCGCCGATTCGCAGGAACCCCAAACCCGCATTCGCTGATGAGAAATCCGCGCCACCGCCGCCTCCGCCGCCTGCGCCGGCCGAGACTATCGACCCGAAGAAGTTCGCGAGAGACACTGATCCAAAGCCGGGGCCGGAGAAAAAGCGCGATATTCCGCCGTTGGCATCGCCTTTCCACGATGAGGAATTCGAGAGGGAGCACAAGCCGGTTATCGGGCACGAGCCGCCGCTCCCCGAGCCTGTTTTCGAGGATAAGTCGCCGGACATTAAGTCCATCTACGAGAAGAAGCCCGTCGAAAAGGCGACTGTCTCGCCGAGCCATAGCGAGCCGATGCACCATTCGGCGACATATAAATACTCGCCTCCGCCTCTGGACATCCTTGTCGAGCCGGAACACGAGCCGAACGGCCTCTCAGACGATGCGCTCCACCGCCGTTCGCAGAGGCTTCTCGAGACGCTCCGAAGTTTCAATGTCGATGGCGAAATCCGCGAAATCTGCCCCGGCCCGGTGATTACAAGGTTCGAGCTGGAGCCTGCCGTCGGCGTCAAAGTTAGCCGAATAGCAAACCTCGCCGACGATATCGCCCTCGCCCTCAAGGCGCAGGATATACGCATAGTCGCGCCCATTCCCGGCAAAGGCGCGGTGGGCATCGAAGTCCCCAACGACAACATGCAGATAGTTCGCATCAAGTCGGAGATTGCCGGCGACGATTTCCACTCAAAAAAGCACGCCCTTCCGCTGGCTCTGGGCAAGCGCGTGGACGGTTCGCCCGCAGTGGCAGACCTCACCAAGATGCCGCACCTCCTTATCGCCGGTTCCACGGGAAGCGGCAAGTCCGTCTGCATCAACTCGATTATCACGAGCCTCGTCTATTCGCTCAGCCCGCGCGATTTGCGCCTCGTGCTCATCGACCCGAAGCGCCTCGAACTGTCCGTCTATAAGGGCATTCCGCATCTCGCCGCGCCGATAGTCGTCGAGCCTAAGCACGCCAGCATCGCCCTTAACTGGGCGACAGAGGAGATGGACGCTCGATACAAGCTATTAAGCGAGGTCGGCGTCCGCTCGATAGCCGATTACAACGCGTTCATCGATGCGCACCCCGAGCGCGAGGAGCTTGAAAAACTGCCGTTCATCGTGGTTATCGTGGACGAGCTGGCAGACCTCATGCTGACCGTCGCTGGCGAAATCGAGGAGCCAATTGCCCGCCTCGCGCAGATGGCACGCGCCGTGGGAATTCACCTGATTATCGCAACACAGCGCCCCAGTGTCGATGTCATCACGGGCCTTATAAAATCGAACTTTCCAAGCCGAATCGCGTTCAAGGTTCGCAGTAAAATCGACAGTCGGACGATTCTCGATATGGGCGGCGCGGAGAGACTTCTCGGGCGCGGCGACATGCTATATCTCCCCAGCGGATACGCCGATCCGATAAGAATCCACGGGTGTCTTATAACAACCGAGGAAACCGAACGAGTTGTAAAATACCTTCGCACATTCCCGAATCCGTTCTCCGATGACATGCTCGATATGGAGGAGCAGGAAAATGTCATCTCGGCACAGGCCGATCAGGACGAGCTTTTTTGGGAGGCCGCGAAGATTGTCGTCATGTATCAGCAAGGCTCGACGAGCTTCCTCCAGCGCAAGCTCCGCATTGGATATACCCGTGCGGGGTGCATTATCGACCAGCTGGAGATGGCGGGGATAGTCGGACCATTCCAAGGCTCGAAAGCCCGCGAGGTGCTCGTGAAAGACCTCGACGCGATAGATGAAATGAAAGATGCGGGCGTCTCTGTGTAGTTGAGGGCAGTGAGTTGGCGAGCTAAAACAAAATCTTTGACAAAAAAAATGTTATTTATTGAATAATTTGTTTGGATAAGGCGAATTATTTGCGTATTATTGGATTAATTATGATAACGAGGGCCGGACAATGAATTTAAACGATTTCCTCCTCTCCGTGATAAAGAAGGGGGCGAGCGATATTCACTTCAAGGTAGGAAGCCCGCCCGTAGTGCGCATTTTCGGCGAGCTTATCGTCACGAAATCGCCGCCGCTCCGCCCGCAGGACACAAGCGCGCTTGCGTTCACTTTTTTGAACGAATCCCGCGGCAGGCGCTTCGCCTCGTTCACCGAAATCGACACGACATACTCCATTGAGGAACGGGCGCGCTTCAGGGTCAATATCTACAAATCCAAAGGCCACTTCTCTATCGCATTGCGGTATATCCCCATGAATGTCCCCGAGTTGGAGAAGCTGGGGATTCCCCCAAAAGCATCGGAGATGGCGCTCGAGCCGCGCGGGCTGGTGCTCGTCACCGGCGTCACCGGAAGCGGCAAATCAACGACCCTGGCCGCCATGGTTGACCATATCAACAAGAACCGTAGGCGGCACATCATCACAATCGAGGACCCAATCGAGTTCATCCATAGCGACATAAAGAGCGTCATCAATCAGCGCGAAGTCGGCGTCGATTCGCCCACGTTCATGGCCGCGATGCGCTCGGCTATGCGCGAAGACCCCGATGTTATCCTCATCGGCGAGCTTCGAGACACAGACGCCGTAGCCACAGCGATACGCGCCGCGGAAACCGGCCACATGGTGCTTTCCACCTTCCACACTGTCAACACAAAAGAGACGATTAACTCGATAATCAGCTTCTTCCCCGAGCACGAACAGGTGCAGGTCAAGGCCAAGCTGGCCGCGAACCTTCGGGGCGTGATTTCCCAGCGCCTTATCCGCAAGAAAGACAATACCGGCAGGGTGCTCGCATCGGAGGTCATGGCCATCACGCAAACTATTCGCGCGTGCATAGTCGATGAGGAGAAACGCGAGGACATCCCGTATTACATCTCGCAGGGCGCGAGCGAATATGGCATGCAGACCTTCGATCAGGCGGTGATGAAGCTCTACAAGGCGGATTTGATTAGCTACGAGGACGCCCTCGCCAACGCGAGCAGTCCCGCCGAGTTCGAGCGCGCGCTCCAGTTCGGTTAATATGATTCCGGCCTTATCTCTCGACATCTCGTGATTAAAATAAAAAAACCATCGGATTCGCCTCCGGCAAAGCCTGGCGGCTTTTTATGGAAAGCTTTGGCGAGCTTTTTCGGCGCGGGACTGTCTCCGGTCGCGCCGGGGACTGTCGCGAGTGCGATAGCATTCGCCGTGCTATGGTTTGTGCCTAACGATGTTTGGCCGTATTGGACCGCAATGTTAGCGGTGTCGCTTTTGGGCGTGCCGATTTCATCGAAGGCCGCGAAGTTCTGGGGAAAAGACCCGTCGAAGGTGGTTATCGATGAGGTGGCAGGGTGCATGGTCGCAGTTCTTTTTCTGCCTAAAACGCCCGTGCTGTGGGCGATTGCGTTTCTCGTGTTCCGCGCGTATGACATTTTGAAACTTCCGCCGGCCAAGACCGCCGAGGAGCGCCTTCCGGAGGGTTGGGGCATCATGACCGACGACTTAGTCGCTGGGATTTACGCATTCGTCCTCGCGCATCTAGTAAATCTGCTTCTGCCGCAAATCGCCAACTGGACGCCATGGACATAGTGATAATCGCAATCGGCGACGAGCTGTTGTCGGGTAGGACTGTCGATACGAACTCGGCGTGGCTTTCGGCAAATCTCGATAGTATGGGCATCCGCACGCTCGAGCGATTGACGGTGGCCGACGAAATTCCCGCTATAATCGAGGCTTTGCGCAGGGTTAAGTCCCGCGTGAAAGTCTGCATCATCACCGGCGGCCTCGGCCCGACGAACGACGATCTGACAGTCGATGCGCTGGCGAAATTCGCCGAAAGAAAACTCGTCGCCTCTAAAGAATCGCTCGATATTGTTCTCGAAAAATATCGGCGGCGCGGGCTAATCGTGCCGGTGGGCGGAGTGCCGCGCGAGGCACTACTCCCCGAAGGCGCGACGCCACTCGACAACGCCGTGGGCGTCGCACCGGGGATTCTTATGGAGCTTGACGACTTCACGATTATCGCGCTCCCCGGCGTTCCGCATGAGATGAAGGATATTTTCGAGCGCAGTGTATCGGGCCATCTGGCGAATTTCGAGCGCGGCGCGAGGGCAAAAGTAGAGAGCATATTTACCACCGGTATCCCCGAGAGCAGGCTGTTCGGCGTTCTGGAGCCGGTCATCGATAGTTTCCCCGATGCGAAAATCGCGTTTTATCCGTCGTTCTACGGCGTGGAGATTCGGCTTACTGGCGAAGTTGCCGACGCTCGTTTCCGCAAGTTCCGCGAGGCCGTCCGCGAGAAGGCATCGCCGTGGTGCTACTCCACAAACGAGGGAAGTCTTCCGGCGATTATCGGCGAAATACTTTCTTTGCGAGGGCTAAACCTTTCAGTCGCGGAGAGTTGCACCGGCGGGCTTATAGCATCGCGTCTCGTCGATGTTCCCGGGGCGAGCAGGTGGTTCGAGGGCGGCGTGGTCGCATACTCCAACGATGCGAAGATCGAGCTTCTCGGCGTGGAACGCTCGGTGATAGAGGATTACGGCGCGGTTTCGGGGATTGTCGCTGGCCAGATGGCGCGTGGTGCGGCGGAGAGATTCCACACCAAATTCGCGCTCTCGACCACAGGAATAGCCGGGCCATCCGGCGGAACGCCCGAAAAGCCAGTCGGGCTGGTGTTCTACGCGCTCCACTCGCCCGAGGGAACGAAAGTCCGCTCGAACATAATCGCCGGGCCGAGAGAGGCCCATCGCCACAGGACATCGCAAGCAGTGCTGACAATGCTTTGGCTCGAACTCGATGGCAAATACGACAATCACCAATGGGCCGACGGAAGCAGGGAGTTCAAATTATGACAAATTCCCAAAGTATCCGCACTTTCATCTGCCTCGAAATTCCCGAGGCCATTCGCGAACTCATCGACGAGCGCGCGACAAAAGTCCTTCGCAAGAGCGGTGCGAGGTGCTCATTCGTCCGACCGGAGAATCTGCACATCACGCTGAAATTCCTCGGCGATGTCGAAACATCGCGCATCGATAATCTTTCGCAAGAAATAGTAAAAGCCGTTGGAAATACGCCATCGTTTTCGTTATCATTAGAGGGCGTCGGAAGTTTCGGCGGCAAGAAGCCCAAAGTCGTTTGGGCGGCCATCGGCGGAGAGACCGAGAGGCTTGCCGAGCTGGCCGTCACAATCGATAAGACTATGGCCGGCAAGGGTTTTTCGCGCGAGAGGCGGCGGTTCAAACCCCACTTGACCATAGCGAGAGTCCGGCAAAGCGAGGGCTTTGACCGGCTGATTTCGGCGATAGAGAGCTGTGATTTACCGCGCGAGGAGTTCACAGCCAACACTGTTATTTTCATGAAAAGCACGCTCACTCCCGCCGGAAGCATATACGAACCGATTGCGGAATTTGGGTTGTAGGTTTTGGGGGGCGGATTGAGTATGTCCGTCGCTCTTTCAGTGTCATTTCGAGGAAATCTCGTAAGGCGACGCGGGAATTGGATAACGAGATTTCTCGCTGACGCTCGAAATGACAGGCACTTAGCGGCACAGCGCGCCTCGCCCAAAATCTGTATGATTTTGTCAAAATTTAACACTGGAGGATAAATGGCAGACATCGACAAACAGAAAAGTAAAGCACTCGATTTGGCAATCGAGAGCATACACAAGGCTTTCGGCGATGGCTCGATTATGCGTCTCGGCGACAGCGGGCCGCCCAAGAAAATTCCCGCGATAAGCACCGGCTCGCTCGCGCTGGACGCCGCTCTCGGCATTGGCGGAATCCCGCGCGGAAGAATCAGCGAGATTTTCGGGCCGGAATCATCCGGCAAAACCACGCTTGCGCTCCACGCAATTGCCGAAGCACAGAAAAACGGGGGATATGCCGCGTTCATAGACGCCGAGCACGCGATGGACCCCGTCTATGCCCAAGCCCTTGGCGTGAACATCGACAGTCTTTGGGTCGCCCAGCCGGACAACGGCGAGCAGGCGCTCGAAATATGCGAGAGCCTCGTTCGTAGCGGCGCGATGGACATAGTCGTTATCGACTCCGTGGCGGCCCTCGTCCCCAAGGCCGAAATCGAGGGCGAAATGGGCGACAGGCAGGTCGGCGCACAGGCGAGACTCATGAGCCAAGCGCTCCGCAAGCTCGCCGGCGCAATCAACCGCTCCAGCACAGCCGTAGTCTTCGTCAACCAGACGCGAATGAAAATCGGCGTCATGTTCGGAAACCCCGAAACAACGTCTGGCGGCGTTGCGCTCAAATTTTACGCCAGCGTTAGAATCAATATCCGCAGAGGCGCGACAATCAAAGTCAAGGACGACTCGGTTGGGAATCACGTGTATCTGCAGGTCGTCAAGAATAAGCTCGCGCCGCCGTTCCGCAAAGCCGAGTGCGACATCGTCTTCGGCGAGGGGATTTCTCACGAGGCCGAACTGTTAGACATCGGCGTGGATTTGAATATCGTCACTAAGAAGGGCATGTGGTTCTCCTATGGCGAGGAGAAGCTCGGGCAAGGCAGGGAGAACTCGCGGATATTCCTCAAGGAAAACCCGGACATCGCCCAGAAAATCGCGGGCGAGATTAAGGCCAAGCTCGAAATCCCCGGTGAGTTTAAGCCTTCGTCCAAGGAAAGTCCAGAGGAAGAGTAATCGGGCGCACTCCCGAACTCTTTATAAAAAAAAGCCGCCCAAAGGGCGGCTGAGAGGATTGAAGCTCGAAGATCTCCTCCGTAGGGAGACTAAAGGAATTTACTACTGCCGTGGGTGTATAGCGTTCGTGCCGATTTGCATCGCCGATGCGCAACCCGCCGGGAGCTACCTTCTTCGATTAGTTGTTAGAGATCTTTTTTTGCTTCAACCTCGTAATTAAATATACGAATGATTTTGGAGAAAGCAAGTTATTAAACTAAAGGTTAATTGATGCGTAAAATCCAGCCAATCATGGCGTTAACTTTATTATTGTTGATTTTGAGTTGCGCGAAGACATATCGAAGCGATCTAATCACCACAAAAGTGCGCTTCGAGCCGATTGACGAGTTCATCGCGGGGGAGTTCGTCGTCCTCGCGTTCGAGAACCCGAATATCAAAGGAGCTGAGGACTGGGAGTTAGAGTTCTGGGCATTTCGAGGCGGCGCGAAGGATCGCACTTTCAAATTCCACCCGAGGATTGTAGCAGGGCAAAGGACTTTCTATCTGGTCGAAGAAATCCCCCGAAGAAGGCCGGAAACTATCGCATCATTCCGCGCCAAACCCAACTATGGCAGGGTCAAAGAGAGGCTTACGGCGTTCATCGTAGGCGGGGAATAGTTATTTCCGCCGCCTGATGCTCTCCCCCACGACCTTCACCGTTTCATAATAGGCATCGATTGATGCGCCTGCGTCCGCCCACCAGCCATCGAGTTTGCTGAACCTTAGCTCTCCGCGTTCGAGATATGCGTTGTTAACGTCGGTGATTTCAAGCTCGCCTCTTTGCGATGGTTCAAGCCTTTTGACGATGTCAAAGACATCGGGGCTATACATGTATATTCCCACCACTGCGAAATTTGACGGAGGATCGACGGGCTTCTCGATTATCTTGGCGATATTCCCCTCGTCGTCGAATTTGACAACGCCATAGTCGCGCGGGTCTTCTACTTCTTTGAGGAGAATTCTCGCGCCGCCATCCTGCTTCTCAAAATCGCGGACGGCCTCCGCGATGCTGGACTCTACAATATTATCGCCTAGAAAGACGACGGCCTTTTCGCCATCGACGAAATGCTCGCAAAGCCCCAAGGCCTCGGCAATTCCGCCCTCGTCCTGTTGATATGTGTAATTGAGGTGTTTGAGGCCGAACTCCGCGCCATTGCCGAGAAGGCGTAGAAACTCCCCAGCATGGTTGCCGCCGCAGACTATCATGATGTCCTCAATGCCCGCCTCGACGAGCGAGCGCAGAGGATAGTAAATCATGGGTGCGTCATAGACTGGCAGAAGATGCTTGTTGGTAATGCTCGTGAGTGGCCTGAGTCTGGTGCCAAGCCCGCCAGCCAAAACTAATCCTTTCATCACATTCTCCGTTCAAATGCGAGGATTAAGATGCGGCGGACGTTTTACCACAATATAATTCGCCGGTGGCGTTTGGTCAAGGGGAATTTTTACCGATCGCATAATGAGGTAAAATAGATATAATCTCAATTTACCACAATACAATATTTGCGTTTTCTGGCTTGCTATTCGATGTAAAATAAGTAGAATAACCGGATTATTAACCATTGAGAATGACCGCATGGTCATAGCATGAAAGTTTTTGCACCGCTAAAACACTATTTCTGGAAGTATCGATGGGCTTTCGTCGGAGGCTTCTTCGCGCTCGTCTTCGTAGATGCCTTCCAGCTTATCCTTCCGCGCATTACGCGGACGATTATCGACGGCCTCACTTTCGGGACTATCGAGTCGCCCGACCTTTTGCGTTGGAGTGCCATTATTCTCGCGCTCGCGATAGGAATCGGCATAATGCGATTCTTCTGGCGATATTTGATTGTGGGGGCTTCGAGGAAAATCGAGTTCGACCTGCGCAATAGGTTCTACCGGACGCTTCTCTCGCAGAGCGTCGGGCACTTCAACCGCACCAAAGTAGGCGACCTCATGGCACTGGCAACCAACGACCTCGATGCCGTCCGCATGATGACTGGAATGGCTTTCATCGTCGCTTTTGACGCGGTGTTCATGCTTATGGCGAGCATAGTCATGCTCGTGCTCCTCAACTGGAGGCTCACGCTGTTCATTCTCATTCCTATGCCGATTCTGTCGTTCATCATTATGCATTTTGGGCGCAAGCTCCACGACAGGTTCAAGGAAGTGCAGGCCAGCTTCGCGACGCTGACCGACAGCGCACAGGAGACATACTCCGGTATCCGCGTGATTAAGGCATACGCCCAAGAGGAATCCGAGTTCGACCACTTTCAGGTCAAAAACAACGACTACCGCCAGAAGAACATGTGGCTTGTGCGCGTTTGGGGCATGTTCGACCCACTGATTACCCTCGTTATAGGAATCTGCTTCGGTATGGTGATTCTCCTCGGCGGCGATAGAGTCATCCTTGGGACGATGTCGATGGGCGATTTCGTAGCGTTCAACGCCTATCTCGGCCTCGCCGTCTGGCCTATGATTGCAGTCGGCTGGATTAGCAACCTCTATCAGCGCGGCAAAGCATCGATGGGCAGGCTCAACGAGGTCTTCGCCCTCGAACCGGAGATTAAAGAAATCTCCAACCCCATCGTCCTCGACGATATGCGCGGAGAAATCGAGTTCAAAGACCTCACCTTTGAATACAACGACGACGCCAGCACCGGCCCCGTTCTCGAGAACCTCTCGATGAAGATTGACGCCGGTCAAACCGTTGCGATTATTGGTAGAACCGGTAGCGGCAAATCGACTTTGCTTCGCCTAATCCCACGCCTCTTCGATGTTCCGCGCGGGACGCTTTTTATCGATGGTCACGATATCCGCGATTTGGCACTCGAGCCGCTTAGAGGGCAGATCGGCGCAGTCCCGCAGGACAGCTTCCTCTTCTCCGAATCGATTATCGACAACATCAAGTTCGGCAGGCCGGACGCGCCCGACGAGGAGGCAATCGATTGCGCGAAAATCGCACAGATTCACGATAATATTATGGAGTTCCCCGAGCAGTATCAGACTGTCTCCGGCGAGAGAGGAATCACCCTCTCCGGCGGCCAGAAGCAGAGGATTTCGCTCGCGAGGGCGCTCCTGATTAAGCCGAAGATACTCATCCTCGACGATTCCTTCTCCGCAGTTGATACTGAAACGGAGGAGAAGATTCTGACGGGGCTTCGGGGATTCATGGAGGGAAGAACGAGCATACTGATTAGTCACAGAATTAGCACGGTGAAAAACGCCGACCACATTTTCGTTCTCGATGAGGGCAAGCTCGTCGAGCAGGGTAGCCACGACGAGCTACTCGCTGTGGGCGGCATCTACGCCGACATCGACAGAAGACAGAAACTCGAGCAACTGCTCGAAAGCGAGGACTAAACCATGCCTCCCGGACGCGGAAGCGGATACGAAGATTTCCACGAGGAACAGGCTCTCGGCAAGGTTTACGACGGCAACCTCGTCCGCCGGCTGATGAAGTATGCCAAGCCATACACCAAGCTCTTCATCCTCACGATTACTCTGGTTATCTTCCTGTCGGCGCTTCAGATAGCACAGCCATATATCACGAAGATTGCTATCGACCGATTCATTATATTCAGCAACGCAAAAATCGACCTCTCCGACGAGAGCTTGCCGGTTGTCCCCGACGTTCTCGAAAGACATCGAGACAAGCTTCTTCCATTGCAAGAGGAGGGCATCTATCTCCTTGACGCCAACGAACTCGACCCCGGGCGCGCGGCGTGGCTCGAAGCCGAGGAACTAATCGGCAGAGAGAAGTTCTACATTGTCGATTTGTCGAAAGTGGTGGACAGGCCTGCCGTCGAGGAAGTTCTCTCGCGCCACGAGGAGAAATTCGAGGCCACGGGCGATCCGGAGATATTCATCATCGATTACTCGACGCTCCGCGAGATTTCCCGCAGTGATTTGATGACAGTCCGCGGCAGAGACCGCAGGGGAATACTCATCATCGGCGCAATTTTCGTGTTGCTACTCGTCACGGTGTTCCTCCTGCAATATGCGCAGATATACCTCATGACATTAGTCGGGCAGAACATCCTGTTCGACATTCGCAACGCGCTTTTCCGGCACATTCAGACGCTATCGCTTCGTTTCTTTGACAGTAACCCCGTGGGCAGGCTCGTCACGAGGAGCACAAACGATGTGAACGTCCTCAACGAGATGTTCACCAGCGTGCTGATTACGCTCTTCAGCGATCTCTTTAAGTTCATGGGCATCTCGGTCATGCTTCTAATAATGAACTGGCGCCTCGGGCTTCTATTGATGGCGATTACGCCACTCATCATGGCCGCAACGCTTCTTTTCAGAATCAAGTTCCGCGCGGCATATCGGCGCGTCCGTCTCAAGATAGCGCGCATCAACGCCACCCTGTCCGAGCATTTCAGCGGAATTCGTATTATTAAGATATTCGCCCGCGAAAACGAGAATTTCCGGCGCTTCGAGGTGATTAACCGCGACTATTACAAGGCCAACATGTATGAAATAACCATCCATGGCCTGTTCTCGCCGGTTATCGTTTTCTTCCGCAACCTCGGGCTTGCGCTTGTTCTTTGGTTCGGCGGCGGACAGGTGATTCAGAATCTCCTGCCATTGGGAGCGCTGGTAGCATATCTGCAATACATCGAGATGTTTTTCCAGCCGATTAACGCCCTCGCAGAGAAATTCAACGTCATGCAGTCGGCGATGGCCAGTTCCGAGCGCATATTCCAGATTATGGACGAGAAGCCGGACATAGTCGCACCGGAGAACCCCGTCATCATTACGGACATCAAAGGAAGCGTCGAGTTCGACGACGTGTGGTTCGCATATAAGCGCCTCCCCGACAACTCCGACTGGGACTGGATTCTCAAAGGCGTAAGCTGGTCGGTAGAGCCGGGGCAGTCCGTGGCAATAGTGGGCGAAACCGGCGCGGGCAAGACCACGATAATCTCGCTACTTTCGCGCTTCTACGATATTCAGCGCGGCTCCATCCGCGTGGATGGCATCGATTTACGCGACTGGGACATGCAAAATCTGCGCCGGCACATAGGCGTGGTTCTTCAGGATGTCTTCCTCTTCGCGAGGGACATCAAGTCGAACATCCGCCTTAATAACGGAGAAATCGAAGAACAACAGCTCGCCGAGTTTGCGCGGACTGTCAATGCGCATAAGTTCATCGAGAGACTTCCGAATCAATTCGACGAGCCGGTGACGGAGCGCGGAAGCACGCTATCTTCCGGTCAGCGGCAACTTCTCGCATTCGCGCGAGTTTTAGCATTCGATCCGTCCATCCTCGTTCTCGACGAGGCGACATCGAACATTGACACTGAGACCGAGCAACTCATCCAAGAAGCGCTCTTAAAGCTCATCCGCAACCGCACCAGCATCATCATAGCCCATCGCCTCTCGACAATACAGCATGTTGATCGCATTCTCGTTATGCACAAAGGCAAGCTCGTCGAACAGGGCAACCACCAACAGCTCCTCGCCCACGGCGGAATTTATTACAAGCTCTACCAACTTCAATATAAGGGACAAGAGGTGGGGGCGTAGGCGTGGGAGCGGTAATAGGCAAAGGGCGAGGAGAGCCTCGCCCCGAAGGCTTCAAGCCATAACGATCATCATCTCTCGATTTTTAGCACGGCGAAAAATGCGTCCTGCGGAATTTCCACGCTACCGACCATCTTCATTCGGCGCTTGCCCTCCTTCTGGCGTTCGAGGAGCTTGCGCTTTCGTGAGATGTCGCCGCCATAGCATTTGGCGGTAACATTCTTGCGGAGCGGTGCGCATCGGGCGCGGGAGATTACGCGCGTGCCAATCGCCGCCTGAATCACCACTTCATACATCTGGCGGGGGATAAGCTCCTTGAGCTTGCTTACGAGCTTCTGTCCCCAGTCGTAAGTCCTCTCCCTGTGGATGATTATGGAAAGTGCATCGACAAGGTCGCCATTGACGCGGACATCGAGCTTGACGAGGTCGGAGGGACGATAGCCTATGAGCTTGTAGTCGAAGCTCCCATAGCCGCGCGATACGGTTTTCATCTTGTCAAAGAAGTCGAAAATTACCTCCGCGAGGGGGATATTGAATCGCAAAAGAACGCGCGCTGGGTCGATGAACTCTGTGGCGACATACTCGCCGCGCCGCTCTTTGACGAGGTTCATTATAGGGCTGACGAACTCGTGCGGAGTGATGATTTCCGCCTCCACGAAAGGCTCTTCGACGGACTCGATTTCGAGCGGGTCGGGCATCTTCGCGGGGTTCTCGACGGTGACTTTCTCGCCGTCCTCTTTCATTACTATATACTCGACATTGGGCACCGTCGCGACGAGGTCAAGGTCGTATTCTCGAAAGAGGCGCTCCTGTGTAATTTCGAGGTGCAGAAGACCGAGAAAGCCGCAACGGAAGCCAAAACCAAGCGCGGCGGAGGTCTCCGGCTCATAGACGAGGCTCGCATCGTTGAGTTTGAGCTTCTCGAGCGCAGAGCGAAGGCCCTCAAAATCGTCCGGGTTGGTCGGGTAGAATCCGCTATAGACCATCGGCTTGACCTCACGGTATCCCGGCAGAGGCTTGTCGGCGGAGTTTTTCACCGTCGTAATCGTGTCCCCGACGCGGGCATCGCCCACGCTCTTGACATTCGCCATGAGATAGCCGACCTCGCCTGTGGAAAGCGAGTCCGTCTTTTCCAGCGAGAGCGTGAGGTATCCCAGTTCGTCGATCTCGTATTGTTTCTCCGTGACGAAGAATTTTATCTTGTCCCCCAGCGAAAAAGTTCCATCAACAACACGGGCATAAACTACAACGCCACGGTATGTGTCATAAAAGCTGTCGAAAATGAGAGCGCGGGGCGGTGCGTCGAGATTGTCTTCGGGCGGAGGAATGCGTTTAACTATTGCTTCGACGACATCCGGCACGCCCTCACCCGTTTTCGCCGAAACCATGAGCACATCGCCGATGTCGCAACCGAGAAGTTCGGCGATTTCGACGGCGACATCCTCCGGCCGCGCCGCTGGCATGTCGATTTTGTTCACCACCGGTATTATCTCGAGGTCGTTCTCGATTGCGAGATAGAGGTTGGAAATCGTCTGCGCCTCGATTCCCTGAGTAGCATCGACAATTATGAGCGCGCCCTCACAGGCCGCGAGCGAGCGAGAGACCTCATAAGTGAAATCGACGTGGCCAGGCGTGTCGATGAGATTAAGCTCATAAACTTCGCCATCGGAAGCCTTGTAATCCATCTTAATCGCGTGGGATTTAATGGTAATTCCGCGCTCGCGTTCGAGTTCCATATTGTCGAGGAGTTGCTCCACGTGAGCGCCTATCTCGACTGCACCGGTCAGTTCGAGAATCCGGTCGGCAAGCGTCGATTTGCCGTGGTCGATGTGCGCGATTATTGAGAAATTGCGTATATATTTACTGTTTTTCATGGATTTTCTTCTTATTGCGCGACCACGCCCTCTAAATCGAGGGATAGATCGGAGAGTTTGAGTGAAATGGCTTTCGAGATGCCATGTTCTTGCATGGTAACGCCATAGAGATAATCCACGGCCTCCATCGTTCGCTTGTTGTGCGTGATGAGGATGAACTGCGTCTCGTCAGAAAAGCGGCGGATGAGACGCAGAAAGCGGCCGATATTGGCGTCGTCGAGTGGCGCATCGACCTCGTCGAGCATGCAAAACGGGCTTGGTTTGACTTTATAAAGCCCAAAGAGAAGCGACAGTGCGCAAAGTGATTTTTCACCGTCAGAGAGCTGACCCATCGTCAAAAAGCGCTTTCCGCGCGGACGCGCCTCGATGATAACATCCGCCTCGAGAATATCGACGCCCTCCTCGAGTTTGAGGTCAGCCTCGCCGCCCTCGAAAAGCTCGGTGAAAATCTGGCGGAAATGCAGTCGCGTCTTTTCGAATGTCTGCGTGAACTCCTCGCGGGCGAGGTTGTCGAGCTTGCGGATGGTCTTACGCAGTTCTTTGCCCGCCTCGACGAGGTCATCGCGTTGTGCGGTGAGGAACTCGAGACGCTGATTTTCTTCATTGAATTTATCCTCCGCCTCGGGGTCAACCCCCCCGAAATCGGCGATTTGCGTCTTGAGGCGGTCGAGTTTTATCTTGGCGTTTTGCTCCTGTAACTCATCCAACTCCTCTTCGACTTCGACGTCCTCGATATCTATTGAGTATTCGCTGTTTAAGTTTTTGCGAATCCACTGGGTTTGCATGTCGAAATCATGTTTCTGCATGGACTTCTCGTGGACGGCCTTCTCGAGCGCGGAGAGCTTGTTCGATGTCTCTCTAAGCTCGCTCTCGAGCTTCCGGAGGCTTTCTTCGGCCTCCTGCGCTTTTTCGCCCGCCTCCTTGAGGTCGCTTTCTGCCTGCTCGCGATTTCCAAAAAGTTCTTGAATTTCCTCGCGGAATTTTTCACGCGCCGTTTTGCAGGCTTCAAATTCTTCTGTAAGTTCTTTGGCTCGCTCTCTGGCGCGTTCGGCGACAGCAATCGCCTCTTTGCGCTGAAGCTCCATCCGAGAAATTTCCCGTTCGAGCGCAGACACCTCGCCCTTTCTGCGAACATATTCCATCTGCTCGTCGGTGGCTTTCTTACTGCGCTCTCTCGATAGTAACTCTGCCTTCTCCTGCTTTTCCGTAAGCTCTTCAAGTTCTGCGGAGAGGTGTTTCACTTTCGCCTCGAGCTGGGACAATTCGCGGGAATTCGCCTCGATAGACTCGGCAGTCTCGGTGCGTCTTTGGGCGAGGTCTTTGGCTCTCGAATCGGCGCTATGTATTGCGCTCTCCAAACTGCGAACCTCGAACTCCATTTCGCGATGGCTGTTTTCGGCGGTGCGGAATGCCTTCTCTGCCGAGTGAAGCGCGTTTCGTGCGGAATCGACGGCACGGCGCGCCAAGTCCTCATCGGATATAACTTTCTGCAAAGCCTCGTTTGCGGATTTCTCTTCGGCCTCTTTGCTTGCAAGTTCGGCGCGAGTGTTTTTTAGCTCGACAGCTCTCGTCACCGGAGCACCGGCAGGCTTGCCAATTCGGCGGATTCCCGGTTCTCGAAGGAACTCTCCGTCTTGTGCGACGAACTTCCCCGTGCCGTCGCCCAACGACCAGCCATTGAGGAGCGAGGTGAGTCTCTCGGCGCCAGCTTTGGCTATCGCGGAGGAGCTTGTTGGATTTGGAAGCTCATCGAGAACCACCAAAATCGCGGGGATTTTTGCTTCGACAAATATCTCGGCGACGGCTTTCGCGGTGCGCTCGTCCGGGACTACCCACGCTCTGGCTATCTCGCCCAAAATCAAGTCTATCGCTGGTGCGGGCAAGTCTGCAGGCTCGATTAGTTCGACCACTCGCCCAATAGCACCGCGCTCGGTTATCTTCTCGCGGACGGCTTTGTCCAGGTCGCCGCGTTTGGCGGCTTCTTCGAGGGAGATAAGCTTCGCACGAATGCTCACGACCTCTCCGCCGAGCCGCCCTATTATATCGTAAAGTTCGGATTTGCGGGCGCGAATTCTCTCAAGCTCGGCCTCGGCGGCTTCGAAAATCCCCTTTG
The DNA here is from genome assembly GCA_011388305.1 of Candidatus Zixiibacteriota bacterium. Classification (GTDB taxonomy): domain Bacteria; phylum UBP14; class UBA6098; order UBA6098; family UBA6098; genus UBA6098. The sequence continues at coordinate 11,586 of DSAF01000089.1, read as the reverse complement.
CCTCGATGAAGTTTGTCTCGTGGGATTTGAGGGAAATTGTCAGTTCATCTAACGACTTACGCTTATGTTCGAGTGATGAGGTATGCCCCGTTGCCGAGGTCTCAATTTGAGATATTTGCTCATCTATGATGCCAATCTGCCCCCGCGCGGACTCGATATTCGCGGAAACTCGCGCGAGTGCGGCCTCGGCTGTCGATAGCTCGCTCCGCCGCTCTGATACGAGCTTTCGCAGTGCGGTAAAATCCTTCTCTGCCTCGGCGTGTTCGAGCGCAAATCTGTCGGCGTCGGCTTTAATATCGACAGCGATTCTGCGGAGTTCTACGAGCTTGGCTTCGGCTTCCTCGATTTGGGCGGAAAGCTCGCGTTCACGGAGTTCCTGCGATTGGATTGTCGCGCCGGAGGCCTCGATTCCGCGTTCGGCATTGTTCATTCGCTCCTCGAGGACGGCGTGCTCCTTCTCTCCGCGCGCAATGCCCGACTCGACTTTCCGCAGAACCTCACCAGCTTTATTAACCAGCATAGCCTTCTCGTCACGGTTTGCAACCAGTGTCTCCCTGCGTGTCTCAAGCTCGGTCTTTTTGGCGTTAAGCAGAGCAAGCTCTTCCTCTTTCGCCGATAACTCCTTCGCGACCACGGCGAGGGATGCTTTGAGACGAGCATATTCGTTGAATGCAATCTGCGTCGCGAGTTTTGCGGCGCGGCCTTTGAGGCGCTCGAGGTCCTTTGCGCGGCGCATCTGCCGCTTGAGGAAAGCGACTTGCCCGCCCACCTCGATAATAATATCGCCGAGCCGTTCGATGTCCGTTTCCGTAGTTCGTAGCTTGCTCTCGGAAGATTTCCGGTCATATTTATACTTCATGATGCCGGAGGCTTCCTCGAAAAGCTCGCGGCGGTCGTCTTTGCGCCCAGAGAGGATGCGGTGAATCATCGACCTCTCGATGAGTGCATATACCGAGCTTCCGATGCCCGTCCCCATGAGAATGGATTGGATGTCTTTGAGGCGAACCTGCCGTCCGTTAACGAGATACTCCGAGTCGCCGGAGCGGTAATATCTGCGCCCTAATATGACGGTCTCGGCCATCGGGTCGTATGGCAGAAGTCCTTTGCAGTCTTTGAGTTTGAGATGAACCTCGGCCATGCTCATGGGCTTCTCCTCGCGGGTGCCCTTGAAAATGACATCCTGAAGCGAGCTTGAGCGTAGCGACTTAATCTTCTGTTCGCCGATGACCCATCGAATCGCATCGAGGATATTCGTCTTGCCGCAACCATTAGGGCCGACAACGGCGGAAAGCCCTCTACTGAAGGAAAGCTCGGTCTTCTTGGCGAAGCTCTTGAAGCCATAAATTGTGAGCTGGGCGAGGAACATTTATGATAAAGGTAATGGGTTTTAGGTTTTCGGTTTTGGGTTATGGGATTCTTGTGACCGGCGAGGTCTCCGCCTTCTCTGGGATGAGCCTTGTTTATCAGAAGGCTTGTCCTCGTTGGATCTGCGGCCTTGTTTCCCACCATCGGGTTTTGCGCGTCTGGAGGGAAAAATTTTAATGTGATTGGAGTAAATCCAGCCCTTTTCGCCTTTGAGCACCTCGACGCGATACGCGCCATCGCCCTTAACGGGGAATTCTGCGGACTTTCCCTCCGCCTCGGCCACAACCTCGCCGCTTCGGACAAGGCGAATTGTGCCCTCCTCGGGCACTTCGACTTTGAATACAATACTCGGGTGGAAGCTCATCGACCCGCCAACGACTGACATTTGACGCTTGGACTCGCACCAAAAGCGGAACCCGCGGGCGTTTCCCCAGCGGTAGTTCGAGATAAATACACTGGCGTATTTGAAGGATTTGAGAAACTTCTTCCGCGCGCCCTCGAAATCGTCGATGGGGAGCGGCGCTTCCGTTAAGACATGCGTCCGAATCGACTGAAGCTGAACTTTATATGGGAAGAGCGTCAGGCGAAGCGGGCCGAACCTGTATGTCGCGGCGTGGGCGTCGAGCGAACCTACTCCGAGGACTCTGCGCTTTTCGGCGGCTTCGTCCCAGCGCGCGAGGGTCGTAGGCGAGGGCGTTCCGAGGATGCTCCTCGGATGAAGAAAAGAGCGGAGCCGTGTGTTCTTCTCGAGGCCCTCCAGCCACGCGGACATATGATTCCAAACTTCTATGCCGTCGAAGACATCGACATGCCACGCCGTCCATGGATACGCTTTGACTTCCGGAATGTCGCGCACCTCGTCGGGGTGGGCGATTATTCCTATGCCGCCTTTGTCGCGAACTCTTCGGACATATTCCGGCGCCGATAAACCATCGGGTAGAACCTCGTCTAAATCAATCGCGAGGTAATGGTTCTCGTCCTTCGCATCTTGAATTTCATAGCCTACGAGGCATAGAAGCCTGTCGTGCCACCCCTCGACATCCTTATGCGCCATCGTCATGTGATCGGTAAAGATGAGGAAGTCGAGGTGGTAACGGTTGGCGATACGAATTATTTCTTTATGCGTTTTGCTTCCGTCGGAATCTTTCGTATGTATATGAATTGCACCGACATACTCAAACAGTTCTGGGAGTTTTGACATTTACACTATTTCCATGATTGAAGGTCCAAATTGCTGAAAGGCCGATGAGAACTATGTCCGGATCGACCATGTGAGGCACGGATAGCTCGGGGGCTATCCACGCGGCGGATGCGCCGGTGAGGAGCATGAACGGATGCTCGCCGTGGATGTCGCCGTAACGCTTGTAAAGATGCTCGATTGTGCCCACGATTGCCGCACGAACGCCCACCAGCATGCAATCCTCCGTGCACATTCCAATTAGCGTATCGACGGGGCGGAATTCGATGTTCTTGAGTAGCGCTGTGTTTTCCGCGAGGCTACTGAACGCGATGATGTCCCCGGGGAAAATCGCCCCTCCGAGGAAAACGCCGCCCTCGCTGACCAAATCCGCAGTCACGGCGGTGCCGGCATCCACGACAAGAATGTTGCGTTTGAGGGCTTTGCCATAGACATGAAAAGCCCCAACTGCGGCTGACAGCCTGTCCGCGCCCAGCTCGGACTTCGGCTCGTATTCGACGGATAATTGAGTGGGCGTATCGCCGGTAACTATGAGCGACTTATAATCTTCGAGAATCCGGCGTAATTCCTGCGTCGCAGATGGGACACTCGATCCGATTGCTATGCCCGCGAGCCGAGAGTCGTTAGCTATATTCTTGATTCTATCGGCGTTAGCGGAAATCTCCGCTGTCGGGAAATGCAACCTATGCACAATCTCGTCCTCGACTGAGACTATCGCGAGTTTCGCGCGCCTGTTGCCTATGTCTATAGCCAATATCGCCATGTCAACCTCTGTGTGTGAGGTTATTACTTCAGCGTGAGCGCAAATAATCGCCCTCGCCGAAAAATTTCGAATAAATTACGAAATTCGAACATATAAGTCAAGACGATTGCAGATTGAGGAGTTCAAGTTTAGATGAGATGACATCCATCAAGATCAAATTCAAGAGGGCGGGGACTTCAAATCCCCACCCTCGATCATCAATCGCAAATCGTTTGGTCCATAATGCAATGCCTATCGAAGGAGCGTAATCGTCCCATTACAGACAATTCTGCCGTCCGACTCGATGAGATACAGATACAAGCCCTGCGGCATGAGTTTCCCGTCGTCGTCTCTGCCGTCCCATGCCCTGCTCACGACATCGAAGTAGTCCTCCTGCGCAGGAACATCGAATTTCCTCACCGGCACGTTCCGAATCGTGAAGATGTAAATCGTTGCGCCCTCGGTGGTCATATTTGGCCAGTCGAATATCGCTATCTCGTTGATATTGTCGCCGTCCGGCGTGAACGGGTTAGGCACCACAAGGCATGGCGTCGCCGGTTCGACCACGAACATGTAATCCGCGATATGGATATTCGGGCCGCAATAATCCGGCGAATCCTCGACCGTCAGCGAAACGAATACCGTGTCTCCCGCGTTGAACTCGATGCCATGAGCATCCGGAATCCAGCGAATGATGCCGCCAAGCCCTTCGCCCGACCACTCGAAATCGCCGTAATAATATGTCACCCCGTCAATTACGAGAACGAGCGTGTTAGGATTTACTCCGGCCAGTTCATCGTCAACATCGAGAAGGATCTCCTGCCTTATGTTGCGCGTATATGCCCCCGGGGGCGGCTCAATCATGTCGCTCATAGGCGGCACCCTGTCGATATAGAACGTCCAAGACAGAGGCGCGTTGACGCAAGGGTTGCCGAAAATATCTTCGGCGGAGACAACCGTCGCGTGAACCGTGTCGTGAGGATTCCAATCGGGGTCCGGGTGATAGACGAGGAACGGGTCGAGCCACTCGAGGCGCGGGCTTGCCGTCGTGTATGAAGTCCCGTCAACATTAAGCACGATAGTCGGTTCGACTATAGGATAAGCCGAAGTCAGCTCGACGATTATCGACTCCGGATCGCACGCCGATATAGAATCCGGACGAACCCGAACGATTGTAGCCACCGGCCCACCGGTATCGATTATCGGATAGTAGCAACAGAACATCGTATCGAAAGGCTCGCAGTAATCCATCGGGCCGTCCGATGTTAATATGCACAGCTCGATTGTATCTCCCGGCGTCAGCGTGATTCCGCAGTCCGAGGGATTCCACTCGAAAGTGAATACCCGTTCGCGAATATCTTCCGGGCCGTCAATCGGGCAGGAGACGCCGTCGAGCGTGATGCTCGTAGCGCCGGGAAGAATCCCCGCGACGTCGTCTGTCAACGTGATTGTCCAATGGTCGTTCATCCCGGGGATCAAAGGCCTTCCGCACGGCGGGTCGATAGCGGTGCGAACCGGCGCTTGAAGGTCCACGAAGAACTCCCAGCACACGGGCGACGGAAGCTCCGCGCCGCACTCGTCATCCACCGCCATAAGGCAAACATTCACCGTGTCGCCGTGATTCCAGAGAGTTGACGGCGTGAAGAGCAGTGTGTCCGGCGACCAGTCCAACTCGCCATCGGCGACGGTGTAATCGACACCCTCTACGCGGAGGACTATCGAGCTGGCGTCTATCGGGCAAAGCTCGCCCACTGGGACAATCGTCATGATAATTGACTGGTCGTCGCAAGCGGAAATCGTGTTTGGCAAAGGCTCGACGATATTTGGCGTGAGTCCGCATGGCGCGGTGAATATCGTGAATGTGTCCGCGAACCAATTCGGCCCGCACCAGTCCGGCGAGTCGCCCGCGCCGATAGAAATCACTATCGTCTCGTCGCAGTCAATACCCAAGCCGGTGATGTCCACCAAGACGAGCGAATCTCCGTCCCAAGTGACATCGGGACTTGACAGCGTGTATATATTACTATTGATTTCAATTTCCACCGAGGACCCATCAAGCCCTGAAAGATAGTCGTAGATTTTGAAATCGAGCGATGTCCAGCTCGCCGCGATGACCATCGAGCCGGGAGCCGGGGCGATTCCCCATACCACCGGCGGATCGAGATCGACATAGAACTCGCCGCAAACCGGCGCGGGAAGCCATATCGAGTCGAGGTTCATCAAAGAGTCGAGGCAGGCGTTCACAGTCGTGCCGCTCGGCCACATGGGGGACGGATCGAAACGGAGCCTCGATGTCGGAATGGCGGGCATGAACGTAAGCTCCGCATCCGCCGTCGTGTATCGAGTGCCGTTCACACGGACGACGATGCTCGTCGGGTCGATGCCCACCGTATCGACTATGCGCCACACAATCGAGTCCGGATCGCAGGCCGTCCAATCGCCGGTCGGGACATGGCGATATGAAGCGCTCGGCACGCCGCACGGCGATGTCGTGAACGGGCGAATCGCGGATTCCGCCGTATCGAAGGCCTCGCTCGCGAATTCCACGCCGCAATAGACGAAGCTCTCGATGCAGTCGGTGTATCCGGTGATCTGCCAGTCGTGCGCCTCGCCGCAGGGGAATTCCATTGCGTATCTCGTCGAGTCCTGTGTGGAAATCAGCACGCCATCGACGTAGAACTCGTATGTCGCAATCGCCCCTGCGGGAACCGGCGCCCAGCGGAAAAGAACTTCGCCGGGGGATTCTTCGGCATCCGCCAAAGGCTCGATGAGGTTGATTCCCGTAATCGGCTCATAGTCCACGGTGAAGTTCACCGTATCGACGGCGACGCAACCGATTGCATCCGTCACGGTGAGGATTATCGACACGCTCGACGATCCGAAGGTCCAATCCGGGTTCGGCAAAGTGCTGAACTCCGCACCGCCGAGGACGCGCCAACTATACGAATACGGCTCGATTCCACCGCTTGCGGTGGGGGCGCAACCGAGCGTCAATATCGCGCCGGGGCAAACTCTGCCATCCTCGCCGGCGTTGATCGCAAGCTCGCTCACAACAATGCGAACCGAGTCCTGCGCGACGCACCACGAGGAGTCATCCGTGACCTCCACTCGCACCCATCCGCTCGCGCTCACCCATCCAGTGGGGTTCTGCGCGAACGGGTCGGCGAATATCGCCTCGGGGAACCAATGGAACGAATAAGCGCCGGTGCCGTGGGAGACTATCGCATCGAAGTTCACCGAATCCGGTGCGCAGAGATTGGTGTCCGGCCTTGCGGACACGATAAGCTCGCAGTCGCTGACAATAAGCACCCAAGCACTGTCGCCTACATTCGGGCCGCACCAATCCGGGCAATCTGTCATTCGCGTGATTGCAACATCGATGGTATCTCCGGGCGGGAGCGGCGTTTCGAGCGCAATGTCGAAACAAACGACAGTATCGACGCAAGCGAAAGGCCCGAAGGTATAAGAATCGCCATAGACCTCGATATAAACCGAATCGAGGCCGGATAGCTCGTCGCGGACGCAAATTGTGATATTGTCCATCATCGGGGAAATCTCCGAGCCGGGGGCGGGGACTGCACTTACGACAATCGGGGCACTGCGGTCGATGTAGAACTCCCAGCAAACAGGGGCCACAAGCGGAATATCGTCGATGTTGACCGCGCTGTCCACGCATACGGAGATGACCTCGCCATCCGCCCACATGGTTGCGGGGCGGAAGACCAGCGTCGAATCCCCGTCCCACTCGAGTTGCGGGTCGGAAGTCCGATAGGAAACGCCGTTGACGGCCATCACAATCGATGACTCGACAATTTCGGTGGTGTCAATAATGAATGCAATTATCGAATCCGGATCACATGCCGTCCAGTCGCCGTTCGGGACGTGAACCGCAATCGCGTGAGGCTCGGTGCAGTCCTCTGTATGGAAAATCCATTCCTCGGAATAGAGCGTGTCTGCGAACGTCGTCCATGTCGTCTCGCCCGCAGAATAATGCGCCTCGATGCACTCGGTAACCCCTACTACCATCCACTCGTGCGTCTCTCCGCAGGGGAATTCGATTGTCACGTGCGTAGAATCGATGCCGGAGAAGAGCACAGTCCCGTCGAAAATAAAGTCGTATATCATGTCTGCGTGAGCCGGATCGGGCGCCCACTCGAAAGTCGTCTCGCCCACAAGCAGTGTATCGTCGGGCGTCGGGGCGATTAAGTCAATAGCAAGGGGGGATTCGTATTCTATGGTGAACGTCACCGTGTCCCATGCCTCGCAACCAAGCGAATCTACTACGCGAAGCACGAAGGTCTCGCCGACATCGCCGAAAGCGTGAATCGGGTTGGCCTCGGAATACAGGAGCGTTCCGCCCAAATCTAACCACTCGAACACATACGGCTCGAATCCGCCGGTCGCCGTCGGTATATCGCCAAGCGGAATCTCGGCGAACGGGCAAACGAGGCCGTCATCGCCCGCATGAGCGACGGGATTTGACACGACAATCCTCACAACGTCCGTGACATAGCAGTCCAGCGAGTCGTCTGTCACCCTCACCGTGTAGTTAATCGATGAATCCACAAGCGCAGTGGGGGTGGGGCTTGTCGGGTCGTCGAGGCCGTCGGTCGGCGTCCATGAGTAGCTGATAAATCCGCTTCCGCCTTCGGCATCCACGACCAGCGGAACAACGCCGCCGCCGCAGAGGAAGGTGTCCGGATACGCCGCCACATCCAAGTCGCAAGGCAGAACCATGAACCACCAGCAAAAGCTCGTGTCGTTCGGCGGGCAGTAATCGTATGTCGGCGCGTCATAGAGATTATCGAGGCAGACAAGCACGCTGTCGCCGCTCTCTATGTCGAGTCCCACGAACGAGAGATATGAGCCGTCCCAGAGAGTCGTCCATCCGACGGCAGGTATGCCGTTGACCATCACGGTAATGTGGTCGAAGCTCTCCACATCGACGCCTGCAGGCTCGTCGGCGATGAACACGCCCACCGAGTCCGGCGCAGAATAGAGCACACTGCCATCCGGCGGAACCGGCGGGTCGGGCAGTGGCGGATGAATATCGACGATGAATTCGCAAACTTCGACATAGCCCGCGCAACCTGCGGCGTTTTCAATGCGAACCAGCTCGAAAACGATCGTGCTACCGTGCATCCACGGAAGCGACGGTGTGAATGTCACGCGAATCGAGTCGTCCATCTCGAAGACATCGACTTCGGGGGAAGCATAAAAATATGGCGTGCCATCGACGAGAAGTTCGAGCGTAGCAACTTCCAATGCCGATGTGGTATCGGTGACAATCCAGATGATTTCCTGATACTCGCAAGATGAGATTCCACCGCATGGGAAGGGGCGAACCACTCTCCCGAATGGCGTTCCCGCAACATCAACGAACACAGTGTCCCAAGCCTCGCAACCCAGCGAGTCGATGACCTGCACAACATAATGTATAGGATTATTCGGACTGATACTGGGGTTCGGCACCGTCGATGTGAACGCCGGAGGAATCGATGTCCAGTAATAAGTATATGGCGGAATGCCTCCGCTTGCGGTAGGATCTCCGCCGAGAATGAGTTCCTCGCCGCCGCAAACGATGGTATCGCGTCCGGCATCGGCGACGGGTTCGACGGGATAGACCCAGACAGAGTCATAAGACGTGCACGACGGGTCGCCGCCGGTGACCATGACAACATAGAGCGTAGTATCAGCAGGCGTCACCACCGGATTGGCCTCAGTGCTGAAGACCGCTCCCGGAGGCGTCGCCGTCCACGAGTAATTATACGGCGGAACGCCGCCCTCCGCGGTCGGAGAGCCGCCAAGCGTCACGACATCACCGACGCAAATTCGCCTGTCCTCGCCTGCATCGACCTCGATGCGCGAGACCGTAACAGTCACTTCATCCGTGGCAATGCAACCAAGCGTGTCCGTGACGGTCACAGTGAATGTAATCGTCGTGTCGGAGGTCACCCAGCCGCTTGTGAACATCGGATTGGCGGTTGTTGGGGAAGATAGGCCGGTCGTCGGCGACCATGAATAAGTGTATGGCGCAAATCCGCCGGATGCCGTCGGGCTTCCGCCGAGCTGGACATACCCGCCCGGACAGAAAGTCGTATCGCGTCCGGCATTCGCAGTTGGGTTGGAGACATAGACGGTCATATCGTCGGTTGCTGTTTCGCTGTCTCCATCGGTGACAGTCAAAGTATATGTCGTTGTGACGGTGGGAGATGCCGTGGGATTTGCAATATTTGGGTTGGAAAGCCCTGTAGTCGGCGACCATGAGTAGCTATATGGCTCGGTGCCTCCGCCCGCCGCGGGAGTTCCGCCGATAACCACTGAGGAACCGGTGCAGATGTATTGATCCGGCCCGGCGTTGGCCACCAATGGAATCGAGCCGGCGATGTAATATGTGCAACACCATGAAGTGTCGTTCGTGCAGGGCATACAGCCGGATGCACGAACCATGTCATGCGCATGAAGGCAAATTTCTATCTCACCACCGAAGAGGAAAGCCAACCCCAAGATGCTGGCAGTATCGGCGCGAATGGTGCATGCAACTTCCCAGCCGCCGAACCAACTGGAAGGATTAAGCAAATATGTCGTTATGTCAAGATCGACGGTTCGGCTGAAATGGCCGGGGTATGGCACACCCGGAATAAAAGGTATATCATTAACTGTCACACGAACGGAGGTCAATCCTTCCCAAATGCCTATAAAATCGAGCTCTTCGATTAAGGAAAGATCAACATCCCGAAGAATGTCATCAAGCGGAGTAAGTCCAGCACCATCGTCGTATAACAATGCGGATATTATTATGTGATCAGTAGAGTCGAGCGTGCTTCCGCAGGGTGGATAGAATGAAACCGCTCCATCGCGAACCTCTCTTCTTGCAGGCCTCGGCGGTAACCATGTTGCGGGGAAGTGCTCCCACCAAACTGGCTTAGGTGGCCGCAAGTCTGTCTTGAAGTCGGAAAATGGGTGAAAGAGCTGTGGGCAGTCTGTCACATCAAGGCCGCTGACGGTTTCCATGCGAACGGTCTGCAGATGGCTCCATCCCGGCGGCGAGGGCGTAAATCGCAAAACTCCGCCGCGCCCTCCGGGATACCAAGTGAGGTTCGATGATGACGGATAGCAATGCTCCACGCCATCAACTCGTATGCAAAGGGTATTTGGATTGACCCCCAAATATCCTTCGTATTGAATTTCGAAATACTGGTCGTGGCAGGCTGTCCAGTTGCCCCTCGCCTCGGGGCAGATGACCCAAGCCTCCGGGCCGGGGCATCCGCAGTCTTCAACCCAGACGCAACCTACAATCGAGTCAGCATAGCTACCGGAAGTGACGCGAATCATAAAGCAATCGCCCCAGCCGAAACATGCGGGAACCTCCTCGATGTCCCATGCGAACATGTGGCTCGCTCCGCTGGAAATGGGGCCGTGGCTGACGGGGTTCGGGGAATCGCCTACCATGAGGCAGAAATCGGGGATAATCTCGGCGGTAATTAAATCCAGTGTGCCGCCTGATGTATTGGTAATCGTTACATTGATCTCTTCGACCTCTGCTATCTCGTCGATTACGAAATCGAAAATTTCGGAAAGATCGGATTCGAAGTAATTAAACCATATACCGCCCGTGGCATCAACGTATTGTCGATAAATGGTGACATCCCTGCAGTCAGCGCTCATGAAGTAAACTGTCCCACCCCAATCAGCCAGCAGTGCGAGAGTTTCTCCCGGAGTCCTTTCGCTGTCGTCGTCACACTCATCTGTAATAACAATGGCAACTTGTTCGCATCCGTCGCGCCAGTTGAAATCTCGGACGGCGTAATAAAGACCGTCGGTTGTAGCCTCGAGCGCTCCAGCACCGGCTCTCGATCCGGAGAGGATACCAGCGAATACATCAATATCGGTGATAAACGTGCTTCCGTGAGGGAAATTCACCGTTTCGCAATATGTGACATAACCGAATCCCGCCTCGAAGCCCATAACATGGAGATCATAGGCGAAGCGGTATATCTCGTCCTGAAGGGAGCTAATCGCGCTGGACATGCTTCCAGAGGTGTCCATGACGAAAACGATATCGACGCAACCGGTTCTTCGGATGCAGTTGACCTCGTCGTCATACCACCAGTCCTCGAACGAGTCGCCGGGGCGGGCGCGGTTCGCAGGGATGAACGTTTGGCTCCGTCCGCCTTTGCCAACGACAGTAGCACCGTCGATGACAAACGGTTGCGCCAGCGCAATAGCGGAGAGCAAGATTAAAAGAAGTGTGACGAAATAAGAGCGATTAGTCATAGCG
>DSAF01000158.1 GCA_011388305.1 Candidatus Zixiibacteriota bacterium | reverse complement strand
GGAATACCACCTCGACAGTATCTCCCGAATCGGCGCGGCCATCATCAAAGCCGTGCTCCGGCGAGTATCCCCAACGGAAAAACCCCGCCGAGCCGGCGACCCATAGCGTCTCAGCGATAACGCCCTCGCCATCGAGGCGCGCGGTGATGATAATCGGCGGCACTCCCCCCGCGATGGACAATCCCGCGAAGCCGAGCGCGTCGGTCATCGCCTCATCAATGAGGCCGTAAGTGTCTCGTGCGGAAACGATTGCCCCCCCTGCCGGTGCGCCGCCTAACCTCTCGACACGAACGCCGACATCCGCGCCCTCGACATCGCAGGTAATTCCAATCGGCGAGAAGCCGGTGATGGCCCCCGTCGCGGGGTCGCCGATGATATTCAGCTCATAGATGACCCATCGCCAGACGTTCTCCCATTGCGCGAACGGGACATAGCGCGCCCTCGACAAATCGTGCGCCGCGCCGAGTGTGTAATTCCCGCGGAAAATCTCCTCCCAGAAAGCCTTATCGAGCACCTCGGAGTATCCGCGCCCGGGGTTGCCCGGCGAACCCCAGCCATAGCGACTGTTGCCAATGAACGCCGCGCCCCCGCCATGCGGGTTGTTCACGAATCGCTCGGCGATGCAGTCCTTATCGAACGCCGCCGGCCAACAGCCGATAGAGTAGAGAATCGACGGTCTGTCGAAATTGCCGAGAAGTTCCATATCCGTCAGGAAAAGGCAACTGCCGTGGTCAATGCACATCACCGCAATATTCGCGTGCCCCGCATGGTTGATGAAGTTCGCGCCGGTGTTCATGCTGTCGAGGGCGGTGGGCGCGTCTCCGCCGAGCGAGCCATAGACGCGCCCGAAGTCGAAATGATCCGGAAAGACATTCGAGACGAGGTCGTCTTTGAAGATTGCGCCGTCGGTGTATGGTTCGTGCCAGAGGACTTGCGCAAGCATGAGGCCGCTATTGGCGAAATGCTCCGAGCGGTTGTTCTCGTATCGCGTGAGTTTGCCGATAATCCCGGCGAGCTGGGTCGTATTTGTGAGTGAGAGGCGCCCGATGTGGACATCTGCGAACATGTCGATCGAGTCGGCGATTTCGCCGAAAATAGTGTCGCCGTTGAAATTCCAATCGCCGTCCAAATCCGCGAAATAGAGGTCGGCAAAAATCTCGTTCTCGTCGGGGTAGAAGCCCGCAAGGCAGTCCATCGCGAAGACTTTGCGCGCCGGAATGTGCGATGTGTCGCCCGCAAGCAGGACGAAGCTTATCCCCTCCTCGATGAAGATATCCTTGATGGCGTTGCGGAGTTTTTCCGCGCGGTCGATTCCCGGAAAAGAGGCGTAAATATCCGTCGTGATGAGCACCGTGTCGCGTAGCCCCCAGCTTCGGCGAAGGTCGAGAAGTTGCGCAAAATGATGCTCGAAAGCCGGCGGCGAAATTATCGCGTAATCGAACGCAGAGGGATCGACGGAGAAGCTATAACTGTTTATCTCTTGAGGATTTATGACGATCCCGGCGATAGATTCCCGCCAATGTCTATCGCTGTGAGGTGTTCTTCGCGATGGCGAAATCGATGTGTTCGGTGCATATTCGATGGTAATTCGCGCGGATTCGAGGAACTCGCAGATGCCCATCGCGGGATTCCAGCGAATTGGCGATAGGACGACAGAGCCTATGGAGAAACCCGACATGTTGCCCGAAGATGCGCCCAGAAGCGGGTTTTCGGGAAACCACCTGTCGGCGCGATAGTCCGATGGAGTCGGCGGGGCAATCATCGGCGAGGGTATGGACAAAATCGCCGGACTCTGCGCGGGAAAGGGAACTCCCTCCGCCAATGGCCGCCACACCTCCGAATCAATGCTCGCGTCGGTTAGCGCAAATCCTTGCGGAATTAGAACTTGGAGCGCCTCCGCTAAAATTTGCGGCGTCCCCGGTTCGCCCCACACCACGCAATCATCCGAAAATACTCGAACGAAATCGCCGGAGACGACCTCGAAATCGTTCGCCGAGCGAACAATCTCGATTTCCATAAAACCGGCGATGAGTGGGAAAACGAATAATAACGGAAGCAGGAGATATTTGACTTTAGACATACAAGCTCCATTTCAAACAATTTTATCCGCCTAATATATGGATTTGCCTCCCAATTACCACAGTAGAGGCCGCATTCCGACGAAAAACCCCATCCGTTATGTTGCACCAATTGTGTCTCGAAAGTGGCCTAATAGGTTGTCAACAAAGAGGTTGCGCAGGCTCATCTTCATCGAAATAGGACGATGCTATTTGTGCGGGAACGGATTTGTCCTAAAAAATTCAAGCGCACGCAGATTCGCCTTGCCTTAGGGCGACTTCCTCGATATTTTATCATAAACAACCGCAAAGGAGAAACATGATGCCGACCGTTTTGCAGGAAGAGCTTGCCGTTTCGCACCTTCTGTCCGTTCTTCGCGACAAGCGGACATCCGCCGCCGAGTTCGTCGCGCGGACCGAGACGCTCGCGACGCTACTTATCGCACGGGCATTGGATTTGGCACCGTCGGAGGAAGCCGTCGTCGATACGCCGCTCGAGCCGGCGCATATCCGGCGCATCATCGAGCGAGATGTCGTGGGCGTGCCGATACTTCGCGCGGGAATGGGCATGGAGCGCGCATTCTTGAGGCTAATCCCCTCGGCACCGGTGCATCACATCGGCGTCCGAAGAGACGAGGCGACTTTCGAGCCAAACTACTACTACGACTCGCTCCCCGAAGACCTCTCCGGCAAGACGGCGATAATCCTCGACCCCATGCTCGCCACCGGCGGAAGCGCGATTTTCACGGCAAAACGCCTCTCCGCGCTCAATCCCGACAGGATAGTCTTCTGCGGGATTATCGGCGCTCCGGAGGGCGTCCGCCGCCTCACCTCCGAATTCCCCGACATGGCCGTCTTCCTCGGCGCGCTGGATGAGCGCCTCGACGAGAACGCATACATCCGCCCCGGCCTCGGCGACGCAGGCGACCGCCACTACGGAACTACCTGATAACGAAAACTATCCGTCGCATTTCTCTCTCGCGCGAAAGTTTAAGCTTGATTATTCGCGCGAAAGCAATATCATATTGTCAAAATGACAAACGAGCAGAGCATAACACTACTGTTGTTCGAAATCCTCGGCGGCGTTGCGCTGTTTCTCTATGGCATCCGCAAGCTGACAAAATCGTTGGAGGATTTCGCGGGCGCGAGCCTTCGGCTGGTCATCACGCGGATGACATCGAGCCGGATTCGCGGGTTTCTGTTGGGGCTGGTAGTGGCGCTATCGCTTCAGTCTTCGGCGGCGGTTATGCTCATGATTGTCGCGCTCTCGAACAACGGGCTTATACTTCTGGCGAACGCAGTGGGGATAATCCTCGGCGCGGGCGTCGGCTCGACGCTGACGGTTCAGCTTCTCGCTTTCAGAATCCACGCGTGGGCGCCGGCGATGTTGCTCGCGGGCTTTATACTAATGAGAATCACACGCGCCGAGCGTCTTCGCGATATAGGCAGTGCAATTTTCTCGTTCGGGTTGGTGTTTTTGGGCATGCACCTCATTACCATGGGCACGGAGCCGCTGACGGGCGAGGACTTCTTCCCGGATGCGATTGCGTTTTTCGCGCGGACGCCGTTTTTCGCGGCGGTGATAGCGGCGGGAATGACGCTCCTGTTCCAGTCCAGCGCCGCGACGCTCGGCCTATTGCTCACGCTGGGGTTCGCGGGCGTCATGAATGTCTCGTCGGCACTGCCGTTCATCATCGGGGCGAATATTGGAAGTTGCGGAATCGCGTTCATCGGCTCCGCGGGCGGAAGCTCCCGCGGCAAGCGCATCGCGTGGACGGAGCTTATAGTCCGCGCCACGGCGGGTATTGTCGTCTTCCTGTTCGCAGGGGCATACACATCGCTCGCCGAGACACTCTCCGCCGACCCCGCGAGGGGAATCGCGCATGTTCATACACTCTTTGCGCTCACGGCGGGCGTTCTATTCCTGCCGTTCAACAGGCCTCTGGCGAAGCTTATCGAAAGGATGGTGCCGTCGGGCGCATCCGAGAAGCTCTTTAGGCCGAAATATCTCGACCCGAACGCCACGAGCAACCCGCCCATCGCGCTCGGAAGCGCGGCGCGCGAGATTCTCCGCCAGGGCGATATCGTGCTCTCGATGATGGACGACATTTACATCGCCCTCGCCCAATCCGACAGAGCGCTACTGGAGGAGGTCATAGCGCGGGACGACTTGGTGGATATAGAGCAGGAGGCGATTACCGAATACCTCACACAGCTCACCGGCTCGGAACTTTCCACGAAAGAATCCCGCACAGAGATGGAGCTTCTCACGATTACACTCGAGCTTGAGCATATCGCCGATGTAATCAGCAAAAACCTCTCTACATACGTGGAAAAGCGCCTCGATGACGGCTACTTCTTCTCCGAGCAGGGCATCGCCGAAATACAAGGCTTCCACTGCAAAGTTCGCGAGCTACTCTGCAATACGCTCGATTTGATTGCCCTTCGGGACAAGGACATGGCGAAGGCGATTATCGAGGAAACTAAGGAAATCGCCCAAGAGCAGAGACGCCTCAACCGTAGTCACATCGAGCGTCTCCACGCCGGCGTGAAATTTTCCGCCGACACGAGCGCGATTCACCTCGATCTCATCTCCGACTTGTCGAGAATCGCGATACACATCTCTTACATCGCCTATGCGATATTGGGCAAAGTATGATGAATCATAGAGTTAGAAGCGATATGCTATCCGTAATTACGACGACGCCGATAGCGAAGGAGAAATCTCTTCCTCATAAAGATGTTCTTCTCTTTACAGCCGTTCAACTAAACGACAATTGACAGCTATGTATATTTAGGTAAGGTCAGATGATACCCGAAGACAGAAAGCGCGTGATACATTTAGCCATGCGGACTGCGGTGATGTTCGTCGCGGTGGTGGCCGGCGGTTATGGTATCAGCCAGTTCTATTTGTCGGATTTCTCCGAGAAGCTTCTCGAGGCGACGCTCAATGATGCTCTAATCGACACGCGCGAGCTTGGGGATTTCATCGCCGAGCGCCTCGCCGAGGGATTCATTTCGCCCAACGACCGCGCGAGAATCCGCACGATTATGGAGAAATACGGGTTCATCTACATCGTGGCCGCGGATGCCGACGGCGGCGTTGTTTTCAACATGGGCATCCCGCAGGCGCTTGCGCTCGGGAAGATTCAGGACAAGGGCATTCAGCCGCTGGTGCTGACCGGCCCGGGCGTGCGAATCCCCGTCTATGACATCGCCGTGGGCATGCCTGGCGGAAGAGTGCTCCACGCGGGGATTCCGCAGGAGGGACTGACGCCCGAGCTTGCCGAGGTCACCGACCGCGCGGGGAATTTACTGCGCGTGCTGTTTGCGCTCGCGCTGGGCGCGATAGCCGTGGCAATCGCTTATGGCGGATTTATGGTGCGGAGGGTTCGAAGGCTTAGGCAGGAAATCGAGCGGCAGAGCCGGCTGGCATATTTAGGCGAAATCGCCGGAAGCCTCGCCCACGAGATTCGTAACCCTTTGAATACTATTAACATGAACATTCAGCTTCTCGACGAGAAGCTCGGCGGTGAGGACGAGAAGACGCGCCTCAAGCTCTCGCGTGTCCGCTCGGAGGTCATGCGCCTCGACAGCATTTTGACGAGCTTCCTGAGGTTTGCGCGCCCGCCGAAACTCAATCTCGCGAAGATGGACATAGTCGATGCCCTGACGCGGCTCGCCGAGTTCGTCGGGCCGGAGTTCGAGAGCGCGGGAATGCGCATTCGAATCGATGTCAAGGAGGAAATCCCCGAGATTCGCGGCGATGCCGAACAGCTTCGGCAACTTTTTTTGAACTTGCTTCTCAACGCCCGCGATGCATGCCAGTCCGGCGACGATATAGTCGTTTCGATAAGCAAAACTTCGCGGAGGGTGCATGTCGCTATAATCGACGAGGGGTGCGGCATCGAGAAAAAGCAGATGGAGCGGATTTTCGAGCCATACACAACAAACAAAGAAACCGGCACCGGCGTTGGGCTGGCGATTGTCCGGCGCGTCGCGATGGACCACGGCGGGAGCGTTCGCGTTGAGAGCAAGCCCGGTGTGGGGACGACTTTCACGGTATCATTGCCAAGATGAAGATAATCACATAACCAGAAGAGGCCATGCAAGACAATAAGAATCACCTGCTCGTAGTTGACGACGAACCGGCTCAGCTCGAGACTTTGAGCGAAGTTCTCGAAACCGAAGACCGAATTATACATACCGCCCAGACCGGCGAACAGGCCAAAAAGCTCTTCGAGAAGCTCGACATCGACCTCCTCATTGCCGACCTCATGCTTCCGGGGACTATCGGCGGCATCGACCTTCTCGAAATGGCGCGAACCGCCGAGTCGCCGGCGGAGGTAATCCTCGTCACCGGCCACGGCTCCGTCGATACGGCAATCGAGGCGATGAAGAAGGGCGCATACGACTATCTCACGAAGCCCGTCGATATACGCCGTCTCCGCGCGTTGGCCGACAAGGCTCTCGAGGTGTCGCACATGATTCGTCGGCAGAAGGAACTCGAGTCGGCGCTTCGTGGTGAGGGCGCGTGGATGGGCATCGTGGGGGAATCTCCGGCCATCGTCAAAGTTTTCGAGCAAGTCAAGGCCGTCGCGCCGATTGACACAACGGTGCTCATCACCGGCGAAAGCGGCACCGGCAAAGAGCTGGTCGCCGACGCGATTCACAAGGTGTCATCGCGTGCGGAAGGCCCGCTGGTCAAGGTTAACTGCTCGGCGATACCGGAGACACTCATGGAGAGCGAGCTTTTCGGCCATGAAAAGGGCGCTTTCACAGGTGCCACCGACAGCAGGCCGGGCAAATTCGAGCAGTCATCCGGCGGAACTATCGTCCTCGATGAGATTGGCGATGTCCCGTTGAGGCTTCAGCCGAAACTTCTTCGTGTGCTCGAGAACTCCACGGTCGAGCGCCTCGGCGGAAGAGGCTCGAAACAGCTCGATTTGCGCGTCGTCTCATCGACTAACCGCGACCTCGACGAAGCCGTCCGCAAAGGCGAATTCCGTCAGGATTTGCTGTATCGGTTGCGCGTTGTCACAATAGACCTACCGCCGCTTCGCGAGCGCAAAGAGGACATTCCGCGCCTCGTGGAGTTCTTTCTCAACCGCCTCTCGGTGCAACTCAACCGCAAGCTCGAGGCCCTCTCCGAGGAGGCGATGGAGGTCTTCATGGAATATAAATGGCCGGGAAACATCCGCGAGTTAAAGCACGCGCTCGAGCAGATGGCGATTTTCAGCCCGGAGCCGGTGCTGTCGAATGTCCCCGAGACGATTCGAGTCGAGCGCTCGTTCGATAGCGGCAAGCTCGGGGGCATTCCGATTCGCGATTTGGAGCGCACTGCCATTCTCGAGACGCTCGAAGAGTGCGATGGCGATAAGAAGCGCGCCGCCGAAATTCTCGGCATAGGCCTGAGAACGCTCTACCGCAAGCTTGAAGAATACGGCGAGATTTAATTCGATTTTCGCGCGTGCAAACGGGGGGGGCGTCGGCCTCACCTGCGATTTAACAAATCGCAGGTGAGAGCGAAGTAGTCGGGGGAGATTTTTTGCACAAAGCGACGATTCTGCCCCGACTACTTCGCTGGCCGTTCACGGCCGCCGACGCCCCCCTGCGGGCTGAAAGCGAAATTAGCTGTTTGACATAGGCAGGACTTCGGCCTATCATATAGTGATGTCATTTTTTCGGAGGAAAGATGCGGAAGACAATCATCGTCGGTGCGATATTTGCGCTCGCCTTCACGGCGACTGCGCAGTTGATTCAGCCGAAGAGGGCCGGCACACAGTGCAGGCTTATCGGCGGCGACGGACGATACTCATATTCACAACTTACAGCCAAAACCCCAATTGAGTGGACGGCCGAAGGCCCGGGATATGTGCACCTATATGTTCGCGCCGAGGCGGGCAAGTCCGCAGATTTTGTTCTCCACATCGATGGCGCGGAGTTCAAGCGCTTCACTTTCTCGGAGAGGCCATCGAAGAAATACCGCATGGAGGTTGGCAAGGCCAAGCCCGTGCCGGTCACTCAGGCGAAAATACTGAAAATCAAGCTGGAGCGCGGCAAGCGCGAGCTGAAGATGACCACCGACGGCGAGCTTTTTGCGCGGCTAATCGCTATCCCGCGAAGCCCATCGCGCATTACGCCCGAACGATATGACAAGGCGCTTGCGCTTGTAGTTGGGGACACCCGTTCGACTTACTACACCGGCAAAGGCAAGAAGGCGGTCACCATCAAATATAATGGCGCGGGGATGCTAACCGTATGGACGAGGCTCGCTTTCGACAAGACGATGAAGGGCGCGCAGAATTACACCGTCGTTGTTAGGAGGGCGGACGGAACGGAGACGCGCACGAGGCTCCGCGCGTCTATCTCCGAGACAGCTATTTTCGAGAACGAGCCGAGCGTTATTCCTGCGAGGGCGCGGCGCTTTGACATCGAACTCCCCAAAGGCGAGAACATCGTCGAATTTCGCGTGGAAAACACGACCGCGCCGTTCTGCGCATTTCGTTTCACTGTAAAAAAATGACCAAACCCATGACCCATTTACCCTTAACCCTTAACCTTTAACCCTTAGCCTTTTCCCAATCACCCATAACCCAAAACCCAAAACCCAAAACCCATAACCCAAAACCCAACTATGATAGACATTAACATCATTCGAGAAAATCCCGAGTTAGTAAAATCAGCCTGCGCCAACAAAAACGAGCCAGATGTGGTTGACGAAATCCTCACTGCCGATGCCGAGCGGCGCGCGCTTCAGGCCGAGGGCGACGAGCTTCGCCATCGGCAAAAAGAATTGTCCTCGCAAGTCGGCGCGGCGTTCGCCGGCGGAGACCGCGAGCTGGCCGAAAAACTCAAGGCCGAGGCCAAAGCCCTCTCCGACAGCGTGAAAGCCCTCGAGGAAAAACAGCGCGAAGCCGAGACACGATGGTCGGCATTGCTTATCAAAGTCCCGAACATCCCCGCGGATGACGTCCCCGTGGGCGATGCTTCGGCAAATGTGATTCTCCGCGAGTGGGGAAGTCCGCCGAAGTTCGATTTCGAGCCGCGCGACCATATCGATCTCGGCGACATGCTCGGCATGCTCGATATGGAACTTGGCGCGAAAGTCGCCGGTAGCGGCTTCTCGCTCCTCGCCGGCGATGGCGCCCGCATGTCCCGCGCCCTTATCGCGATGATGCTGGATATTCACCGCGAATCGGGCTTTCTCGAAATCGCGCCCCCGTTCCTCGCGAACAGGCAAGCGATGACCGGCACCGCGCAAATCCCTAAGCTCGAAGGCGACATGTATCACTTCCCCGAGGAAGACCTCTTCCTCATCCCCACCGCCGAGGTGCCAATCACCAATCTCCACGCCGGCGAAATGCTCCGCGAGGAGAACCTCCCGATATACTACGCGGGATACACGGCCAATTTCCGAAGGGAGGCCGGCTCATACGGTGCAGATACACGCGGGCTTCTCCGCGTTCACCAGTTCGACAAGGTCGAGCTTGTCAAGTTCTCGCATCCCGATAAATCGTGGGAGGAACACGAGTCGCTTCTCGCGCAGGCCGAGAAAGTCCTTCAGGCGCTCGAACTTCACTACCGCGTCGTCCTTCTGGCGACGGGCGACATGTCATTCGCGTCGGCAAAGGTCTATGACATCGAGCTTTGGGCGCCCGGCGAAGGCAGGTGGCTCGAGGTATCCAGCTGTAGCAACTTCCTCGATTTCCAGTCGCGGAGAGCGAACATTCGCTTCCGCCCGGAAAGCGGCGGACAGGTGCAGTTCGTCCACACGCTAAACGCAAGCGGCGTGGCACTCCCGAGGCTCTTAGTCGCGATATGGGAATCGTATCAAACCGCCCGAGGGACGGTGCAAATTCCCCGCGCGTTGAGGCCGTATATGCACGGGCAAGAGGAGATTTCCCCGAGGTTATAGCCGTTGAAAAATTCGAGGTCAAAATACCGCATCACCTATATGGGAGTGCCGTTCTTCTATTCTCTTACGGCAGTCGTTGCGGGGTTTCTCATTGTAGTGAGCATATTTTACATAGTCAACTACAGCCGCGAGAGGACATCCCAGCACAACCGAAGAGTCGTCAGCGCGTATGCGCGACTTTGGTCGCTCGCGGCTTTGAGAACGGCCGGCGCGGCGGAGATTTCAATTTTTTTCGAGGAGATTATAGACAAAAGCGATTTCCCGATGATACTCACATCAGTCGAAGGTCAGCCTATGTCGTGGCGCAATGTGGGCATCGCCCGAAACGATACAACCGAGGAAGCCCGCGAGCGGCTCCGCGCGGAGGTCGCCAAGATGCGGCAGGCGCAATCGCCGGTGCCAATCTATGTCGGCAGAACAGACAGGTTGCTCGGATATATTTATTTCGGCGAGCCGCCGTTTGCTAAATGGTTCAGAGTCATCCCGATAGGCATTCTGACGCTCGTCGCACTGCTACTGGTGTTCTCGTATCTCTCATACAACCGCCTAAAATTCTACGAAGAACAGAACATCTGGCTGGGAATGGCGCGCGAGACAGCGCATCAGCTCGGCACGCCCATTTCGAGCATGATGGGATGGAACGAGCTTCTCAAAGACGAAATCAAAGAGGCCGAAATCGCCGGCGCGTTCCGGCATTCCAACCGCTCGCCGCAAGACATCATCGACAGAATCTCAGAGGATATACTAATCCTCAACAAGATTGTCATGCGCTTCGGGCAAATCGGCTCGACGCCCGAGCTGGAGCCTACAGAACTGCCATCGCTTATCCACCAGTCTGTGGCGTATCTCCGCCAGCGTATGCCGCGCCTTCGAGGCCGGATGGAGATAGTCGAGCAATATTATCCCGTCCCGCCGGTGATGGCCAACCAGATGCTCCTCTCGTGGGCAATCGAGAACCTAATCAGAAACTCGATGGAGGCCGCGCCTCAAGATGGCGCAAAAATCAAGGTCGCCACACGAATGGACGTCGATGGCGAGGATGTCCAGATAATCGTTACGGACAACGGCAAGGGAATTTCTGCCCGAAACTACCGTAAAATTTTCTCCCCCGGATACACAACCAAGAAGCGCGGATGGGGGCTTGGCCTTTCCCTTGCTAAAAGAATCGTCGAGGAATATCATTTCGGCCGGCTCACGCTTCTGGAGAGCAAACCGTTCGAAAAGACGACCTTTGTGATTACTTTCCCAAAGAGCGCGAAAGTGTGATAGGGTATTGGGTTATGGGTGATAGGTAGTGTTTGTCATTGCGAGGAGAACAGCGACGAAGCAATCTCCTCAATTCATTCAAGATTGCTTCGACCTTTCAGGTCTCGCAATGACAACCCGTAGGGGCGAGACGGTGGCTCGCCAGTGATGACAGTTAAGATTTTTATTTTTCCGGAGAAAATATGACAGAAAAACGAATTATTTGGGCAGATGACGAAATCGCCCAACTTCAGCCGCACATAATCTTCCTTCAGGAAAGGGGATACTCCGTCGAGGGCGTCCACTCCGGCGAGGATGCCGTCGCGCTGGTGCAGAGCGGCGGATTCGACCTCGTCCTCCTCGACGAAATGATGCCCGGAATGGACGGGCTTACCACGCTCGAGGAAATCCGCAAAATAGACAAGCGCATCCCCGTCGTCATGATTACCAAATCGATGGAGGAGACGCTGATGGAGGACGCAATCGGCAAAGAAATCGCAGATTACCTCGTCAAGCCCGTCAATCCGCATCAGATACTCTCCACGCTGAAGAGAATTTTCGACTCGGGACGCATCGTAGGCCAACAACTCACGCGTGATTACACGACGGAATACCGCGATATGGTCATGCGGCCCTCGCAGAAAGCATCTCCCGAGCAGTGGCTCGAGCTGTCGTTCTGGCTGGCCGAATGGGACGTCATCCTCGACAGTCATTCGGAACTCGGCCTCACGCGGACACACCGCGATTTCCGCAGAGAGTGCAACGGCGAGTTCTCGCGCTACATCGAAAGCAATTGGGAACAATGGATTTGGAGCGAGCGCGAAAACAGACCGATGCTCTCCGTCGATGTTGCGGGGGAACACGTGATTCCGGCACTCGGCGCGGGCGAGAAGGTGTTCTTTGTCGTCATCGACTGCATGCGCCTCGACCAGTGGCTCACTGTCGAATCTCTCCTCAGCGACTATTACAACATCGAGACGGACGTGTTCTTCAGCCTTCTGCCCTCGGCGACGCCTTACGCGCGCAATGCTGTGTTCAGCGGGCTTTTCCCCTATGAAATTTCCCAACGATACCCCGACCTGTGGATAAATCCGCTGGATGACTCCAGCTCTCGCAACCGCTATGAGCACCAGCTTCTGGATAAGCTCATAGCCCAAAACGGCATAGACCTCCCCGGCGATACCAAATACATCAAAATTCTCGACCCCGAGGAGGGCGAGAGCCTCGTCCACCGGCTGAAGAGCTACCTCTCCGCGCCGATGACCAGCGTGGTAGCGAACTTTCTGGACATCCTCGCCCACAGTAGAGCCGCCAACGAGGTGCTTCGCGAGATGTCCCCTGACGAGGGCGCATACCGTAGCGTAATGAAGACTTGGTTCGCGCATTCGAGCCTGCTCAAAGCTCTTAGGGCGATTGCGCGCGAGAATGTCACCGTTGTAATTACGACAGACCACGGGAGCACCATTGGAAGACGCGGCACGAAGGCATTCGGCAAGAGAGACACATCGCCGAACCTTCGATATAAATTCGGCGACAACATCAACTGCGATGAAAAGGGCGGCATCTTCATCCGAAACCCAAAAGACTGGCGCCTTCCGAGCTTCACGCGGACTACGAACTTCATCATCGCCAAAGAGGATTATTACTTCGTCTATCCGACGAATTTCTCGCAGTTCGAGCGGCAATATCGAAACAGCTTCCTCCACGGCGGAATTAGCATCGAGGAGATGGTGGTTCCCGTGGCGGTTCTGAGGCCGAAATGAGGCTGAGGCTCGATTTCATAAGCCGCTCCGCCGAGCAGACCTCAGGTTTTGGCGGAGAGTTCGCCGGATATCTCCGCGAGGGCGATGTCGTGGCGTTTACCGGCGATTTGGGCGCAGGCAAGACTACGATGATTAAGGGCATCGCGAGGGCGTTAGGATTCAACGAGACAGAGGTTTCAAGTCCGTCATTTGCGATAATACATGAATATATTGCGGATAAGATAATTTATCACATAGATTTATATCGAGTCGAGAAGCACGAGGATATTGCGCAACTCGGGCTTTGGGAGATTTTCGAGGGCGAGGGCATTTCGCTGGTAGAATGGGCAGATAGGGGGGAGGAGCTACTTCCGCAAAGGGTTATCCGCGTGTCGATTGATAGAATCAGCGATAGCGAGCGAAAAATAACCGTTCGCCAAATGTAGAGGCGAATTGCATCGCCCGTCGCTTAACAGTTTGAAAGGCAACATGAGAATAGCCATCATCACAGCAATAATCGCAATAGCAGTCATCTCCGCCACCGCCGGAGCTTCGCCCAAAATCGCGCCCGGACTGCTTGCATCGAGCAAAGACTCCCTTATGGTGTGGGTGTTTTTCGAGGACAAGCCCTTGGACGGCATGAGCATAGCCGCAGTCGCCCGCCTGACCCTCTCTGAGAGAGCGCTCGAAAGAAGAGCCAAGGACGGCCTCGAGCTGGACATCCACGATGTGCCCGTCAATACGCGCTATATCGAGCAGGTGGTTGCGCTCGGCGCGCGCCACAGACGAACCAGCCGATGGCTGAACTCGGCGTCGTTCATCACGCCCAAGGCGGCATTGCACAACATCGCCGAACTTCCATTCGTCCGCGAGATTCGCCCCGTGCGGACATATCGCAGGCCGATAGAGCCGGTCTCGCTCATGCGCCCCTCCGAGGTGGACAGCGTGGACGATTTTTACGGCGCATCCCGTGCGCAACTGGAGATGATTGGCGCGATTGACCTGCACCAGCGAGGCTTTGCCGGCCAAGGCGTGCTCGTGGGGATGCTCGACTCGGGCTTTCGGACAACGCATAGAGCGTTCGACAGCCTCGACATAGTCGCCGTCTATGATTTCGTTCACAACGACACTACGGTCGATTTCGACCCCGATGCCGGCGACATCGATGAGATGGGCTTTCGCCACGGCACGCAGACCTTGAGTTGCGTCGCGGCCTTCTCGCCGGGGGAGATTATCGGCGCGGCATATCGCGCGTCGGTGGCACTCGCCAAAACCGAGGACATCGAGGCCGAATATCGCGGCGAGGAAGACAACTGGGTCGCGGGCATCGAGTGGCTCGACTCTTTAGGCGCGGACATCGCATCGAGCAGTCTCGGATATTCGACATTCGACGAGGAGACTCCATATACGATGAACGACCTCGACGGCAACACGATGGTGACGACAATCGCGGCGGACATCGCGGCATCACGGGGGATTTGCGTGGTGAATTCGGCGGGGAATTACCGCCAACAGCCTGATTGGCCCACGATAATCAGCCCCGCCGACGGCGACTCCGTGCTTGCGGTGGCGGCGGTTGGACATGACAAAGTTATCGCCTCGTTCTCCAGCCCCGGCCCCTCTGCGGACGGCAGAATCAAGCCCGACATATCCGCCGTAGGATGGGGCACGGTCATCGTCAACGCATACGCCAACGCGGGCATCGCTTGGAGTTCCGGCACAAGCTTCTCTTGTCCGCTCATCGCTGGCCTCTGCGCCGCAGTTAAAAGCGCAAACCACGAGCTTTCCGGCTATGACCTTGCGCTGGCCGTCCGCGCCAGCGGCGACCGCGTTCGCGCATTCGACCCGACCTTCCCCGCCGATTCCGCCGACAACGACTATGGCTGGGGAATTCCCAAGGGCACGGTGGCCGCAGGCCTGACGATGGGCTTCTACGGCAGGGCGGTCGATATTCTCAGCGGCGAAGTCATCCCCAATAAAGAGATTCACTTCATATACGACGACACCACGATAATCTCGGCCACGGATACCTTCGGCATCTTCGTAGATCCGCTCGCTATGGCAGGGCAATCGGTTGCGCTCTATATGCCCGGCTATCCGGAAGCAATCAGCTTCACCGTAGATGGCGCGGGCAGGGCGGTTCGCTTCGGAAGATACCGCGACGGCGAGACAGAACTGTTGGTCTTCCCAAATCCCGCCTCGGAGTATTTGCGCGCTGTGGCATACGCCGGCCAAAACGCGCATTTCTCGGTGTTCACAGCATCGGGAGAGCTGGTGTTCGACGAAAGATGGTCGCTTGCTGACAAGTTCGAGATTGTATGGCCGCTCAAAAACGGGAAAGGCACTCCCATCGCCAACGGGATTTACATCGTCCGCCTCGTCACGGAGCACGGCTCCATCACCGAGAAAATCGCGGTAGTCCGTTGATGCGTTTACTCCGCTGGATAGGCCGAAACGGCGCGCTTCTTCTCACCGCCGTGTGGTTCGTCGTTCTTCTGGCGAGCATTACGGCGCCGATATTGGCGGAGACCTGCCCCCTCGGCTCGGCGGGATGCTATCTCGGGCTTGCGCCGCTTTGTCATCAGAGCGCGGAGCGAAGTTTCGCTATCATGGGGCACAAACTCGGCCTCTGCGCGCGATGCACCGGAATTTTCGCGGGGCTGTTCGTTTTCGGCGTTTTTTCGATGATGCTCAAACGGCGCTTCGCCTTGCCCTTGCTTGGCTTGCTCGCCTTTGTCGCGCCGCTTGCAATCGACGGGCTGGCGCAGACTTTCGGATTGTGGAACACCGGCAACATCCCGCGATTTATCGTGGGCGCAGTTTCTGCTTTTGGTATTGTTTTTTGGATTTATCCGATTATATTTGAGATGAATTCCGACATGGAAAATTCCGCGAGATAACACAGGAGGCCTTCATGGGCATTGGTTTGTTAGTCGGGTGTTTGGCGCTACTCGCCATCGCCGTCGTTATTATTGTTGTCGTTGGGATAGGGTTATATAACAAGCTCGTTGGCTTGAAAAACCGCTCCGAGAACGCATGGGCGGATGTCGATGTCCAGCTTAAACGGCGATACGACCTTATACCGAACCTCGTCGAGACAGTCAAGGGATATGCCGGCCACGAGCGCGAAACCTTGGAAAACGTCATCAAGGCGCGCCAACAGGCGATAAATGTCACCGACGATGTCGCAAAGATGGCGCAGGCGGAGAATGTCCTCACGCAGGCGCTTCGCCAGCTGTTCGCGCTCTCCGAGAGCTATCCCGAGCTTAAGGCCGACCAGAGCTTCCTCGAACTTCAGGCCGCGTTGGAGAGAATCGAGAGCGCACTCGCCGACAGCCGGAGATACTACAACGCCGTCGTCCGCGACCTGAACACAACTTGCGAGAAATTCCCCTCGAACATCGTGGCGAATATGTTCAACTTCGCCAAAAGAGAATATTTCGAACTGGACGACACCGCCCAGCGCGAGGCGCCGAAGGTCGATTTCGGGAGATAGTCCATCAGTTAGCAGATTCGTTTGAACCGCTTCGCCAGAGTTAGCGAAGCCGAAAGGAGACTCATGGAAAACGAAATCCAAAAACCGCAGAATTCGCTGTATAAGCCGGTCACCGTTGGCGATTGGATAGTGACCTTACTTCTTATGGCAATTCCCATTGTCAATCTCATCCTTCTTTTCGTTTGGGCTTTCGGGAGCAACACCCCAATAAGCAAAGCCAATTGGGCCAAAGCTACACTTATTTGGATGGCGATAGTTTTTGCGATTTACATCCTCATCTTCCTTGTCGCCGGTGCCGGAATATTGGCCGCATTGAATATGTGATAGGTTCCAATAGGCCACAGATTCTTGCAGGAATATATATATTCTGTGCATCAAGAATTATTTGTGTCGAACAGCGCCTCAAACGGCGGAGGAAAAAATGTCACGTAACAGCAATTATTTACTGATAACGGACATTGGAAGCACTACCACGAAGGGGCTACTCTTAGAAAGAACCGACGACGGTTTCCGTTTCTTGAGACAGTTCGACACTGCCACGACCGTCGAGAAGCCCGACGAGGATGTGCGGGTAGGCCTGCGCCGCCTCATCGAGGGCATCGGCGAGGGATTAGACGCGCCCCTCACCGACGACAACGGAAAACTCACTGCGCCTTTTCTCACTACAAGCTCGGCCGGTGGCGGCCTGCAGATATTAGTATTCGGCCTCTCATCCAACGAAACCGGCACGGTCGCCGAGATGACGGCATACGGCGCCGGCGGCATCATCCTCAAGACGTTCACGATAGACGACAAAATCCCGCCGGTCGAGAAGATGCGCATCATGAGCGAGCTTCACCCTGACATGATTCTCATGGCCGGCGGCATCGATGGTGGCGCGATAGCCCCGGTCGTCGAGCTTGCAGAGATTCTTAGCCTCGCCAAGCCCTCGCCGAAATTCCGCGAGGGCGAGAAGATTCCGCTGGTTTTCTGCGGAAACAAGTCTGCGCGGGCGTTTGTAGCGAACTTGCTGGCCGAGAATTTCGATGTGCACATCGTCCCGAATGTCCGGCCGGACATGGAAAGGATGAACACAGAACCGGCGAAAGCAAAGATTCATGAGCTTTTTATGGATAATGTCATGGAGCGCGCGCCGGGATATTCCGAACTGAAATCGAGCGTGAAAACGGACATCATGCCCACGCCCGCGGGCGTCGAGGCGATGCTCTCGGCATTCGCAGACAAAACCGGCCGAAATATCGCGATGGTTGACATCGGCGGCGCAACAACGGACATTTTCACGGTCATCAAATCGCAACACCACCGCACGGTTTCGGCGAACATCGGGATGAGCTATTCGCTGTCGAACATCCTCGTGGAGGCTGGCATCGAGGCCGTTTCGTCGCACATCGAAGGCATTCCCGAGGGCGAAATCCGCAATTACATCGCGAATAAGACACTGAATCCTACGCATGTTCCACAGGCCGAATCGCAGAAACTCGTAGAATATGCTTGTGCTATCGAGGGAATGCGGATGGCGTGGGAAAAGCATGTCGATATGAACTTCAAGATTAGCCGAGTCGGTTTCCTCGACCGCCGCAAAAAGCTCCTCGCGGACTCCAATCGCTGGGAAGAGGTGCTTCAGTTGAACAAACACGAGGAGAAATTTCAGCTTTCGGATATTTCGCTCCTCATCGGCGCAGGCGGCGTGATCACGCATCTTCCCGGCGATGTCGCGAGAATTATCCTTGCCGATGCCTTCATGCCGACGGGAATCACAGAGCTTGCAATCGACAGGCATTTCAAATCGCCGCATCTTGGCATTTTCTCGAAGGTGGAGCCGGATGAAGCCCTCCGCCTCTTCGAAGATGAGTGCATCGAGTCTCTCGGCCATGTCGTTGCGCCGTTGGGGAAGGTTCGTCGAGGCAAGCCCGCGCTAACTGTCAAGAATCGCACCACCGGCGAAAAGCTTATAGTCGAAGGCGGACAGGCGATTATCATCGATGGTGGCGGCGATTTCATGATAGAGTGTCATGGCAGACTCAACCTCGAGAACGACCGAACAACCGCCGAAATAAACACGGAGATGTCCGTAATAATTGATTGCCGTGGCCGAGGAAGGTTCTTCCTCGGCGGAAGGATTTCAAAGTTCAAGTGCGATGCCGGAGTTGTTGATACAATCATGGTCGAAGAAAAAAAGCCCGAGTTCGGCGAATACTCTATCGACCGAAAGCTCCCATACGATGGCGATATTCTGGCCAAAGTAGGCGATTCTGTCGAACCATGGGACACTATCGGCGAGAACCGATTCGGCCCTCCGCGCCTCTACATTCTCGATATCAATCGTCTCGCAGGCTATGAAAAACCTTTAAGTGAAGAGGATATAGCCGAAGGCATCCTCGTCGCCGAGGGCGAGTCGGTCAAAATCGGTCAGAGGATTTTTGCCGCAACCGAGGGCATATTCGGGAGCAAAATATACTTCAGTTCGCCGGTGCGCGGGATGATTGAAAAAATCGAGCCGTCCGGCCTTATCATTATGCGAGAAATTCAAGATTATGACGGCAGGCCGCACACCGTTCATGTCGCAAAGCTTATGCATATCAAGCCATCGCATGTCGCCGGGCATCTCCGATACAGGCTCGGAGATTTTGTCGAGGCTGGCCAGATGATTGCCGGCGATCTGCGAAATAATATTATCATCAAAGCGCCGAGCACCGGCACCATTAAAAATATTGACCAAAAAAGCGGCAAAGTGACCATCCAATATGACATCGAACCTGTGGAGCTAAAAGCCTTCGTTAGAGGCGTAGTCACCGCTGTTGAACCTAAACGAAGCGTCACCATTCTCGCCACCGCCGGCAAAATCTATGGCAAAATCGGCTTCGGGGGCGAGGCGGCAGGCGAAATCTTAATCGCCGAAAACATTTCATCATTAAAACCGGAACTCGAGGGCAAAATTATTGCCTCCATGAAACCAATCGACCTCGATTTTCTGCGCAGATGCGCCGAGATTGCCGTCGCGGGAATTATAGCGCCGTCAATCCCAAGCGTCGATTGGAGGAAGTTCTGCGGGAGAGAACTCGGCCTCGCGCATACCGGCGACGAGGCTTTGCCTTTTCCCGTTATTTTTACGAGCGGCTTTGGGGAATACGAAGTTTCCGGGCAAGTTCGAGGCGTCATCGAGAGTTCAGCGGGCAGGCTCGCGAGCATCTCCGGAAGGACGCAGATTCGCGCGGGAGTTATCAGGCCGGCAGTGCTGATTTATAAAGAATAGCAGGCGTCCATCCGCCGAAAACAATTACCGCACTCAATCGCTGAAACTGACGAAAACCTCGATAGTGTCCGCGGCGGAGAGGCCGCCGGAGTCCGTCGCAGTGAGAACAATCTCGTGCCTGCCGGGCATCATGAACATTAGCTGGAAGAAGAACCCTCTGCCAATTTCGCCGGAGCGGCTCGATGTCCAGACGAGGTTGTCCGCCGGAATGACGAGGTCTTCAGCGTCGGTTGCGCCGCCGATGAAGATGTTCAGGCCTATCATCGACAGCGTGTCCCCGTCGCGTGGCAAGATAATCCAGACATCCGGCGGCGTGTTGAGGATGACCTCGATTGTGATTTCGTCCGAGGAGGAAAGCCCGTCGCTGTCAGTGGCGGTGAATGTGATTGTATGTGTGCCGACGGACAGCTCGCGCTCGATTGAAGTTCCATAGCCCAAGAATCCATCAATCGAGGACGTCCACTCCAGCGATTCGCCGGTGAGGAGGCCGTCCTCGAAATCCTCGGCATGGCCGAGGAAGGCCACCAGCAGTGTGTTCTGAAACTCGGAGTTGCTCTCGGGCGAGAGAATTCGAACATAAGGCGGCCTGCCCAAATCAACTGTGATGTGCACCGTGTCCTCAGCTACAAAGCCGTTTGAGTTCTCCGCAGAGAGGATTATCTCGTGGTCGCCGGAGGAGATTCTTCGGCGAATCGTCGCGCCGATGCCCAAGTCGCCATCGCGGGATGAGCGCCAGTTCAGCATATTGCCGGGGATAGCGCCGTCTTCTGGGTCTGTCGCAGAGCCGATGAACTCGACCTCCTCGGAGCGCGAATAGGTCTCGCCGGAAATCGGCGCTTCGATATTGACACTGGGGATTCTTCCAGCCCATTTCGCGAACGGCGGACGCGCGTATGTCTCCACGGCACCGACCAGCGAATCTACGCCTAACAATATGTGCCGCAGTGCATTAGCGGTAAAGGAGATAACCGTTGTCTCGGCGGGGGAATCGATGAGGCGTTCGAGGATATCGGCTGTGATAATCTCGCGAAAGAGGGCGGAAATCTCCCGATAGCTCAATGTATTACGGAGCGAGAGGTCGAAATCTTCGGCCAAAGGCTCGATTCTGCTGGTAAGCCGCACTTCGGCTGAATCGACGTTCTCATCGCCGGTCGCCTCGGATGAGAAAGCATCGATAACCAGCGCGAGAATGCCCATCTGGTCGGCGATAGAGAGACGCGCTACCAGCGGCGGCGAAACGGAAATACCCTCGTAAAACAGCTCCCCGAATTCCTCGATGTAGGACGCTGAAAGCGGCTCGAGAAGCATGGCCAGCGAGTTCGCGTTGTATAGATATGCCGTGTCCGGCGGCGGCGAAATCCTGCAGGGCAACATCGCCGTGTGCCCGTCGTTCTGCACTATCGCGCCCATCTCGTCGAAGAGAAAAGGCGCAACGAGCGAAGTTCCGCCCGAAGGCGACGGCAAAATCTTCATCGAGCCGCCGGAGACGATGCCGGCGAATCGGTTCAGCCTGTTCTCGAAAAGCTTTTCGGGCGCATCCTGATCGCCGGAGATGTCTATGCCGACGAACTGCGACGCGTAAAAATCCGGCCGCCGGTGCGCTTCGCCGAAGTAGCCTTGGTCGCGAAGGAGCAGAATCAGCGCGTCTATGCTCAATCGTAGGCTCAAATTCTCGAGATTCCCCTGCTTGGGCGAGTAGAAATAGTAATTGGTATCCGGCGTGAGAATTACCGCGAAATCTGCCGGTTCGGCGGAGATGTTGTCGCGGGAGAAGTCGCCGCGCACGAGAATATTGCAGAACTCCGCCTCGATGATGCCACTTTCGGCGTGGAAGCTCACCCCCCATCGAAGCTCGGGATATTGCGAGACGGGGCTTTTCTCCTCCCATCCGCAAGAAACGGCGGCGAGAATGGCGAAAAGAAACGCCCAGCGCGCGCTATTTCGAAAGCATAAGGCCAATATATACCTCGAACGATTCTCTGTTGACATCCCCGCCGATGGGAATCGGCGTGCCGTCGCGCTCGACGAAGAAGCGCGTGTTGTCGGAAATCCATTGCGTCCAGCTCGCGCCCGCGACGGTCTTCAAAGCTCCCGCGCCAATGCGAAACTCGAAGAACCCCATAGGAGCAAGGAAAGAGCCGTCCATCAAGACTTGCTCGCTCGTGCCGTTTTGGCTGGAAAGGCGCATCTCGTGCTCTATCATTGTGCACCCGCCGCCTATCCCCAAAGCAAAAGAGCGGTGAGGTTTGAACGCCAAGCCAAGCTCGCCGCCTGCGCGAAGATATTCGTCTGTCACGGTGTGGTTTTCGCCGTGGATGTTGACGATGTGGCTCTTGGGCGTCCACGCGACGGACGGAAGAAGTGCGATTTCCCATCGGCGCTTTTTCCCCGGGGAAAACCCCACATGCGCGCGGAACTGGCCGCCCAGCAAGCTCTGGCGATAGTCCTCGCCGATAGTGATAGTGGGAATGGAGATGTCCTGCAAAGGATCGGCAACCTCGCTGTGAACCCACGCGTTATTGGCGGAGACCATCGCGCCCCAGCGCCATCGGGAGGGCGTTTTCGGGGGAGGTTCCGGGACTCTCCGAGTAATCTGCACCGTTGGCTCGGTTCGCACCGGAGGCTTTTCAACCGCTGGCACGACCACTTCGGGAATTTCCGGAAGTTCGGGGATGTCATCCACAAGCGGCGACTCCAGCCCGGGAACTTCGTCGTCCGAGGGGAGAATCTTGATTACCGCATCGCGGTTGAACCACACGCCCGAGCCGTTGAACTGGCCGAAAAGGTATTGTCCGTGCTCCCATACCACCTCGATGGCAATCCCCCCTTCTCGGATGGCGAGCGTATCGAATCGCTCTCCCGGCCCCCAGCGAAAGAGGACTTCATCCTCGCGAACGATGTAAGTTCCGAGCGTCTTGACCTCTTTGATGCCGTCTTTGTAGAAATATCCGTGAATGCCGTTGGCGTTGACCTCGACCCAGTTGCCCTCTTGACCGAGAATGGCGAAATACTTGCCCTTTTCGAAATTCCCGAGACGGTGATAGCGGGTGCCCGGCCCCTCGCGCAGGTTGATAGTCTCCCAAACCACAACGCCGGTTCTCGCCGCTATCGTCGTGGCGACGACAACGGCGAGAACCGCGATGGTGACCAGCTTTTTCACTTAAAACTTGGCCGCTATTTTAGATAGACTGCGCGTGTAGAGAACTCGGCGGCTGGGGCAAAAGCCTTGATGAAGTAAACGCCTGATTGCGCCGTCTGCGAAGGCTCCCATCCTACGAAGCCTGCGCCGGAAGGGACATCGAGCGTCTCGACGACTCTGCCCGTGACGTCGAAAATTTCCACGCGCCGGACATCGGCGCTCGGAAGGCGGATAGTCACCGCAGAGTTGAACGGGTTCGGGAAGGCGGAAAGCTCCATGCCCTCCGGACGATCGATAAGCTCCTCAATGGAGGAGAAGTCATAGCTGATGAGCTTGGAAGTGGTGGCGTCCATCGAGCCGCCCATCATGGCGCCCATGATGTCAAACTCCGTTTGGCTGACGAGGCCGACATTCTCGACATAATATGAAATCGAGTAGAGATCCTGACCGGAGTCTGCGAAGAGTGCGCCCGCGTCGATTTTCCAGTCTGCGAGGGCAGTTATTTTAATGCAGTCGCGCATGTCGCCGATTGGGAGAATCAAATCGTGGAAGCCCTCGAACTCGGCTATGACATCGATGGTCAGATCGACCGGAAAACCCATAACCATCATGCTCGTATCAATCGACATAGCCGCCCATCTTTCGCCGATTTCGGCTGGGTTCTTCATGAACAGCACCGGATAGTTCTCGATTGAAATGTCTGCCATTTCCACATAAAGATTGAACATTTCGTAGAAACCCTCGGGGCGAACCTGATAGAACGAGCTATCGATGCCTTCGACGCCCCTCTTCGTGACGATAAAGGTCTCGTGCCCGTGAATCGTGGTCATCCCGCTGACTAAGGCGCGCGATGTGTCATATCCGGCCTCCGATGAATCCTGATAGACCCACTCATGTCCGAGCGCTATCGGGAAATACGGCGTCGTATTGATAGCCATCCCGGCAACCGCGATAAGCGCCAGTGTTAAGATAATACCCCTCATCTCTCTCCTTACTTTTATAATAGTGCGTATCAAATTTTCATGCAATATAACAATTTTCCCATCCAGTTCAACGGGAATTTTGCCGATGAAATGATAACCGGCACGAATATTTCCTAAAGGTCGATGCGCATCCAAATCTGGCCGATAACCGGACTCGGCGGATTGTCCGTGCGGTTTTCGAGCACCATGTTAATCGTCTGGTTTTGGCGCATGTCTAATGTGTCGCTGATTCCCACCGTGCCGTTGATGTCTATCATTCGGCTCATCGTGTTCGTGTTGAAGCCTATGCGGTTCGATGTCGCATTCATGTAAATCATGAAGTCCGTCGTTCCGTCCACGCGGAAATGAGCCGCGGAATTATTATAATTATGGTGGAAATGCGCATCGACGATATGGAAAGTCTCGGGCGAGCCGGAGACATCGGACAGTGTAGTGGGATTGCCGCCGATTCCTCCTCTGAAGCCGAAGCTCCGTGAGCCGACCTTCAGAAGGCTTCCGCCGGGGATGACAGCCCTTTCGCCCGCGACGATGTTGTTCCTTCCGCCGCCGACAGCGGCATAGTCGAACTGGGCTTGGTTATTGTGTCCTCCGACGATTGCAGACCAAAGCCCGCTCGCGGCATTCTGGAATCCTCCCGCGACGGTGGCGTTCATTTCGCTTGCGGAGTTGCTGTATCCGCCGCCTACAGTTGACCAAAGCCCTGATGCGGTGTTGTTATTTCCGCCGGCGATAGTTGAATACTTGCCGCTGGTTTCGTTCCAGCTTCCGCCGCCGATGACGGATGCCGAGTCTCTCGCGGTGTTGAGAAAACCTCCGCCAACGGTCGCGCCAGGGCCGAGCGCCTGATTCTCCGAGCCTCCGGAGACAGTCGTCCAAGTATGTCCGGCCAAATTGTTTGCGCCGCCGCCTACAGTGGCATACTTGTAATTCGAGCCGGATGTTCCCGTCACCGAAGCGATGCCCCAATTCGTGTGAGTCGAGTCGGCGTTGCCGTGGAGAGTGTTGCCGCCGCGCGCGAGTCCCCAGCGACCTCTGGTGATGAGCGTTGTGTCCGCGCCGTCGGTGACGCGGAAATTCCAGTTTTCGTCATCCTCGAACTCGCCGGTGTAATTGATGGTGATGTCCGAGCCGGCCGTTTCGACATTGATTGCCGTTCCGCCGATAATGTTCACCGAGCCGGTGATGCCGTTGACATCGTTTACGATGTCGGGAATCTCCGGTGCGAGGAAATTGAGCTTGATATTCGGGCGGAAATTCGCCGTGTGCGTCATCGGGAAGCTCGAAGCGTCCGGTGTGTATCGCGCGTTGACAGTCGCCGTAGGCTTGCCCACCCATGCCGAGAAGATTCCGGCGGTGCTGTTTTTGCGCATGGTGACAAGCAGATTATTGCCGGCATACACAAAGCCTCGCGGGAAGGTCAGCTCGACGGTGCTGTCGGGGTTGATTGTCAGCGTTGCGCCAGAGATAATCGGCGTTCCCGACGGGAAGACCGAGCCGCCCGAGAGGTCGCTCAAGAGGACATTGTCGAACCAGATATCTACATCGGGTATCGTGCCGGATGTCGATGTGGCGATGAGAGTCGCGCCATACATGCGCCCGCCGGTGCAACCAATATCGTCGCCGAGAATGAGAAACTGGCCTATAGACGGGGTGAAAGTCTGAACGTTCGTCGGGACATATTGATTGCCGGTCGAGCCTTCTGTGAGGTCAATCAGCATCGGGCAATCCCCCGGAGCGAGCGTGAGATCTACGACAATGTTCGACCCCTCGGCGCTCACCGAGACGCCCCCCTCGCCTACAATGGACAAGTCGCCGGTGAGCGTGTTGAGACTGCTCACACCGCCCGCGCCGATAGCGTATCGAATGCTGTCCTTGACCTCCTCGTCGAGCTTTGGCCAGGAGACGCCCGCGTTCTTAATCTGAAGCGAGTCGTTGAAAATCTCGATGCCGTCGCGGACGTTCACATGTAGTGAGTCTCCCGCATCGACTGAGAGTCCCCTTCCGGCGGCGCTCGATGAAACCGAGGTCGCGGTGCCCGCCGAGAGAGCGTATGGCACAGAATAGAATTGAACCCTCGGCCGCATTATGTCGCCATCGACGGTAATCTCCAGCCAATATGGCGCGTCGAAGCGAAGCGCTTCGGGAAACGCCGTCACCGAACCTAAAAGGACATCGAAAAGCCCCTTCTGCACCGAAACACCGCTGTGCGTTTCCGTCCAGAGTGGCGTCCCGCCCGTCGGGCCGGCGAAAAGCGAGAACACCATATTCACATCGTCCTCGATGCCGATGCCGTCTGCGTCGGCCAGCTTCCCCTGATAGTTAATTTTGCGGGGAATCTCGGCCATGAGAGCCGTCACGGCTAACATCATCACGAGCGCAAGAAGAATTGTCTTTTTCATATCTGCTCCATGTCTTTGGGAATTATCCAATAACGCATATTGATTATGGTAAATACATCCTTGCCGAAAGCTTGAGGCATATCGCCCGCTGGTGCGTCGAGTTTTCGGATGCGAGCGGCGCTGTGAATTTGAACCACAGCATTGTCGAGCTGTTCGGATATCCCTCGGGCTGAATGTAATGTCCCCCCGGTCCGAAAATTATCGATGACGCCCAGAACGGCGTATCCTTAACGTAATCGTGGATCCTCGCCCATGTCACCGGCGGCGTGGACAGATCCGTGAATTGTGCATGAAGCGCAAATCTGCCGACGCCCGCGAAATATGCCGGCGTCCAATGAGGATCAAGCGTGCCGGTGTTCAAGTCCTTTATTCGGTCGATGCCCAGCGAAAAGTCGATTGGGACGTTCGAGAGGCTCACTATCCTAATAGAATCCTGAATCGGCATTACCCTCTCCTCGCCGAAATCCAGCGAATCGGGGATAAGCCAGTAAATGCTGTCACGCGGCATGACGCCATGCTGTCCAATCTCGAAATATATGTTGATTTTGGAGCCGTTGTATATAGCTCTGAACGTCTGTGGCTCTCTCACATCGAGCCAAGTCCATGCGCTATCCGTAGGCTCTCCCGGGATATCCCAATGCGAGAATATATAGACCGAATCGTCGTGGGCGTCATACTTGCTCACGGCCAAAACGACCGCATCGCCCCATGGATGCCAGAAATCCACCGCGCCGACACCGTAATAACGCGTTCCCGTAATCTCGATGGCGCCGTATGGTTGCGACGGCACCTTCTCGACGCGGCAGAGGACGGTCTTATTGTAAAGAGCGGCCAGTGAATCCGGGCCGGTGACCGGACCATAAATTCTGCTGACAGAAGTCGAGCCGTCGTTCCAGCGATTGAAATCGTATCTGATAGTCGGGGTAGAATCTCTCGCTGTCACATTGAAGCGGTGAATGCTCCCGTCCTCCCACCAAAAAGACTGTCGGACGGAAGCCGCGCCGGCATAAGTGATTTCGTCAACCTCGAGCTTGCCGAGGTGATTGTCCGGCGGATGCTTCTCGATGATGATATGCCAGAACCTCTGATAGTCGGCATAGAGCACGGTGTCCGAGAGGGGGGTGAATGTTCTTTGGGACGCGGCAAGTGAATCCACGCGCCAGTGCAGGAAATTGAACATCACATCGGAGTTTGCGTCATAGGGCGAGACTTGAACTGTGTATTCGAAATCGCGGACGAGATATCCGGCGAAAGCCTCGCCATAAGTAGTATCGGTGTTTATCCTAATCCAGCCGAGGTCATTGCCCGGCGGGCTTTTGATTATCTCGACCCAAACCGCCTCGCGGAATTCCGCGAGAATGGTGTATGAACTGTCGATAACGATGAATGTTGAGTCGCTGAATATGTTATCGATTGGTGCGCCGATGCCCGAATCATCCCAGCGGAGGAAGACATAGGGATCATCGCCGTCCATAACCACCGAGTCGGTGACGAGAACGACCGTATCATTGCGGGCGAACCAGCCCTCGAAGTCGAGGACATCCGGCTCGATGCCCTCCGGCAGGCCATAATAGTCAAGTTCGAGGTAGAACTGGGTTTGATAGAGCCATTCAAGAGTAGCATTAGCTGTCATCGTGAAATCTGCCATGCTCGTCGTGCCGGCAATCGGCACGACGGTGCCGTCGCCCGTCCAGCCTTTGCAAACGTAGCGGAAAGCGTCGTGCTCCCATAGGGTATCGACATTGGTCGCAACGATATGACGCCCGGGCGGGTGATATGTTATCCCCGCCGGCGGAACAGGATCGCTGTAAGCCGGCGCGGTTACGCGGAGGATATAAGCCTCGTCTGCCCAGAGCCACTCGATGCCCGAGGCCACGGCAATGGTGAAGTGGCAATATGGCGGATATCCGAACCCCGGCACGCTCCCGAAGCCGTTATACCCGACGCAGAACCAGCCGGAATAGGGGCTTGTCACGGATGCGCTAACCTCCGTGAACATCTCATACCAATGGACGCCCTCGTTCGGCGTGGGATTGCCGTATCCGCCGGGGTTTATCACCACAAGCGGCACAAGTAGCTCGTCGTTCCAATTCCATGTGAGCGTGCTGAAAGCATCCAGCGTGAAGCTCACCGAAGTCCCCGTGCCCAACCCCGGAACACTGCCCGTGCCCGACCAGCCGGAGCAATAGTTCGGGCCGTCGAACGGCGTGACCACCGCGGTGACGACCGTGCCGCGCGGGTATCTGTGCATGCCGCGCGTGGGAAGAGGGTCGCCGAATCTGCTGAAAATCCAAACGGTATC
Organism: Candidatus Zixiibacteriota bacterium; assembly: GCA_011388305.1. Classification (GTDB taxonomy): domain Bacteria; phylum UBP14; class UBA6098; order UBA6098; family UBA6098; genus UBA6098. The sequence continues at coordinate 37,734 of DSAF01000158.1, read as the reverse complement.
CAGCGGCCCTGATGGGTAATATACCCACTGCCAGTCGATTTCCGTGGGCGCGGAGAGGATGAAGTGGACGCTGTCCGCACTCGTTGTAGGCAGTGCGCCCGATGCGATGTAGCCGGTGCAGAACCAGTCTTCGTCGGGGTTTTCCTCGACGAACGCGGAGATTGGCGAGTCTATCTCATACCAGTGCGTCCCCACCGGCGGCACCGGCGGGCCGTGAATCGATGGCGAACTGCTGACCACTAACGGCAGTTCGAGATTGCCATCCCACTGCCATACGAGCCAGCCGTTGTCCGTCATCGTGAAACTCAATATATTGCTGTCGCCCTCTGCGGGCACGACATCGCCATCGCCGAGCCAGCCCGTGCAATGATGCCAGTCGCCGCCCTCGAAAGTGCTGTCCTCGACGCTCGCCCAAACCAAAGTCCCTCTCGGCACGACATAAACGCCGCTGGGGTGCGGATGTCCGTATCGGCTATAAACGCGGAGCGTGCACAAATCGTCGCTGGCGGGGACCCATCGCCACTCGATGCTCGAGCAGTCGTGAATGATGAACCAAAAACTCGCCCCTCCGCCGGAGAGCGCCGACCCCGTCCCGAGCCAACCGACGAGCATGTAATCGACAACGCCCGTGACATCCATGTGGCCCTCGACCGTATCGCCCTCAGCAAACCAATACGAGCCAACCGCCGGGATGGGGTAGCCAATGCCGGATGGGTTCGTGATTTCCACGCGCAACTGCCGCTCGAAAATAGCGGTGAACACCGTATCGGAATCGATGGTGACCATGCGGGACGTGTCTATCGAGCCATCGTGCCATTGCTGGAAAACCCAGCGCTCGCAGTCAGAGATATGGACCGTCCTGCAGACGGCTATTTCGTGCGATGAGCCTATGAACCAGTTCGTGTGGTGGGGGCTTGGGAACCGCGTGCCATCGACATATACCGAATCGCCGAAGTTCGTCTGGATTGTCACCATGTTGCCGGCCGCGGTGTAGTTAATCGTATCGGTGAATGACGAAGTAATGTCGCGGAAGCGGACAGAATCGTCGGCTTCGGCTCTGCGCGCGGGAGAGCCGGTAGTCCACTCGGAGAATTCGAGCGTCGAGCCGTAATCCAGCCAATCGGTCCAAAGTTCCCATAGCCCGGACTCAAGATGCGGCGAGCCGAATTCTTCGCGCTGAAGTGTCGAAACGGTGTGCGTTATGTCCGTCCCGACAAGGTGGACAGTCGGGCGAATTTGATGCCAAAATGGTATGTCGTAATCGGTCGAGCCGGTGATGACGAATGCAGTGTCATCGATGTTGGACACCGCCCAGCGCTCCTCGCCGTCGGAGTCGGATGTCGTCCGCGAAATCGATGCCCTTTCGCCGGGAACGCAGGACAGCTCTACGCACTCGCCCTCCCAAAGGTTGACGCTCGTGGGCAGGCCGGCGACGGGGAAATACTCGATTGTCGCGAAGTTGAACGCATCCGTCGAAAGCCCCGGAGCAGGCGTGTGAATGCAGAACTCCACTGTGTAGTTCACCGTGATGACCGTCGTGTCGTGGCCGCTCTCCTCCGTCCACGGCGCAACATTGCGAACCTTGTCCCTCGCGCGGAGCCGGAAATAATACGACTCGCCCTCCTCGACAACAACCGGCGCCGACGGCCCGAAGGTCGCCGAAGTCTCGACCGTGGCCATGTGCCAATCTGTCCATGCGCCGCCCTCGGTGCGATACTGGAGGTCGTAGTTCCAGATTCCCCAGCCCTCGCCATCGTGTGATGTGGTGTCCATCCCCGACCAAGTAAGCTCGAACGATGTCGCCGAGGCATAGTGGACGGTGATTGTGAACCAGCTGAACGGATACCAGTAGTCCCTGTCAATTTTGCGATAGCCGGGGAAGATGCTGTGCGATGTTCCCGTCAGCGGCTCCGCCGAAATCGGCGTGGACTGGCCGATTGTCGATGTCAGCTTGTATCTCGATGATGTGACCCCGAAATGCTCGTTTCCGCCGGCGCTAATGACATCGAAGATGATTTCCGTTTGGGCTACTGCGATAGAGCAGAGTGAGAGAATTGCGAGTGCGATATGGGAAAAGCGAAGACTTTTTTTTGGCTGAGGCATATATTTCCTTTCGGGCCTGCCAATGCAATATGAAGCTGAACGGCGTGCTCGAATGCACAGCCGCTATTGTCGCTTAATTATGTGGAACACCTTAAAAGCCCCCGCCTGTCGGCCTTAACCCCTCTGAGCGTAAGGGCTTGGCAGTTCTTAACTGCCGGTTAATGTGGATAAGCCCTCAAGCTTATCCAAATAATATATATAATTATGAAAAAAAATCACTAAAAAAATTTTCTTGTCAAAAATAATCCTTTTTTCGCCAAGAAGATAGAGAATAGTATTGCTTTATCGCATTCGAGACATATCTTTTACGCAATTTATGGAGGTCTAAGCGATGAAATATTTTCTTTACACCACGATGTTGATAACCGCCATCCTCGCCGTAGGGCAACTGCCCGGCTGGCCGGTCGAAATTCCCGTGCCGGAGGGCGCTTTTCTCAGCTCGCCGCTACTGGTTGACCTCGACTGCAACGATGTTCTCGAGGTCGTCATCGCCGGGCCGGACGACTCGCTTCGCGTCTTCTCGCTCGATGGGACGAGCTTTCCGGGCTATCCGGTCGTGCTCTCGGGAGCGGTATCGACGCCGGTTGCGCTCGGGCCGGTGACGGGAACATGGTTTCAGCTTGTCACAATAACAGACGAGGGCGTCGTCCACGTGCTCGAGGCCAACGGCGCGGAGATTTCTGCATATCCCGTCGCGCTCGGCTATTCGCCCGGGCCGGCCGGAGTCGCATTATGGGATTTCACCGGCGACGGCAGGGCGGAGATTGTTGCCCACGTAGGCGAGTCTCTGCATCTTCTCGACGCCGACGGACACGACATCCCCGGCTTCCCTGTGACGGTAGAATCGGAGTTCGGGCCGGCAGGTGCGCCCGCGATAGGCGACATCACCGGCGATGGCAGAGCCGAAATCGTCGCGATTGGATATAACAAGCTTTACGCATTCGATTACACTGGCGAAGTCCTCTCCGGCTTCCCGATAAGCCTCGGCGACACGGCCGGTTTCAGCTATAGCGCGCCCATTTTGGCGGACATCACCGGCAACGACACGCTCGAAATAATCTGCGGCTATCACGCTTTCGTGGGCACGAATCGCGGGTATATCTCCGCGTGGAACGCATATGCCGAGAAGCTCTCCAGCTGGCCGATTGCCGCTGGCGGCTACGGAAGCTGGGTCTATGGTTCCTCCGCGGTGGGCGATATCGACGGCGACGGCCTTCCGGAGGTTATCGCGACCAGTCGGAACGGCAGGGGCTACGTCATCAATGCGAATGCCACCGCGCCAAGCCCATGGAGCATGGCGCTGGGAATCGGCGCGCTCGAGTCCAGCCCGCTTGTCTGCGACTTCGACGGCGACGGCAGGCCGGACATCCTATTCTTAGGAAACGACTCGCTGGGCACCGTGGCGGCATTCAATGCGATTGGCTCGGCGATTGACTCATTCCCTTGGCAAGCGGGCGCGCCTTGGAAACTTGCCACACCGGCAATCGCCGACATGAACGGCGACAACACTCTCGAAATCTGCGCGATAGGCTCGGACGGCAAAGTCCACCTATTCGACTACCCCGGCACGGGCACGCGCTATTCGAGGCCTTGGGTCATGGCGCGGCACGACCCGCTTCGCACGGGCTGGCTTCATCCCAAAGCGCCATCGGCCGTCGAGGCACAGCGCGAGGGCGAGCTTGTCCGCGTCTCGTGGGGCGCGCGGGATGTCTGGGATTTGCTCGAATATCGTCTCTATGCGACATCCGACTCGGTGAATTCATCGGGCGCCGTGTTCTTGGGGAGTTTTATTGACACAATGACTATAGTAGATTACGACAGTCTTTTCTCATACTATTTCGTCACCAGCACGACTCGCTTCACCGAAAGCGAACGCTCGATTATTGCGCCCATCGACACGACATCGAGCATAGTTGAGGCCGAAAAGCCCCGCCAGATGGAGCTTTCCGTCTATCCCAATCCGTTTAACGCAACTTGCCGAATCGCGACCGATGAGCCGGTGGAAGTTTATGACATGAGCGGCAGGCTCGTCGCGGAATTGCCCGCAAACGGCGGCGCACCCGTCCTCTGGAACGCGGAGGATAGCGGCGGAAGGCCTCTGCCGTCGGGCGTGTATCTTGCGCGCACAAAATTCAGCGAATCCGCCAAACCCATAGTTTTGCTCCGATGAACGACCCCGCCGAAAACTCAGCCGAAGTCCGCCGTTTCGTGGGAGATGAGCTAAGGCTTCCGGCAGTCGGCTTCTGCCGAACTGAAGATTTAGCGGAGACAATCGACGAGAGAATATTGCCCGCTGTGCGCGAGCTTGAGTTCGCAATTGTCCTTGGGCATCCGCTGTCCAATGCGGTTCTCGACACCATTGACGACCGTCCGAATTTGCTATACAAGCATCACTACCAACAGGTCAACTGGCGGCTCGACCGCGCCGCAACTGAGCTTGCCCTGTTTCTCGAGCTTCGCAGTGCGAAAGCCATGCCCATTCCGGCGAGCGTCATCGTGGATTGGGAGAACCAGCGCGGCCATTTATGCCATCGCACGGCGGCGATTACCGCGGGCATCGGTTGGCGTGGGCGGCATGGCCTCGTCGTCACGCCGCAATTCGGCGCGCAGATGAGATTCGCGACCGTGCTCACCAACATCCCGTTGCCCCCTTGCGAACCGATGGAGAACCTCTGCGGCGACTGCACCGCTTGCATCTCCGCGTGCCCCGCCGGCGCAATTTCCCAGCAAGGTTGCGATGTCGGGAAATGCTTCGAACTGCTGAAAGAGTTCTCGAAAATGCGCGGAATCGGGCAGTTCATCTGCGGCGTGTGCATCAAGGCGTGTGAAGGGGGCCGATAGTGGCCGAGCAGTCGCCGTTCCAGCCGGTTCTGCCGTTCGTGGGGATTCTCTTCACTGACGAAATCTTATTGCGTAAAGCATTAAGGCGCATGGAGATAGTCATCCCCGCGCTCGTCCGCGCATCCGAACCATTTCCCTTCGATCATACCGATTATTATAATAAGGAAATGATTGGCAATATTACGCGAATTTGGATTGCATCGGAACAGCTCGCCGACCCATCCGGACTCGCCGACTGGAAAATCGCGTCGAACGCGATTGAGCACGAACTCGCATCGCCCGAAGGCCGGACGGTCAACATCGACCCCGGCTTCATAGGCCTGCCGAGAGTCGTGCTGGCAAGTTGCAAAGGCCATCCCCAGCGAATCCCGCTCCGCGATGGCATATACGCCGAAACCGAGCTGATATTCCGCCACGAGGAATGGGTCAACACGCCTTGGACATACCGTGATTACGCAAATTCTTCCGCGAAAAAATTCTTCGCCGAACAGAGAGAATACCTCCTCAAGCTACTTCGGAGGAGATAGTTCTCCTTCCAGCTTGCGAGATTTCTCGCTTCGCTCGAAATGACAGAAACTCGAAATTACAGAGTTAAGGCTCGTGTTTGGAAGTTCTTACGGAAATTTGAGGGAGAGAGAGATTCCCACGCCGCCGCGCTCGTCAATCAACGGCGATAGAGCAACGTTTGTGCCCGCAATTGGGCGGCTCATTTCGCGCGTCCATGTGTAAAGGTGCGCATCGACGTATGCATCGATTGCCGAGATTAGCGCGAAGCCTGCTAAAAGCCATATATGGATGTTCCGGCGCTCGCGCGCAGACTCCCAATCGGCGCGGGCTTGCTCGAACTCCGCCGACCCCGCCGAGAGGCTTCTTCCCAGCTCCTCCAACTCGTTCATCTCGCGCCACGAGGCGATGGTGACATAGACCGAGTATCCCTCCAAAGCCATGGCTATCGGGGCTTTCCAGTAGCTTCGGTTATATATTTGCCCCGCGCCGGGAATTGCTAATGACAATCCCGCCGAAACGCTCGGATTAGGCCGCCAGAGCGTGTCCCGCCCATCGCCGAACGCGCAGGCACATAGAATCAGTATGAGAAGAAATCTTTTCACGGCTGTAATTATCGCTTTTCAATCGCGAAAAGTCAAGGGGGATGGGCAAAGCGCATTATCAGTCGCCCGCGTCCCGCTCATCGTTCTTGGCCAAGGGGCAGGCGGATGATAGCGGACAGTCTCTGCATCGCTTGCTTCTCGCATCGCGGACGACTCTCACAATAAGCACGGCCAAGCCCACAGCCAGTGCGATTATCGGAACGAGCCATTCCATCAGCTAAACCCCAGCACTGAGCCGACAGTGTAAACCAAGGTCGCCAAAATCCACGCCAGCGCAAGCCCCAACGCTACCGAGACTGCCGTCCACTTCCAGCTCTGCGTCTCTTTCTTGATAACCGCGACCGTCGCGATGCATGGCGTGTAAATCAGCGTGAAGACCATGAAAGCATAAGCCGACAGCGGCGTGAAAATCTCCCGCATTGCGCCACCGAGGGCGATATCGCCTGCGCCAGCCAACACAGTCAGCGTGGAAACGACTATCTCCTTCGCCGCAAACCCGAATAGCAATGCCACCGCGCCAATCCAGTTCGAGCCGAAGGGTTTAACCAGCGGCTCAAGGAACTTGCCAATCGATGCCGCCCAAGTGCCCTCGCTTGCGTATTCCGCGCCCGGAGGCATGCTCCCCAGCGCCCAGATAATCACAGACCCCACGAGAATAACCGTGCCTGCTTTGCGGATGAACGCCCATGACCGCTCCCACGTGTGGAGCAGAATCCCGCGCAGGCTGGGGACGTGATAGGGCGGAAGCTCCATGACGAAGGGTGTCGTGAGGCCGGGGAAAATCGCCGTTTTGAGGAGTTTCGCGGTGAAAATCGCCACGAGGATGCTCAATAAATACATGCTGAACATAACGATACCCGCACATCGCGCGAAAAATATGCTCGACAGCAGGACGAAAACAGGAATGCGCGCACTACACAGCACGAACGGCAGGATGAGTATTGTCAGCAGGCGGTCTTCGCGGTTTTCGAGAGTGCGCGTTGCCATGACCGCCGGCACGGTGCACCCGAAGCCGAGTATTATCGGGATGAAGCTCTTGCCATGTAAGCCCATGCGGTGCATTATGTTATCCACGAGGAATGCGGCACGCGCCATGTATCCGGAATCCTCCAAAATCGCTACAAAGAAGAATAATATCGCTATGTTCGGGAGGAAGACCAGCACGCCGCCCACGCCCTCGATGATGCCGTTCACGACGAGCGAATTCAATATCTCCGGCGCGCCGAGCGACGCAAACAAGCCATCGAGAGAGCCGCCGAGCCAGCCGAAAAACGCCTCTATCCAGACTGTGGGGAAACGCCCGAGGCCGAATGTCGCCATGAACACGAGGAACATCGCCACGCCGAAAATCGGCAGGCCGAGAAATTTATGGAGTAGCACGTCGTCAATTTTGTCGGTGACCGTCGGCTCGTCGTGCGTGGGGTGTTCGACTACCTCGTGGAAGATGCCGCTGGCCCAGCCGTGGCGGGCGTTTGCGAGGATAGTCTCGCCGTCGGTGCGCTCGCGGGCCTCGAGTTTCATGCGAAGTTCGGCGATTTCGGCCTCAAGCTCGCTGTTTTCGGATGCTCCGTATATAAGCCCCTCGATTTCGGGGTCGCCGGCGAGGAGCATGGCCGAGATGAACCTTCCGGTGTGGCACTTCTTGGCGAGTTGCGGTGCCAGCGAGATTTTCTCAACAACATTGAGGATGGCTCGCTCGGTTTCTTTGCCATAATCGACAGGGACGGGATAATATTCGTTGTCTTTGATGTGAATGATTTCCCTGACCAGCTCGCGAATTCCCCTGCGCGAGCGTGCGACGGTGGGAACGACCGGCGCGCCGATGAGCGCTGAGAGTTTCTCGGTGTCGATCTTCATTCCGCGCGCCTCGACTATGTCTATCATGTTGAGCGCCAACACAAATGGGATGTTCAGCTCGACTATTTGCGCGACGAGATAGAGGCTCCGCTCGAGGCTCGTGCCATCAACGACAACGCAGACGGCATCAGGCCGCTCGAAGAGCAGGAAATCCCGCGCGACGCGCTCGTCGGGGCTGTATGGCGACAGCGAGTATGTGCCGGGAAGGTCGATGAACTCGATATCGATGTCGTCATAGACGGCATGGCCGACGATTTTCTCGACCGTCACGCCCGGCCAATTGCCTACATGCTGGCGCATCCCCGTGAGAGCGTTGAAAATCGATGTTTTGCCGGAATTTGGGTTGCCGGCGACGGCCACACGGATTTTTTGGGAGGGACTACTTGTCTCCATCGGTGCCGTTTTCGAAGAAATTCATGAAACCGCGAAAAAATCCGCGCCGCCCGCGATGGCGATATCCTCGCCTACGGACGATAGGAGCGACTTCGACCATCATGGCCTCCTGTGGCCTCAGAGATACCAGCGTTCCCTTGACTCTCACCTCGATGGGGCCGCCCATCGGCGCCTTGCGGATGACCTCGACTGTTGTGCCTCGGGAGAATCCCATGTCCATGAGTCTCGCACGGATAGGGCCTTGCCCGCACACATCGATTACCTGTGCAAATTCGCCGTCTTGGATTATATCGAGCCGCATTGAGTTAATTCTTCCTAACTTTTAATAAAAATACGCATCCCCTTCATGAAAGTCAAGCTGTTTTTTCGCTCCTCACGGGGCGTCGGCGCGCGTAAACGCGCTACGAAGTAGTCGGGGCGCGATTGCTTATTGTGGCAAATAACTGCCCACCGACTACTTCGCACCTTCCTGCGATTTTACAAATCGCAGGAAGGGCCGACGCCCCCTGCTCGGAAATCACAAAAATATCGAAACAAACTCCAAATTGCATTTTGGTTTGACTTTGCGATGCTATTCAAATATAATCTATAAATTTGTAAACTCAGATTGTCATGGAGTGACTATGCGAAGTTTGATGTTAATAGCTGTTGCGCTGATTGTTTTGGCTCTCGCCGCTTTCGCGCAAGACGACCCCACACGATGGGTTTCCGGCACACTTCTTATGGAAATCGAAGAGACGGAATTCGGCGACCCTATAATCGACGAGGACGGCTTCGTCACAACCGGCTGGCCCGAAATCGACGCGGCTTTCCGCGTAATTGGCGTCGATCGTTGGCGGAGGCTCATCCCTATCGCTCCGAACCCCGAATATCGCCGGAGGTGGCGCTGGGTCGAGAGATGGTTCAAAGTATATTTCGATGAAGAAAAAATCGACGTCCCATCGGCCATGGAGCTTTTGCATGGCGCGAAGGGCATCACAATCATGGAGCCTGATTTCGTTTATGTCCAGTGCGCGACGCCCAACGACCCGTTCTACTGGTCGCACCAATGGTATGCCCGCAAAATTCAGGCAGACCGCGTCTGGGACTTCACGCAGGGCGAGCCGACGATTATCATGGGCGCATGCGATTCCGGCGTGGACTATCTCCACGAGGACTTGACCAACCTTATGTGGCAGAATCTCGGCGAAGACTTGAACGACAACGGCTATGTCTTCATCCCCGGCGTAGGATTCGATCCGGGGGATGTCCAACAAGACTGGACACTTCCGCCAGACTCATCCTTCGACCTCGACGGCAACGGATATATCGACGACTTCATCGGTTATGATTTCGTCGATGGCGTTTTCACCGATGCATACCGCCACCCCACCGACCCGACAATCCGCGAGGACGGCCTCGATTTCGACAACGACCCGATGGACTTCAGATATAACGGCCACGGAACGCATTGCACGGGCATCATGACCGCCGAGGCCAACAACAACGTCGGCATCGCGGGAATCACATGGCGGACGCAAATTATGGCACTCCGCACGGGCTATTATTCGCGCGACTGTCGCGGATATAACCAGAACGCCGCCGTCATACAGGCTCTGCATTACGGCACTATGATGGGTTGTAAGGTTTTCAACTTCAGCTACGGCGGAAGGGATTCGAGCCATTTCGTTCATTCTCTCATAGACACAGCAGTCAACAGCTGGGGCGTGCTCATCACAGCCGCCGCCGGCAACGACAACACCGATGAGCTTCACTATCCGTCGGCATATCCCGAGGTTATTGCCGTTGCCGCCACCGGCCCATCCGACCGCAAAGCGGGATTTTCTAATTTCAGCACAACTGTCGATATCTCGGCCCCGGGCGAGGATATGGGCTCGACAGTGCCGCGCTTCTACGAGCGCCCACCAGCACCGTGCGATGGTTCATGGTGGTCGAATTTCGCTCCCGGATACGCCTCTTTCGATGGCACGAGCATGGCCGCGCCCGTTGTCGCGGGTGCCGCCGGACTTCTATGGAGCTTCTTCCCGGACAGCTCTAACCACTGGATTCGCCAGAGGTTAGAGGACTGGGCGGACTATATATACGACGTCCCCGGCAATGCATCATACGCCGCGGGCGAACAGCTCGGTTCCGGCAGAGTCAACGCTTTCAGGGCACTCGCCGCGGGCATATTCCCATCGCTGTCTTTAGTCGATGTCGAGCTTATCGACGAGAACGGCAACGGCCGCCCCGAGCCGGACGAGAGAGTCGAGCTTTTCTTCACATACGAGAACAGCGCCGACCCGACTTGGGCGCCCGCGACAGGCGCGCAAATCAAAGTGACAACCAAAGACACGCTCGTGATAATACTCGATAGCATCGCGACTATCGGCTCTATTCCCAACGGCGCAACCAACTCGAACGCGGGCAACCCGATAGTTTTCAAGATGGATCCTACGCACCGCTACGGACGATTCGTCAGTTTCAAAATCGAGTTAACCACGCCCGACCGCTACGTCCACATCGCCAATTTCAGAACGATGGTGGGATATCCCGAGGTTCTCGTAGCATCGATAGACACGACATTCGACTATATAAATAAAGTAATGGGATCGCTTCGCTGGGGCGGAGTGCCGTTCGACAGCGTTTTCGTGCCAACTACCGGCCTCCCCCGCGAAATTATGGATCGCCATAGAGTGATAATTTACATGACCGGCGACGAGTCCGGCCATAGGGTTCTCCCTGGTTCAAGCGAGGCCGACATGGAGGGCTGGCTCTCCGCCGAAGCCGGAAGATTGCTCATGCTCACCGGCCAACACATGCCCCAGATGGCCACGCCCGCTTGGCTCGAGCGAGTTTTCGGCACGAGGCATGTGGAGGATGTCGTCCCGCTGGCTCTGGCCATGAACATCAAAGGCTTGGACGGCGACATCATCGGCGACGGATTCGAGGACAATATCGCGTTTGGGGGCGGAAGCGCCCTTAACCAGCGATACACGGGAAGCTGTAGCGCAGTCGGCGGCGGAATTCCGTTCCTCTACTACAATGCAGGCGAGCTTCCCGACTCGACTTGCGGAGTTCGCTATGAAAGCCCCGAGGGATGGAAGAGCATACTTCTCGAGTTCGGCATCGAGGGATTCAGCGATAGCCTACGCCACTCTTTCCTCGAGAGGGCTTTGGCGTGGGCGGATGTCCCCTATTTCTGGGATGTTCCCGAGGAGGCGGTGAGGCCGTATTCGATGAAGCTCCTCTCGCCGTATCCGAATCCGTTCAACAGCGCGGTGATACTCGGCTTCGACATTCCTGAGCCTGCGCCGGTGGAGATAGACATATTCGACGTAAACGGCCGCCTCGTGCGCAATTTCTCATTGCCGTCGGCGAAGGCCGGCCCGAACCTCATCCGCTGGAACGCGACGCTCGAAAACGGCGAGTTTCTCCCTACGGGGACTTATCTCTACAGGGTGACATCGGGCGGCGAGCAGGCCGGAGGCAAGATAGTTTATATGAAGTAGAGGCGAGCCGCATTCGCCTGATCGAGATGAAAAAAACGATGTGGCGAATTGAATTCGCCCGCAAATTTCAATCATTTTCGAAATGTCTGAACTTACTGAAATCTCAATCTAAAGGGGAATTATGAGCGAAGTTAAAGGTGTTTTCATCACCGGTGTCGGCGGACAAGGAATTATCCTCGCCAGCGAGCTTTTGAGCGAGGTTGCGCGCCTCGCGGGCATGGATGTCAAGAAGAGCGAGGTGCACGGCATGGCGCAACGCGGCGGCTCGGTCATGGGGCACGTCAAGTTCGGCGACGAGGTGCATTCGCCGCTGATTACCGAGGGCGAGGCCGATGTTCTGCTATCGTTCGAGAAGCTCGAGGCCGTGCGCTATATCAATTTCGTCAAGCCGGACGGCATGGTCATCGTCAACGATCAGGAGATCGCTCCCGCGCCCGTTGCCGCCGGAGTGATGGACTACCCCGAAAACACGTGGGACAGAGTCCGCGAGGCCGTCCCCAATGCCCTGCTCATCCCCGGAATGGAACTCGCCAAAGAGGCAGGCAATGTCAAGGCCACGAACGTCGTCCTTCTGGGCGCTCTCAGCGCGTTTCTTCCGTTCGATGAGGCACTATGGAAGAAGGCTATCGAGAACAAAGTCCCGCCGAAATTCGTCGAGATGAACATGAAGGCGTTCGAGCTTGGACGCAAGGCCGCAGAGAGATGAGCGACTGTCCGAAAATACAAGAAAACCTCCAAATGTGCAACTGCACATATCCTTGCCCCCGCAAGGGCAAATGTTGCGAGTGCTTGGCGTATCATCGAAGAAGCGGCGAGCTTCCGGCGTGCTACTTCACAGCCGAGCAGGAGAGGACATACAACCGCTCGGTCGAGTTCTACATGCGCGGGAAGAAATAGCGAGGCAATTAGCGAGTTATCTAAAATAATATCGGGGATGAGTTTATCTCGATTTTTTAATCATTTCGTCGATAACCTCTTTGCCCGAATCATAGATTACGTCATAACCTGCAACTATTTCCTTGTGAATGCTAAATAGATGTGTGCCTCTCCGCCCGCCTACTTACCCTTTCTCGCGAACGGCATGAGGCGTCGGGCGACATCGATATTGCTACGCCTTCTGAATGGCGGGATGGCCTCGTTGGCATAACGGACGTCTTCTATGGAGAAGAATGCGTGCGGGTTGAAACTTTTGATAATTGCGATGACTTCTTCGAGGTCGGCGCGCTGGAGCACTGTCCAGATGACATTGACGGGGCCTGCGGAGCTATCCGCGAGGACGTTTGTCGCCATGTATCCACTATCTCGGAGGGCTTCGATTAGCTCATACGCGTCCTTTTTGGTGATTGTCCGGACGACTTGGAAGCCCATTGCGAGGCGTTCGTCGATTTTGATTCCCACGAAATTCCCCATTGCAAAACCTGCGCCGTAAGCGACGTAATAGAGCGGGTTTGTGAGGTTTTCGAGGACTTGGCCAATCGCGATGAGCCATATCATCACCTCGAAAAAGCCGAGAAATGGCGAGATGAGCTTCTGCCTACGGGAGACCATGATAATTCGCACAGTTCCGATAGAAACGTCGAGTATCCTCGCGCAGATAATCAGCGCGGGCAGAATCGCCCATTTGAATGCCCATGTCTCGAAAAATGCCGCGTCAATCATAATTCCTCCGGAATCTTGTGTCATTTCGAGCGATAGCGAACAATCTCCTTCAGCCTCGCCCCTACTATCTCACCCCCTTGTTAAAGGGGGTGGGGGGATTATTTCGGTTGAGTCACCCGTCTCGCCCGTAAATTATTCCCTCATCGACACGAAAAGAACAAGCCCCGCAGAGCCGAAAATGATGTTCCCCATCGTGGCGGCCAGAAATGGCGACAGTGTGCCGTTGTATCCCAAAACTTGGCCAATGCGTATCGCGCCGAAATATAGAAATCCTATTGTCAGAGATTGCGCGAAACCCATCACGAAGCCCGAGCGCCGCACGCGCAATGCCAATGGCACTCCGAAAAGCAAGATAATGAAATTGATGAACGGGAACGATACTTTCATCAGAAGGTCGGTGCGCTCACGAATCGGGTCGCCGCCCGCGCGCTGGACGCGCGAGATGAATTTTCGTAGCTCGAAGAATCCCATCTCGTCGGGGTTGGCGCGGCGTTTGGCAAGGTCCTCGGGGGTTTCGCGGAGCGGGAGGGTTTTCTCGGTAAAGCGCGTGTATTCAGCGGCGGAATCGTTGCCGAAGGAATAGATGTGGCCGTCGTAGAGCGTCCATCGCCCGCGTTCGTATCTGGCCTCGCGGGCGCGAATCATTCTGCTTACGCGGTCATCGGCGCCGAAGCTCACGATTAGAATATCCGTGCCTCTGGCCCTCTGTGGGTCGAGAGAGCCTACGGAATAGACATTGCCATCCTCGCCGAGATAGAGGAGGTTGCGCACTCTTGTAGTTTGAGCGCGCCTTTGGTTGATTCGCTCTTCCTTAATCCTCTCGTGCAGGGCATTCGTTCGCGGGAGAACCAGCTCGCCGAATAGCATGATTCCCACCGACCATAGCAGGCCGACTGCGATTATCGGAAGGCCGGCTCGGAGCGTGCTAATCGTGCCCGAGCGAACCGCGACAATCTCTCTGTGGCGCGAAAGCGAGCCGCAGACGAAATTCGCCGCAAGCAGGAGCGCAATCGGGCTGACGAGAACGAGCACAAACGGCGTATAGGCCATATAGTAGTATATGACATCGATGAGACCTGCGCCTTTGTCGATAAATTTATCTACATTCTCGACTACATCGACGACGTAGAAGAGAATTAAAAAACCCAGAAAAGCCCAGCCGACAAAGGTCAGGAAGCTTCGAAGAATGTATCTGTCCAGTATCTTCAAATGCGCTCCATTCGTTTCACTTCGTATAAAATACAAAAAAATTGCGTTTTTTAAAGGATATTTCTTGAATAGATTGCTTTTTAAGCTATATTTTATAGTTTGAAAATAGGACTTTTTGATGAAGAACTTATTCACCAAGAGGGAAATCGCCCTGCTTGTGTTTGTTTTGGGAGGGCTTGGCTTGGGATGGGCGGTGAGTAACTTCACAAGGTCAATCGCCGCGCCTTTCCCCGAGCCGGAGGCGGTTCGAGCGATTTCGCCGGAATCGGCAGTGCCGAAGATTTCTGCGAGGCAAGCCCCCGCCGAGCCTCGCGCGCCGATAGACGTCAATCGCGCGCCGGTCGAGGAGCTGGTCAAGTTGCCCTCGATTGGGCCGGTCATCGCCGGAAGGATAGTCGAGGATAGGGAACAAAACGGCAGGTATGAGAAGCCGGAGGATTTATTGCGCGTTAAGGGCATCGGCCCGGTGACGCTCGGCAAAATCGAGCCAATGATAGTAATTTCAAATGAATAATAAAATGGAGGTCAAGTGAACCGTAAATCTGGAATCTCGCTGTTGGATGTAATCATACTGATTCTGATAGTCGGCGTTCTCGCCGCGCTACTTATTCCTAAGGCACGCGAGGGCAAGCTGTTAGAGGCCGAGGCCGAGTGCAGAGAGCGCATGACGTCGATCAACAACGCCATGCTCAGCTTCTTCGACACGTTCGGCGACACGACGCTTCTGCACGCCCCCGTGGAGCCGGACAGCGCCGAGGCCGAAGCTAAAACTAAAGCCGAAAAAGCCGACTCCGCAAAGGTCAAGGTCAAGTTGTTCACCGACAATGTCGATCTTCTCAAGCCATATCTGCCCGACGGCTTTGCGTTCAAGTGTCCGCTCGACGGCGAGGAGTATATCATCCACGCCCGCGATTCGCTGTTCTATTCAATCTCGTGCCCGAACGGCCACGGTCAGGTAATCTACGGAAGATTCACTTGGGAAGACGAGTAGGAGCTTTCGACGGCAAAGAAACAAAAAATAAATAATCCGCCCGCCGCCAGCGATGTCAAGCCTGCTCCCGAGCCTGAGGTAATCCCCTTTCCCGAGGGCTTTGATTTCACGCACAGGCGCAACGCGCTGGGCATCGCAGTCGAGGAGGACAGGATTACCGTCCTTCAGGCGCTGGTCTCGGGCAAGGAGATTTCCGTCACCGGCGCGGACGAGGAGAAGTTCGAGTCCGGAGTCGTCCGCGAGGGGAGAATTGCCAACCAACAGGCGCTGGTCGAGGCTTTCCGCCAAATTAAAAAGCGCGCCAAACTCAATGCCGTGGTCGCGTCGATAAACATTCCATCGCACTTCTTGTCGATGAAAGAGTTCGACGTCCCGGCGGGCTATTTCGCCCCCGACAACGACAATCTGCAGTGGGAGATGAGCCAGCACGTTAACGCAGAGGCGGATTCGCTTTGCATTAAGTCCGTCGAAGTTGGCGAGGGCAAGCTCGGGCGGAAGTCCATCGCCGTGGCATCGCGCGCGGGGCTTATCGAGGAGCGTGCGAAATTGCTTACTGCGCTCGGGCTTTCGCCGTCGGCGGTTGAGCCGGACATTGTGGCGGCGTTCAACGCTCTGTCCGTGATTTTCCTCGACTTTCCGGCGGAGAATTTCCTTATAGTCGATATTTCCGCGCCGTTCACGAGTTTCGGGATGGCCGTCAAGGGCGTCTTCGTTCCGGGGGGATATTTCAACACGCCGAGAGAGGTGCTCCACGGCGAGGACGGCTCGTTCGAGCTGGCGCAAAAGCTTACGCTGAGTTTCAACAAACATTTCGCCGTCCACGGATTCACGCTCGGCAAGAAAAGCCCGGACATGATGATGGCCTGCGGGAGGTTCGCCGAGACATATCTCGTGTCGCAGGTCGGGAATTACATGAATCTCCATATTTTCGAGGGCGACCCGTTCAAAAGCTCGTGGGTCGATGTCTCGAAGCTCAAGACCTCCGTCCCTTGGCAGAGGCTGATTAAGCCTTTCGGGATGGCCATGAGATCGCCGTATGACTAAGTTTCTCACAATAAAGCTCATCGAGCCGCAGGCCGCGCCTGTGCTCGCCGAGGTTGAGGAGAAGAAAAGCCCTCGCTGGAAGCTCATCGCCTTGGCGGGCTTGGTCGTGGTGGTTCTGGCGATTGTCGGGTGGAATTTACTGCCCAAGATTGCGCCGGAGTTTGGTGTGCGGCGGATTGCGCGGAGGGAGAGTGTGCCCCGCGTCGCCGAGGCGCCCCCGCGAACAACACCGCCCGCCGAAACGCCGCCACGGATGACCGAGCGCGCCCCCGAGAGGCCGCCTTCGGAAACCGCCCGCCCAGTCGCGGCGGTGACTGCCGCTCCTGTCCCGTGGTTCGGGCGCGTCTGGCCGATATTGGATGTATTGAGGACGGCGCGCGGCAAAGTCTTTTCGGCTACCACCGGCGCGGAGGGAAGCTTGCTTGTTCGCGGCCTCCTGCCCGTCAATATCGACATCCAAACAGCCGGAGGAATCTTCCGCTCGGAAGTCGTCGTGACCGAGCGGGTTCTCGAATTCGACATCAAGCGCGGCGAGACGGAATATACGATTGCTCTCGGAATTTTGCCCTCGGCGCGCCTCACCGCCGATGCCAAGACCGTTCCGCCATATATGCGGGGCGCTGTTCTTCGCGAGGTCGATTCGCTTGCGCGTGCCAGCGGCATGTCTGCCGTGAAAACAAGCGCACTCGGGAGCGAGACAATCCCCGAAGGAAGCCGATATCTCATCGGAGTTAAGGGCAACGGAAGTTTCTCGGCGATTTCCAATTTCGTCCGCTCTGTCGAAAATAGCGGCAAGATGATAGAAATATCGCGCTTCTCAATCGAGGGCGCAAACGGCAGGGCAATCACGGAGGACACTTTGAGGGCGGGCTTCATCGTTCGTGTCTATGACATCAAAGCCCCCGTGACGGCATCCGCAGGTTCCAAAGCGCCACCGATTTCATGAGAAAGTTTTTTCCGCTGACATTCTTGCTCGTAACGCTTATCGCGCCCGCAATTCTTGCATCTGCAGGCGAGAGCGATATTTTGAATTACGATTTCTTCCCATACGAAAACAATCTCCTTCTCGATGGCATGCCCGTCGGCGGCGTAGGCTCTTTCGCCGTGCCGCACAGGCCGTCGCTACTCAATCCCGCGAGCCTCGCGACTGTCCCGCAGGCACAGGCCGCGTTCGATTTTCAGCGGTATTACTGGGGCATCGGCGAGGGAATTTCGTCGGGGAATGTCCTCTACGCGCACAGGCATATAAACAGCGGCTGGGGCGCATCGGCGGGGATTTTCGCCGGCGGATTGCTCTCGACGCAGTCTCTGGCGGTGCACTATGCGAGGCGAATGGGCAAGCCCCACAGCCCCATCGAGGAGACGAGGCGACTCGGCCTCTTTGGCGGTGCGACAGCGCGAGTTAGGCGAAGGGCTTATGCCGCGTCGCGGTTCCGCCTCGGCGACCCGAACGACCCGCTGTTCGAAGGCGGCACGAGCGCGACGGCGCTATCTTTCGGCGCGGGAATGATTTACCGAAAGCCGGGCTGGTCGATTTCTATCGTCGGCGACGACATCAACCGCCCGAATCTCGGCCTCGCAGGTGACGACAGATTGCCTATGGAGCTTCAGTTTGCGGGCGAATTCACACTGCCCTGGGAGGAAATCCGTTTCTCGCCGTCGATAAATTTTCGCTCGGAGTATGGCGAGTTCGAGGCGGACATCGACCCAAACTTGGCCTTTCGCCGGGATTTTCTGGACGGCAACCTCGAGCTGGGGCTGTTCTTTGGTAGATGGGCTTTCGGCATAGGCGCGACATACTATCTCGACGCGAATGCCGGCCTCGGCGTTAGGTATGAGGCGTCACAACCCCTTACCGGCGTCAACTTCCCGTCGCACAGAGTCTCCGCGTCGTATCGCTTCGAGCCTCCGCCGCCGGCCTATCCCGACTTGGTGGTCAGCGACATCGCCCTCGATGGCGACCCCGTCGCTGGGCGTAAATTCACGATACGCATCGAGATTGGCAACGAGGGCACTCGCCCTGCGGATGACGTTCCGGTCGCGGTGTTCTTGCGCGGCGAGAGAATACGGTCACTCACCGCAAAGAGAGTCCCCGCCGGTGGTAGCGCGACTGTCGATTTCGAGTGGACGGCGAGCGACTCCGGCGCGCTGGAATTTCTCGTCCGCGCCGATGACACCGGCGAGCTTTCCCCCAACTTCGACGGCAGAATTCTCGAGTTGGATGAGACGAACAACGAGCAATCGGCGGGGTTCTATATTTTCGGCGCACCCACGGCGAGCATGAATGTCGATGTTCGCGAACTTCATGTGACGCAATATCTTACTGTCACCGAGGACGAGCCGTTGATACCGATAGTCTTCTTCTCTGCTGGCTCGGACGAAGTCCCCGAGCGTTTTCATGGCACGCTGAGGAGTATCGCCCGAAGGCTCGCCGACAATCCGGAGGCGACGCTCACTTTCGAGGGTTATTTCTCCGGCGACGACCCCCAGAACCGCGAGGGACGAGACCTTGCCGACGCCCGCGCCGCCAATACTCGGGATGCACTGCTCTCGATTGAGCCGTCTCTCGATGGGCGAGTCGATGTCGCGAAATGGCACGACCGCGCACGCCCGCGCGCCGAGAGGGAGCGCTTCGAGGGAACGCGCCTCGGGGGGAAGTTCACCGCCGAGGAAAACCGCCGCGTGGAGATTCGCGTTAGCCCCGCGCAACCGAGCGAATGGCTCCTTCGGGCGAACACGCTCGAGAGCCTCGATGTCGAGAGCATCAAAGCGCGCCTTGCGGCCAATCCGCTATTTGAGATTGTCGCCGTCGCGCCTTCACTGGACTCGGCCTTCGCCATTAAGAATAAGTTCGCGGAATATCTCGGCTCGAAGTTCGCCGGAAGGGTGTTCTCGCGAGAGGCGCACGACGAAGAGCCGAAGATAATCATAACGGCCGGAGGCATTCTCTATATGCCGAAGACGACGGAGATTCCCGATGGCGCACCTATCGTCGAGCCGGGATACGGCAGAAGCAATTTCCGTGTGAGTGTCCGTGGCGGCGCAGATGTCGCCGAATCGAGAGTCGTCATCGAGAACAGCAGAGGCGCTCTCGTCCGCGAGTTCACGAGCGAAGGCGGCCTCATCGGCGATGTAGCATGGGATTGGCGGACATCCGCCGGTGCGCTTGTCGAGCCTACGGATTATTATATCGCCCGCGCGGAGGCGGTCGATAACTTCGGGCAAAGGGCTATCTCCGAGCCAGAGACTCTCCGCGTCGAGCATACCGAGCGTCGCAAATCTTCCGGAAGGCTTATTTTGGTGCAATTCGCGTTTGCGGGGGCACACGGCGAGCCGGATTACGCATCGGTTCGGATGGAACAGCTCGCGCGGGAGATAGTCGATAGAATCGACAGAGACGGCGGTGTCGATGTCATAATTGGCGGCCACACGGATGTCGTGGGCGTCGAGACCGCTAACGAGGCGCTATCCCGGCGCCGTGCCGATGAACAGCTTCTCACTTTCCGTGAATACATAATGAAGATTCTTGGGATGTCGGAAGAGGACGAACTGAATGCGTGGCTCACCACGAGAAATTCCGCCATCGCCACGCGGGGATACGGCTCGTCGAGGCCGTATATGCTTATGCGCGGTAAAGGCACGGAATCCTACGAAATCGAACTTGGAGACAATGAACTCCCCGAGGGAAGAATCACAAACCGCCGAGTAGAGATAGAGTTTGCGCCAAAGCGTGAATGATAGATTTTTTCCTTTGACAAAAGCAAAGTTAAATCTTATAATCATGAATTCTGTGTTCGAGGCTATAGGCCTAAAAATTGGATTGCAGATTGCGGATTGGAGATTTATGTTGGAAAAGGCGCTACTGCGTAAGGAAATCGCCCGAATCCCAAATAAATCACCTATCCTAAATCATAAATCAAGGAGGAGTATATGCGCGGCGCGCAGGCATGGAGAATGATTATCACGGTGCTACTCGTGATATTATCGCTTTATTTTCTCTATCCGACGCTCAGGTTGAGCTTCATGTCCGAAGATGAAAAGCTCATGCGTCCGGAGTTGGAGGAAAGGCTTTCAGCAAAATCAATCAAACTCGGTCTCGATCTTCAGGGAGGCATGCACCTTCTGCTTGAGCCGGATTTAGTGACGCTACTGTCGAGCCGCGCCTTAAAGCGCGACGGGCAATTGCTCACCGCACTTCGCGAGACGAAGCGTCTGTCCGAGCAACAAAATAGGGATTTCCTCGAGGTCATGCCCGGAGTATTCCGCAGGCAAGGATTGGAGCTTACGGAATATTTTAGCAATCTCGGCGGCAATGAGGGCGAGATTATCCGAGCCATCCGCGAAGAGCGCATAAGGTCAATCGACGGCGCACTCGAGGTCGTTAGAAGCAGAATCGACCAATACGGCGTCTCCGAGCCTGTAATCCAGACGGTCGGTAGCGACAGAATCGTCGTGGAGCTTCCGGGCGTGCAAGATGCCGAACAGGCAAGGTCGCTCATCAAAGAGACCGCGATACTTAAGTTTCAACTTGTTCGCAGAGATAGAGATGTCCAGCAGGCTATCGAGAGAATCGACGCGCTCCTTCGCGACAGGCCCGAGCTTTTGGCAAGTGTGTATCGCACTCATTTAGAAGACGATTTCGAGACTATGCCCAAAGTCGAGTCTCACCCCGAGGACGCAGATAGGACTTCCCGCGAAGTCGATGAGGCAGAGGAGTCTGATGTTCCTCCGTCCGACCTCATGGCGGCTGATGATGCTATCGAGGAAGAGCCTGCCGAGGACGCTCCGGCCATTGCCGATATCTTCGGCGATGATGAATCGGGCATCATTACCTCGGAGGACTTGCCCTTTTCTACCGATGATATCGAAGTTTCAAGGCCGTTCAGCTCGCTCGTCGAGGTCTCCGGCGATGTCATCATGGTTCCTCGAAGCGAGTTCAACACTGTTAGCAGAATCATACGCCTTCCCGAAATCCTCGATGTTCTCCCGCGCGGAACGGAGTTTGTTTGGGGCGCAAGAGACGAGTTTGCCCGCGGCGTTAGGTATCGCTTCCTTTATCTTCTAAACGACAAAGTGGAACTCACAGGAGATAGAGTCTCAAAAGCGAACTTCGGCTTTGGAAACGACGGAAGACCGGTAGTGAATTTGGGCTTCGACGCACAGGGCGGCAGGATGTTTGCACAAGTCACCGGTGCAAACATTGGCAGGCAACTGGCGATAATCCTCAACGAGCAGGTCTATTCCGCCCCCAATATAAAGAATAAAATCGAGGGCGATGCCCAAATTACGGGCATCCCGAGCCTCGATGAGGCCAAGCTCATAAGCATTATTCTCCGTGCCGGCTCTCTGCCGGTGCCATTGGATATAAAAAGCGAGAGAACCGTCGGGCCGTCGCTGGGCGAGGACTCCATCCGCAAGGGCGTGATGGCGACCGTTTTCGGGGCGATTCTCGTTGCGTTGTTCATGATTATTTATTATAAAATGGCCGGCGTTATCGCGAATTTAGCATTTATTCTAAACCTCATCGCGCTGATGGCCGGAATGGCGGCATTCGGGGCAACGCTGACGCTACCCGGAATCGCAGGTATCATTCTTACAATAGGCATGGCCGTCGATGCGAATGTTCTAATCTTCGAGCGAATACGCGAGGAACTTCGCTCCGGCAAAACCGTTCGGACGGCAATCGACGCCGGATATTCGCGCGCGTTCAGGACAATCGTCGATGCGAACATCACGACGCTCATTACCGCCGCAATTCTCTTTATGGTCGGCACAGGGCCGGTTCAAGGATTCGCGGTGACTTTGTTCATGGGCATCATAATCAGCATGATTACGGCCATTGTCGTTACAAGGCTGATATTTGAGTTCATAACCTCGAGACGACACATCGAGAAGCTCTCAATATAAGGATAGGAGATACATATGGAATTCCTTAAAGATACTAACTGGGACTTCTTGGGCAAGCGCAAAGCCGGGTTCGTCATTAGCGGCATCTTATTAGTTCTGGCGATTGTGGCGTTCGCAATGAACCTCATCTCCCAAGGCGATTTGATGCTCTATGGCATCGATTTCAAGGGCGGCGAGGTAATCGAGATTGGTTTCGACTCGCCCGTCGATGTTGGCGAGATTCGCTCTATCGTCGAAACTGCGGGAGTTACCGGCGCGGAGATACAGTCCATAGGCGACGGAAGCATTGTCGTTTTCAGACTGCCCGCGGAAATGGAAATCGACGGCAAAGAGGCCGGCGAAGTAGTTCTTGCCGAGCTTAAAGCGAAATATGGCGATGACGCCATAGAGCTACGCCTCAAGGAAGTCGTTGGGCCCAAAGTCTCCGGCGAGCTTAAGAGCAAAGCGCTGTGGGCTACTCTCTTAGCGCTAATCGGCATTCTCGTCTATGTGACGATTCGCTTCCAGTTCCGCTTCGGCGTGGCGGCGGTCGTCGCGCTGTTCCACGATGTCATCATCACGGTTGGCGTGCTGACTATACTCCGCACGGAGATTTCCCTGCCGGTGGTGGCGGGAATTCTCACCATCGTGGGATACTCGATTAACGACACGATTGTCATTTCGGATAGAATCCGCGAGAACGCGAGAATTCTCTTCAGAGAGAAGTTCAGCGACCTCGTGAACCGCTCGCTCAACCAGACCATCACCCGAACGATGATTACGAGTTTGACAACGTTCTTGGTGGTGCTCTGTATATTCCTTTTCGGCGGGCCGGTCATCCGCGACTTCTCGCTGGCTTTGCTTATTGGAATTATCGTTGGAACTTACAGCTCGATTTTCGTCGTAAGCCCGATAGTTGTTGCGTGGGAGAATGTTTCTCCCAAGAGAATCGGCGCGAAGAGATAGAGCACTTGGATTTCAGATTGATGATTGGAGATTGAAGATTGTAAAAGGCGGGGTTCGACCCAAAGTCGCTCGCCTTCCAATCTATAATCATCAATCACAAATCATAAATCAATAGAGGAGATAGAAATGCCCGACTATTCAGCGCTGTCGCCGTCGGCTGTGGTGAAAGGCAGAACCATGCTCGCCATCGTCGAGGGTCTCATGAACAAAGATTATGCAAGGGATGTTCTTGCACGATACGGAATCACGGAGATAGATCCCGACAAATGGTATCCCGAGCAGAGCTGGCTCAACGCATTCACGGACATCGCCAGCGAGCTTGGTGACGCGGCGCTCTACGCCATCGGAAGATCGCTGTCAAAAGTGATCGATTTCCCAGAAGACATCGACAACCCGCACGACGCGGCTGAGCGCCTCAATGACTTTTACCAGTCGTTCCACCACGGCGGCGATTCCGGAAGATACATACTCACCGATCTCGAGGACAACGCCGCGCGGATTATCAGCCACAACCCGAGGCCCTGCGCCTATGACATGGGCTTTCTCTCGGCCTATATGGAAAAATATAACGACGGCCAGCCCGTGAAGATAGAGCACGAGGACGATATGTGTTGCAGAAAAATGCAGTATCCGGAGTGCATCTATATAATAAGGTGGTAAAGCCGAGCGATTTTCGTGACGCCTATAATAAGGGCGGGGTGCGCCTCGCCCTTTATTTTTTGGGGACGCTTCACCGCAGAAATTTTTTGGCTTCGAAATTGCTGAACACAGATTGCAAAGCGAATTAGCTCGTTTTTCGAGGAGAACAATAATTAGTTAGGAAAAGTTTTGGGAAACAAGATAGTAATAACCGGCGGTGCCGGCTTCATAGGGTCGAATTTCGTCAAACTGCTACTTGAGGACTGCGATTACGACGAAATCCTCATTATCGATAAGCTGACCTATGCCGGTAGTCTCGACAACCTCGACGGCGCGCTCGATAACGAACGCGTCCGCTTCTTCAAAGGCGATATTGCCGAACCGGACGATGTTGCCCGTGCTCTCGAGGACGCTCGCCACGTGGTCAATTTCGCCGCTGAGACACATGTTGACCGCTCGCTCGCCGAGGCAAGCCCCTTCATTCGCTCGAACATCATGGGCGTGCACGCGCTGATGGAGAAGTCTCGCGAGGCTTCCATCGAGAAATTCGTTCACATCAGCACCGACGAGGTATATGGTGCGTTCGTCGAGGGCAGTGCGACTGAGGAGTCCCCGCTTAATCCGTCGTCGCCGTATTCTGCCAGCAAAGTCGCCGGCGATGCGCTTTGCAACGCATACCGCGTAAGCTGGGGCGTCCCGACAGTGATTGTTCGCCCGACGAACAATTACGGACCGAACCAATTCCCCGAGAAGCTCATCCCGTTCTTCGTCAAGCGCGCCATGGCGGGCGAGACTTTGCCAATCTATGGCGAGGGCGACCAAGTGCGCGACTGGCTTTTCGTTCGAGATAACTGCAGGGCGATAAAGCTCGTGCTCGACCGCGGCGAGGTGGGCGAAATTTACAACATCGGTGCAGACTGCCATCGTAAGAACATCGATGTCGCACGCAAGATGCTCGAGATTCTCGATATCCCCGAGAGCCGAATCGAGCATGTCGCCGACCGCCCCGGCCACGATTTCCGATATGCGGTAGATTCGACAAAAATCCGCGAGCTGGGATGGCGACCCCAAACCAGCTGGGACGAGGGATTCCGCGAGACAGTCTTGCACTTCAAAGAAAAATTCGGGGGGCAACAATGAGACTCGCATTCACAGCCATCCTCGCGATGGCGATAGCCGTTTCGGCATTTGCACAGCAAATGCAACAGCCAAGCGCACTCCAGCGAAGGGAATCTTCCACCACGGGTGTCCGTAGCGCGAGGCTTCCGCTGGAGGACAGGCTCAGAGAACTCGAAAAAAGACGCACCGATCTCGAGGGCATCGTGGATTACATCCCGCTCGAGGGCGCCGTCGATGAAAACGATTACATCATTGGCCCCGGCGACCAGTTCACGATTAGCATCGCCGGCGGAATCGAGGAGCAGTTTCAGGCCATCGTGGGCGCGGACGGCTCAATCGTTTTGCCATACATAACTGCCGTGAAAGTCGCGGGCAAAACGCTCGCCGAGGCCAAAGCGGATATCAACTCCGCGCTCGGCAAAGTCATCCGCGAGAGCGACCTGACAGTTTCGCTGACATCGGCGCGCATGTTCATCGTCAATGTCGTGGGCATGGTGAACCTCCCCGGCAACCAGACGGTCAGCGCGGTGCATCGAGTTTTCTCGGCGATAGAGCTGGCCGGCGGGAGGCTTCCCTCCGGCGATTTGAGCAGAGTCAAGCTCATCCGCCGCGGCGCAGAGCGGGAGCTTGACCTTTCGAGATTCCTCACTCTTGGCGACATCTCGCAGAATCCATACCTCCTCGATGGCGATTTGGTTGTCGTTCCCGGCGCAGACATATCGAAGCCCGCAGTCTTTGTTTTCGGGGCGGGATACTCGGGCGAAATTGTCAACATCGAGTCGGGCGTCACCGCCGAGGAGCTTATCCGACGAGTAGATGCGAGCAGAGAGCATATCGACCTCGCCGACATCGGCCTCGTTCGAGGCGGAGAAATCTTCTCTATCAACCTCTTCGGCGATGGGAAAAGCACCTCGATAAGCGCAGGGGATAGCATTTTTTTCAAGGATTTGCCGGACTCCGTCTATGTCGGCGGAAGGGTCGTGGCCGGCGGCACGGTGCCCTATGTGTCGGGCGCAGACTACAGAGCGTATGTCGCCATGGCCGGTGGAGTTTCAACCGAGGGCGGAATTGGGCAGGTTAGAATCATCCGAGGCGGCGAAAAGATGAAGCCCAATAAGGCGGGCACAGTTCGCAGAGGTGACGTCATCATCGTAGGAACTTCGCCGTGGTATGTTGCCATCGAAACATTCAAGGGCCTCGCCTCAGCAGGCTCTTTTGCCTCGGCCATCTATGTCATAGGATTCAGGGACTAACATGAGCGATTTTCAAAAAAATGACTACTGGTGGGTGTGGACGCTCCTCGGGCGTTGGCGTTTTATCATCTTAGGCTCGATAATTATCGGCGCGCTGTCATTCGGCATCGCGTCCCTTTTCCCGAAGTGGTATAAGGCCGAAGCCGAGGTCATGCCCTCCTACCGGAGTAGCGCATCGATGGGAGCTATGGCCAACCTCGTCACCGGAATAATGAGCATGGGCGGCGGCGGCGGAGACTATTCACTGCCTATGATGACCACGCCATCCGACCTCTGGAAGGCTGTCGTCAATTCTAACGCCATGGTCGATACGCTTATTTCCGAGTTCGATTTGGATGCGCGGTATGAAATCGACTTGCATGAGAAAGTCCGCAAAAAAGTGCGCAAACATTTGGAAGCCAATGTTTCCGGCGAGGGCATTCTCAAAATATCGTTCGAGGACAAAGACCCGCGCTTCGCCGCATTTGTAACGAATACGGTAGTCGATAATTTGGACAACATCAACCGAAGTTTACGCTCGGGTAGCGCCGGCGCGACGAGGGAGTTCATCGAGACAAGGCTCGAGGAAACAAAAATGACACTCGCCGAGGCCGCAGAGACCTTCGCGGCGTTCCAAAAAGAGCACGGCGCTTTTTCCATCGAAGACCAAACTCGCGTGACAATCGAAAACCTCGCGCAACTCGAGGCCGAAATCCAAATAGCAAACGTGGAATTGGGGATATTATCATCTACGAGAAAACCCGAGCACGGCGAAATCGAGGACGTTCGCGCAAAGATAAAATCGCTTCGCGAGCAAATCGAAATCATTAGAACCGGCTCCGGCACGGCAGGTCAAATCGGCCTTCGCGACATCCCCGAGCTGGCGGTTGAGTATGCGCGCCTCTATCGCGAGCTAATGATTCAAGAGGTGCTTTATGAGTTCCTCGTTCAGCAGTTCGAGCAGGCGCGCATCGAGGAGCTTAAAGATACGCCGATTCTGCAGGTTCTCTCTCGCGCGCAAGTCCCCCAGAAGAAAGAACGCCCCAAGCGCGCGATAATCCTCGTTCTCTCGGTTTTGGGCGGCGGAATTTTACTCGCGATGTGGGTGCTGGGCGCGGCGTTCCTCGACCGAATGAAGACCGAACAGCCCGAAAAGTATCAACTGCTCGCCGAGTCTCTCGGTGGACATGAGCGTAAGGAAAAATGATGAGTGTTCCCCTGCTCGACCTTAAAAGGCAATACGAGATGATTCGCGACGAGGTGGAACGCGAGGTGCTGGCCGTCTTGCGTTCTGGTTATTATATTCTCGGGCCGAACGTCAAGGCGTTTGAGGCCGAGGCGGCGGATTTCACCGGCGCGAAGTTCGCCGTCGGCGTGAACTCCGGCACCGACGCACTGCGCATCGCATTGCGGGCGTTCGGAGTGGGCGAGGGCGACGAGGTCATCACGACGGCGTTCAGCTATTTCGCCACCTGCGAGATCATAGACGATGTCGGCGCGACTCCGGTTTTCGCGGACATCGAGCCGAAAACTTTCAACATCGACGCCGAGGACATCCGCCGGAAAATCACGCCCAAAACCAAGGCGATTATTCCCGTGCATATTTTCGGCCAGATGTGCGACATGGGCGCCGTGATGGCGATTGCCGAAGAACACGGCCTCGCCGTTATCGAGGACGCTTGCCAAGCTATCGGCGCGGCCTGCCCGTCAGGCAAAGCGGGTTCTGTCGGTCATGCCGGCGCGTTCAGTTTCTTCCCCAGCAAAAACCTCGGCGCAGTGGGCGATGGCGGCCTTATAACGACAAATTCGCAGGAAGTCCGCGATTTCGCCGTCTCGATGAGAATGCACGGCACACGAAACGACCGATACCGCCACGAGACTTTCGGATATAACACGCGCCTCGATGAAATCCAAGCCGCCGTCCTTAAAGTGAAGCTCCGCCACCTCGACGATTTCAACGACAAACGCAGAGCCAATGCCGAGAGATACCGCCTTGCCTTCGCGGGCGCAGGAGGCATCGAGCCAGCGCACGAGCTTGAGGGCTATCGCCATACATATCATCAATATACAGTTCGCATCGAGGACGGCAAGAGGGACGATACCTTAAAGCACCTGCAGGAGAAAGCCATCGGTTGCGCCGTGTATTACATGGTGCCGCTTCATCGCCAGCCGGCATATTCCGGCCGATATGACGAGCTTTCGCTTCCCGAAACCGAGCGCGCGTGCAATGAAGTGCTCTCCCTTCCGATATTCCCGGAGCTGACTTGCGATGAGCAGAGCGCGGTTATCGAGGCCGTGCAAGAGGGATTGACGGGATAAATGGGCGGACGCGTCGCCATACTGCTAATCCTGCTTATGGCAATGGCCGCTATCGCGGAGAAGCCCCTGCCAACGACATTTTACGCCGAGATGAACCTCATTCAAATGCCGGATAGCCTCGAGTTTGTTCGCTCGGACAGTTCGGCACTTCAGTTTCAGTGGGCGGTGCGCTTTCGCCTGTTCAAAGACGGCCTCGACGCGCCGGATGTTTTCAGCCTCGGAATCAAGTATCACGAGCTTCCCGGCGAGGGGACGTTCAACTCGACGGTCTGGGAGACTTGTTCGTGGGGGTTTGAGCGCCGTAGCCAAGAGGGCACTTTCTACCGCATTGGTGATATGATGCTCCGCCAATCGGACTCGAGCTGGGTTATGAGCGCAGAGGTGAACCCGTTCTTCTTGGAGGGCATCGACTCGCTTCAGCTCTTCGGCGTGACAGATTGTGCGCCGGGAGGCAGATTCCGCCTCCGCGACATCACAGATTTCGGCCCGCCCGAAGAGCTTATCTGGGACAGGGTGGGCGACATCTCCGACCGCAGATTCGACATTCGCTGGGTCCGAGGATGGATAGAGGGACTGGACGAGGAGGAAACACATGGCATGGATTAGAATTATCGACGAGAACGACGCCGATGGCGAGCTTGAGGAGATATATCGCGAGATAATCTCCGCACGAGGCAAACTATCGAATGTCATGCGTGTGCACAGCCTGCACCCCAAGGCCATGCGCGAGCACATGAACCTTTACCGCGCCATCATGTTCGGCGAAAACTCGCTCCCAAGATGCCTTTGCGAGATTATCGCCGTAGTCGTGTCGTCCGCAAACGGTTGTAAATACTGCATCCGACACCACGCCGAGGCGCTCGACGCATATTGGAAAGACTCCCGCCGCATCGACTTGCTCGCCGAGGATTATCGCAGTGCTGGCCTCGATGACCGTGAGACGGCCATCTGCGAGTATGCGCAAAACCTCACCCGAAACCCGGGCAACGCATCCGAACAGAGCATTAAAGCCCTTAGTGAACAAGGCCTTTCGGATGATGAGATCCTCACAATAACCCTTATCGCCGCATATTTCAACTTCGTGAACAGAATAGTTCTCGGGCTTGGCGTGGAGTTCACCCCCGATGAGGCACAGGGATACAGGTATTAACGCGGCAGGAAAGTTGTCTGCAGGAAACCCCTCAGAAGAACCGCTTGATGACGCCGAGGATGCCCTGCTTCCAAGGCACTCGATGGGTGATGCCGTCTTGTGTGTCGCCTCGATGGAATTTATCGACATTCTCCAAAAACCACTCGTAGTTGCGAAGAAGCGCGTCTTTGTTCGAGAATTTCGGCGTGAACCCCAGAACTTTTTCCGCTTTCTCCACCGAGACGAATGAGTCTTTGGTCGCGGTCTTATAAACCCACGGATACAAGGGCGAGAGCTTAAGCTTATCGAGGACTTCGAGGGTGAAAACCACCAAGTTTCCCGGCGAGCCTTTGATTTTTTTGCCGAAGCCGGCGGCATCGAGGACGACCTGATAGTCCTCGCGCATGGTCGAGAATTCCTTTGCGCCGATGTTGAACTCGGTGTTCACCGCGTCCTCGTCCTCGAAGTTCGCGGCCATCCAAATCGCCTCGCATAAATCCTCGACATCGAGGAGCTGGTATAAGTTGTTGCCTCTGCCTATCATCGGGAAACTTCGCCCCTCGTTGGCCCATTCGTAGAAAATGCCGAACACGCCGAGCCTCTCCGGCCCGATGAATGATTTCGGGCGGATGGTGGTAATCGTCATTCCGCGCCCGCGGAAAATTTTGGCGAGCTTCTCCGCCTCGATTTTGGCCTCGCCGTATGGCCCGACGCCTATGAGCTTGTCCTCTTCGTAAATCGGGTGATGGTCAGGGATGCCATAGACGGCTGTCGAGGAGATGTAGATTGCGCGCTTGAGTCCGTGTTCGAGTGCGGACTGGAAGACTTTCTCGGTGCCATCGATGTTGGTGGTGTAGATGTCCTCTTTTGAGTATAGCGGCAGTGCCGCCGCGCCGTGCATCACGATATCGACGCCCTCCATGCACCTATCGACGGTGTCTTTGTCGCGAATGTCTCCCCGAACATGGGCGATTTTATCCGCGCAGTCGTCGTATGTGAATGGCAGAATGTCGAGCGAGACTATTTCCTCGCCTTTATCGAGCAGATATCTAATCAGGTTAATTCCGAGAAACCCTGAACCGCCTGTGATAAGCCATTTCCCCATATTACTCCGTCCTTCAGAACGCGTTCTGAATATCTGAACTCCTTTAAGCGCGAAATATAACCATATATAGCGACAAATCAAGCAGTGCTTATGCTCGCGCGAACTCGATGTCTTTAACGCTTTTCGTGGCGGGGCGTCGGCCCTGCCTGCGATTTACAAATCGCAGGCAGGCTCGAAGTAGTCGGGCGGAAGACTTTCTTTGTTGTGCAGGATCGCGCTCCGACTACTTCGCGGCGCGTTTACGCGCGCCGACGCCCCCGCGCGAGGCGAAATTGAGCAAAAAAGCGAGAGCTTCCGGCGAAAAAATTTCACAAATAGCTTGAAATACCAATGCATTTGGAATAAATTGACGGAACATCGGCCGAATTGGCCGGCCGCGAAATGCCCCATTAGCTCAGCTGGCAGAGCAACTGACTCTTAATCAGTGGGTCGGAGGTTCGAATCCTCCATGGGGTATTTTTTCTTTGCATGACTTGACACTATCGTTATAATTCATTGAAAACATAATTCAATGGAGATGACGATGGACAGGACGACAACTATTCTCACACTTATGTGCCTTCTGGCGACTCTGGCGACTGCCCTCTCGAAAGCCCCCGAAAACACGCCCCCCGATGGCATCTCCGCGCTTGTTTCGGGGAATAACGCCTTCGCGGTCAAGCTGTATGGCCAGCTTCGCGACGATGAGGGCAACCTTTTCTTCTCGCCGTTCAGTGTGTCCTCGGCGCTGGGGATGACATTCTCCGGCGCGCGGGGGAACACCGCCGATGAGATGCGCTCCGCGCTGGAACTTCCCGATGGCGAGGGCGTTCATAGTGCCTTCGGCGAACTTATATCTAACCTCGTCGGAACCGAGCCGAGGCTCGACATCGCCAATGCGCTGTCCCTCACCGGCGGGGATGTTTCCGGCGAATTCAAAAGCCTTCTCGCGCAGAACTATCACGCGGAAATTTTCTTCGGCGACCTCGATAAAATCAACGAGTGGGTGAGCGATAAGACTCACGGCAAGATTGAGAAAATCCTCGATAGGCTCGACCCGAACTCCGTCTGCGTCATCCTCAACGCGATTTATTTCAAGGGCGATTGGCTCTCGCCGTTTCAAGGCCACGCCACGCGCGACGCGCCGTTCTATATTGCACCCGATGATGAAGTCTCCGTCCCGATGATGTTCCAAGAAAGCCGTTTCAAGCTCCTCGAGGGCGACGGCTTTCAGGCGATTTCATTGCCATATAAGGGCAGGCCGATGTCGATGGTGATTTTCCTCCCGAACGAGAGGGGCGACCTCGCCGGAATCGAGAGCAAGCTGACTCCGCAGAACCTCGCCAAATGGCTCTCCGAAATCGACAGCCACGAGGAGGAGAAGGTCAAGCTCTATATCCCCAAGTTCGAGCTTAAGACGGATTACAGCCTCGTCCCGCCATTCAAGAGCCTTGGCATGAGGGATGCGTTTATGATGGACGTCGCCGATTTCAGCGGGACGGGATGGCCGGTCGGCGAGCTTTGGATTTCACAGATTAAACACAAGGCTTTCATCGAGGTGAACGAGAAAGGCACCGAGGCCGCGGCGGCGACCGCTGTTGAGATGGCCACGAAGGCGGCGATGCCACAGCCCACTCCGATTTTCCGCGCGGACCACCCGTTCATTTTCATCATCCGCGACAACGAAACCGGAAGCATCCTCTTCATGGGAAGAATATCGAACCCGAAGGCCGATAAATAACCGAACGATATATGGATCCGAGCAAAGACTACTACAAAATTTTATCCGTGAAGGAAGGCGCATCGGAGGCTGAGATTAAGAAGGCCTTCCATCGCCTCGCGAAAGAATTCCACCCCGACCTCCACCCCGACAAGCCCGAGGCCGAGGCGCGCTTCAAGGAAATCAACGAGGCCTTTCAAGTCCTCTCCGACCCCAAAAAGCGCGCCGAGTATGAGCAACTTCGCAAATATGGCGCGGGTTTCCGCGTGCCCCCCGGCGGCGGAAGGCGCCAATACCCGCAGGGGACGGTCATCGAGGGCAACTTCGAGGACATCTTTGGCGGAGCGGGCGGCGGAAACCTCGGCGATTTGTTCTCGCAGTTTTTCGGGGGGCGTAGCCAAAAGCGAAGCTACGCCAGCAAAGGCGCGGACTATCAGGCAGTCGCCCAAGTCCCGTTCAAAACCTCGGTGACGGGCGGCAAGAGCCGAGTTCAGTTCGACATCCCCGGACAGGGGCCGAAGACCATCGACATCAATATCCCCGCGGGCATCCGCGACGGCGGAAAGATTCGGCTTCGCGGGATGGGCGCGCCCGGTTACGGCGGCGGCGCACCGGGAGACCTCATCATCACCGTCAGAGTCGCCAAGGATAAGTTCTTCCGAAGAGAGGGCGATGACATTTTCGCCGACGTCACAATCGGCCTCAAACAGGCGGTCGAGGGCGCGAAAATTCGCGTGCGCACGCCCCGCGGCGAGAAGGTCCTGCTGAAAATCCCGCCGGGCACGCAACCGGGAACGAAGCTCCGAATTCCCGGTAAAGGCTTTGCGGGCAAGGGCAAGGCCGGTGATTTCTTTGTCGTCGTCAATGTGGAAATCCCATCGAAACTCGACGAGAAGTCGAGAGAGTTGTTCGAAAAATTTACCGAGGAAGCGGGATTGTGAAAGCGTTTAAGTGTTTGCTAATCATTGTGTTGTGTTTAACTATCGCCCCTCTTGCGTTGTCGCAGGTGTTGGGGCCGATTCAGTCTCTTCGAGAGGCTATCGAGTTCGAATGGGTTCCGCCCGAGCGGGCTTTTATGATGGGCGAGCCGATGTCCTTCGATGTTATCGCGAAGAACACCGCGAGCGACTCGGCGATTGTGTATCAGCTCGACCCCGCGATGGTGCGTGTCGAGGCCGAAATCCCCTTCGTGCTCATCAATCCGGCCGAGGGCAACCCCAACGACACGCTCGCGCCCGGCCAGTCCGTGCGCTATCGATACATCCTCATCGACGGCATGAGCCACAAACACGACCCGTTTCGCGGTGTCCGTAGCTATGAGCGGGAAGTGGGGCTTCCGTGCCTTCCGGCGGGAGAGTATTGGCTCGTCTATAATCGCGGATGGTCGGCGGGAGATTCGCTTGATTTCACGGTTGTGGAGCCGCCCACTGCCGAGCGCCCGATTTTGGACAGTCTTGCGCAGGCCTATGTCGCGTATCAGGTCGAGCGGCACGATGATGCTGTGGCGATGGGTTTCACACTCGTCGAGATGTCCGCAGAATCGCCGCTCACGGCGCGCGGGCTGATTTTCGCCCGTGGCGTTGCATGGGAAAACGACATGTGCGACAAAGCTCTCGCGCTCGACTCGCTGTTCTGGGAACACTTCGGCGATGTCTCGGTGAGGTCGCGGTATTTGCCGTTTCCGGGGGTTCTCCGCGCGACGGCGGGGGTTCTCGGCAAGTGCCTCGAAGTCGAGGAGCGGCTGGTGCGCCTCGAAGTTCTAAAGGCGCAGTTCCCCGATGAAGAAATTGCGCGCGAGGCCGAGCACTATCGCAATGCTTTCACCGGCAAGCTCAACTGCCCGACGTGCCCATAACGGGCGAAGTCCCTACAAATCCGATAGCTCCGCGAACAGGCGGTCCCAAAGTTCGAGCGTCTTTTCGACTGCGTCTTCGATGGGCACATTCTCAGACTCTTTGGCTTTGCGGTCGATAAGCTCGACAACGCCGTCCTTGACGCCCTTGCCAACGGTGATTCTAATCGGCGCGCCGATGAGGTCGGCGTCTTTGAACTTGACGCCCGGGCGCGCCTCGCGGTCGTCGAGAAGGACCTCCACGCCCTCGTCGATAAGCTCCTCGTAAATCGCCATCGCAACGGACATTACCGCTTCGTCGGAGACGTTCACCGGCGTGATAATCACCTCGAACGGTGCGATTGTAATCGGCCAGCAGATTCCGTCCTCGTCGGCGAAAAGCTCTATCGCACCCGCGAGGATTCTGCCTACGCCGATGCCGTAACTTCCCATCTGGATAGGCTTTGCGGTGCCCTCTTCGTCGAGGAAAGTCGCGCCCATGGGTTTGGAATACTTGGTGCCGAGCTTGAAGATGTGGCCTATCTCGATTGTCGGGACGAGGTCGAGCTTTTTTCCGCATGCGATGCAGAGGTCGCCCTCGGCGACCGCGCGGATGTCCGCCCTTCGGTGTTTGCCGATGTCGGCGAGCGAGTATCCCGTGATGTGATAATCGACTTCGTTCGCGCCCGTGGCGAACGGCATCTCGTCCTCCACGGCGGAATCGACTATGATTTCGAGCTTATCGGCAAGGCTTATCGGCCCTAAAAACCCTATCGGTGCTCCAGTGATTTTGAGTGCTTCCTCCGGCTCGGCGGGGCGGACGGCCTCCCCCACCGCGCTCTGGAGCTTATCCTCGGAAAGGTCGTGGTCGCCTCGCAGGCAGGCCATGACGGGCTTCCCCGACTGCGTTATATATAGCAAGGATTTGAGAAGCTGTCCCTCGGGCAGTCCGAGAAATTCCGAGACCTGCTCGATAGTCCTCTGCTCCGGCGTGTGGACTTTCGCCTTGTCAGCATCCTTCCACCGGACTTTCGTAGGCACGGACTTGGCGACCTCGAGGTTCTGCGCGAATCCGCACTCGCAAGTCGCGATGATGTCCTCGCCGGACTCCGACGGCACCATGAACTCCTCCGAGCCGGTGCCCCCCATCAGCCCGCTGGACGCCCCGACGACGAAATATTGCAACCCGCAACGGTCGAAGATTCGGCGATATGCCATTTCTTGTTTTTTATACTCCTCGTGGAGTTGCTCCTCGTCGGCGCAGAGCGTGTATGCGTCTTTCATCAGGAACTCGCGGACGCGCAGGACGCCCGAGCGGGGGCGCGGCTCGTCGCGGAATTTGTTTTGGATTTGATACCAAACCTGAGGTAGTTCTTTATAACTGCGAATCTCGCCGCGGGCGATATCCGTGATGACTTCCTCGTGTGTAGGCGCCAGCGCGAATGCCGTGCCCTTGCGGTCCTCGATGCGATACATGATTTCGCCCATGTCGGCGTCGCGACCGGTCTCCGCCCACAGTTCCAGCGGCGTAGTCGATGGCATGAATATTTCCTGCCCGCCGATAGCGTCCATCTCCTCGCGGATGATGTCCATCACGCGGAGCATAGAGCGCCATCCGAGCGGCAAAAATGTGTATATGCCCGCGCATAGCTGGCGAATCAAGCCCGCGCGGAGCATGAGAATATGCGATTTCACCTGCGCATCGGTGGGGACTTCTTTGAGCGTCGGAATGAATGCTTTAGACCACAACATGTCTTATCCTTTTCGAGTAGTTTCATTTTGCGACAATATAAAAAAAAATCCCCGCAGTGCAAGGACTTCCTCGACAAAGCGATTTTCCTTCCTTCGCGGAGATTTCTGGCCGTTCCGCTCGATGAGTTTTTAGCAGGGTTGATATTTCTTTAGTTTTAGTTACAATTTCAATAATGGAACTTGACATTTGTGAGAGCGTTCGATGCCGAGGAAAGTATGAGACCTCATAAGTGATTTGCGAAAGGCCGGCTTTGTTGATAGAGGCGGAAGAGGGAGTCATCGGAACTTCGCCCATCCCAATCTCCGAAAGCCGATTACGATTTCGGGCAACGAAAACGACGACGCAAAACACTATCAGGAAAAGGCCGTGCGCCTTGTTATCGAGGAGTCGAGAAGATGACGAATGAAGCTAAATATGTCAAAATAATCGAGTGGTCGGAAATCGACGGTTGTTACATCGGCAGTTGTCCCGAACTTTTCTATGGCGGCTGTCACGGCGACGACGAGCGCGATGTTTTCGACGAATTGTGCCGTATAATTGAAGAAACGATTCGTTTATATCGCGAGGACGGCAAGCCTCTACCCGCTCCGCTCTGCGGCAGAGACCTCGTGAATTCTCTTCAGGGAACTCAATAGCCCCCATCAAAGCTTCTCGGCGCGAGATGGGATTAACTGTGATTTTGCCGAAATTCCCGCGCCGAAAAGTCAGCGCGAAAATGCGCTCCTCATTCCCGCGTCCATGGATTGTCCGCGCTACCGTCGAATGCCACCTCCGAGAGCTTCTTGCGCTTAGGCTCGCGGTCTTCCAGCGGCTCGTCCGGCCATCCCACCGCCAAAATAGAAATCACGCGCCAGCTTCTCGGGAAATCCAATATCGCTCGAATCTTATCCTCGTCGAACCAGCCGACCCAGCAAGTCCCAAGCCCCAATTCCGCCGCCGCCAAAACAATATGCTCGCCCGCAATGGCGACATCGATTGTCGGCAAATCCACCGGAAGAAGCGCGCCCGTGAGTTTGCGCGTCAATGGCGGCTCGGCGCACAATACAATCAGGCAAGGCGCTTTCGACATCCATGGCTTGTTGAACGCAATCCATGCCGGCGCCGAACCCGAAATCGCACCTATCTGCGCCTCATCGCGAACAACCACGAAACGCCAAGGCTGAGAGTTCGTGCTACTCGGCGCGAGCCTGCCCGCCTCCAAAATGACCGACAAGTCGGCGTCATCTAACGGCCTGTCGGAGAATTTTCGCACGCTACGGCGTTTGCGGGAAATTATGTTTATTCGAAGATTTGTCATAATACTCGAAAATATCGAAATATCTCCAGAGCGCAAGAAAAAAAGCCCGCGCGGAACATAAG